>CAYMCV010000016.1:0-31005 GCA_964389005.1 uncultured Lachnospiraceae bacterium | reverse complement strand
CTGATTATAGGGAATTCTTTTTCCGATTTAAGGTAGCTTTATTATACGATATACAGTTTCCGCTGGTTCAATTTGCCATACACACGGGAACAGCAGATAATGTATTGGAGCGGATGAACAAAGGACTGGTTGATATTGGTCTGTTTTTAGAGCCGGTTAACACGGAAGGACTGGACTATATCAGAATACCAAATAGCGATTGCTGGGTCGTGAAAATGAAGCCGGATGATCCACTTGCCAAGAAGGAAGTGATTACCAAAGAAGATTTGCTCGAACTACCGCTAATTTTACCGGAACGAATTAACGTACAAAATGAACTGGCGAATTGGTTCGGAGAGGATTTTAGCAGGCTACATGTTACTTTTACCAGTAATCTTGGAACGAATGCGGGGGTTATGGCATTACAGGGACTGGGATATCCGGTATCTATTGAAGGAGCAACGAAGTATTGGAGCGATGAGTTGCTTGTGCAAAGACCGCTATTCCCCAAGATTGAGACTAGTACAGTGATTGCATGGAGAAGAAATATACCGTATTCTCCTGTGATTAAGAGATTTATAGAAGAAATCAATGCCTATCAGGCATGGTAATGCATGCAATATAAGTATTAGACATAATAGATAATGCGTTTATAATAAAAGTGTAGGATAACAAAGAATATCTTGCGCTTTTATTTTGATACAATTGGCGAAAGATAACAATAATTGGATAATGACAGGAGGAATCATAGGATGAAAAAACGGTTGGTAGCATTTTTTAGCGCAAGTGGGGTTACAAAAAAGGTAGCGGAAATGATTGCGGATGCAGGAAATTACGAACTATTTGAAATCGCGCCGAAACAGCTCTATACAAAAGCGGATTTGGATTGGATGGATAAGCAGTCCAGGAGCAGTATCGAGATGAATGACAAGAAAATCAGACCGGAGATGGCAGATGTCGATATTCAAATGGATGCCTATGATGAAATCATTCTTGGGTTTCCGATTTGGTGGTATGTTGCGCCGACAATTGTTAATACTTTTTTAGAGAAGTATGATTTTACAGATAAAAAGATTATCCTGTTTGCGACATCAGGCGGAAGCGGATTTGGGAATACGATTAAGGAATTGCAACCCTCCGCGCCGCAAGCGACATTTTGCGAAGGTAGGCTTTTTAACAGAGCGGGAAGACAAGAGATTGCAGATTGGGTAAAAGAATTGTAAGGAAGGTGGACTTGCGTATGCAGTATGTTAAATTAGGAAATACGGAGATTGAGGTGTCTAAACTTTGCGTTGGATGCATGAGTTTTGGGAAGGCCGGAACGATGCATGATTGGACATTGAACGAAGAAGAAAGTGAGAGAGTTATCAGACATGCACTTGATGCGGGAATTACTTTTTTTGATACCGCCAATTGTTATTCTGCCGGAACCAGTGAGGAATACTTGGGAAAGGCGCTGAAAAAGAGTGTTGCAAGAGATAAGGTAGTGATTGCATCCAAGGTGTATTTTAACGAAGGGCACTTATCGAAAACGGCGATTATGAGAGAGATTGAGGGAACGTTGCGACGACTTGGAACGGATTATCTGGATCTATATATCATTCATAGATTTGATTATGACACAAGCATTGAAGAAACCATGGAGGCACTTCATTCGTTGGTTGAATCAGGTAAAGTTCGGGCAATTGGCGCATCTGCCATGTATGGATATCAGTTCCATAATATGCAACTGGTGGCACGAGAACTTGGAATTACGCCATTTTCCGTTATGGAGAACCATTATAGTCTTCTCTATCGAGAGGATGAGAGAGAAATGATTCCCATTTGCAAACAGATGAATGTATCGCTAATGCCGTATAGTCCATTAGCCGCAGGCCATTTATCAAGACCCGTATGGAATACGGATTCCCTTCGCAGCCAAACCGATCGTGTGGCAAGGGGCAAGTATGATCGCATGGAAGAACAGGATATGCAAATCGTGAAGCGAGTACAGGAGTTGGCAGAACGTTATCAATGTAAAATGTCTCAGATTGCATTGGCATGGCAATGGAAGAAGGGGATTGCATCCCCGATTATTGGGGCGACCAAAACAGGCTATATCGATGATGCGGTCGGTGCTTTGCAGATTGAACTTTCGCAGGAGGATGTAGAGTATTTGGAAGAAATGTATGTGCCGCATCCGATTGTTGGGGCAATCAATCAGAATCCCGAGGAAACGGGGACTGGCAGAACAGGAAAGTAATTGTTATTTTTAGCTAAAAAGTATAAATAATAAAGCGGAGGTATAGGAATATGATGAATTTTATTTTTAACAACCCAACGAAATTGCTATTTGGGAAAGGAATGATTGAGCAACTGCACAATGAAGAAATGCCCGGGAAAAAGGCGCTTTTGCTGTTGTCAAACGGGCAGTCGGTACATCATAACGGTTCTTACGACAAAACCATAGAGCAGCTTAGAATGGCCGGTGTTACGTATGCAGAATTTGCGGGAATTATGGAAAATTCACTGATGGAGGTATGCGAGGAGGCCGGATCCTTCGCCAAAGAAAATAATTGTGACTTTATTGTTGCGCTTGGCGGTGGCGCGGTTCTTGATTCTTCCGTTGCGGTATCTGTTATGGCAACAAATCCCGGAAGACTGTGGGATTATGTATGTGGCGGAACCGGCAAAGCGCAACCGCTGGTGGAAAAACCGCTACCGATCATTACCATAGCGACCTCCTCTGGAACCGGTTCGGAGATGAATGAATGGGGAGTTATCTGTAAAGAGGACACACATGAGAAGATTGGATTCGGTAATCCGGCATGCAAACCTGTCATTGCAGTCGTAGATCCTACTTTTATGGTTACGGTTCCGGCCAAATATACGGCATTCCAGGGATTTGATGCGCTGTTTCATAACACAGAGGTCATGATGTCAACTTCATTAAATGAATTATCGGAGGCAATTGCGTTATCGGCGATTGAAAATATTGCGAAATATCTTCCAAGGGCGGTTGCAAACGGAGCGGATTTGGAAGCAAGAGAACATGTGGCTTACGCAAGTACGATGGCCGGTATTACCATGCAACTGACCAGTACAACGGCACAGCACTCAATGGAGCATGCGATGAGTGCTTATCACAGGAATCTGCAACATGGAGCCGGACTTATCATTATATCAAAGGAGTTTGCACAGTTCTTCGTGGATCGTCATGCTTGCGATGACAGATTTATTAAAATGGCGAAGGCAATGGGCGTGACCAATCCTTGCGGTGCACAAGATTTCATCGATGCACTTGTAAAACTCCAGGAGGCATGTGGTGTTGCAGACCTTAAGATGAGTGATTACGGATTCTGTAAGGATGAGTGTATGACACTTGCTGTAAATGCTCGTGAGACGATGGGAGGATTGTATGCTGCAAATCCTTGTGAAATGACAGATGAGGATGTGGCAGGGATTTTTGAGAGATCCTATCGGTAATGGATATACATTTCTTTTATACTGACCTGTCATATTCATGGATGACAGACATATAACGATGAAATTATTCATTTACTTTTCCAAATGACCATGATATCCTTTAAGTGGTTTGCTGGAGTATCGCGAAAAATTATGTTCAATGTTATATCATCTTATTAATCAAATTAAGTCTAATCATTTTCCGTATCGAACTTCCGGTACGGAAAATGATCTTCATTCTTCTTTATTCAGTTTTTATCCCGATAAGAAATAATGGTAAGGCAGGGCGATAGGGGTTTTTAGAAAATGCCCATAAGGAGTAAGGTACATCCATGATAGGAGGTGATTTTTACCAGATAATACCTATGGAGAAGCAGGGAATGGTCAAGTTGGGCGGTAAAATTGGACTGGAAATACCACCGAGAAGTGGGAAATGGTTAAGTTGGATGGTAAAATCCTTCTGGAAACACCCCCGAGAAGTGGGAAATGGTCAAGTGGGGTGGTAAAATTGGACTGGAAACACCCCCGAGAAGCAGGAAATAGTCAAGCAGGGCGGTAAAATCCTTCTGGAAAAACCCCCGAGAAGCAGGAAATAGTCAAGTAGGGCGGTAAAATCCTTCTGGAAAAACCACCGAGAAGCAGGAAATAGTCAAGATGGGTGGTAAAATTGGACTGGAAACACCCCCGAAAAGCAGGAAATAGTCAAGTAGGGCGGTAAAATCCTTCTGGATACACCCCCGAGAAGTTATAAGAAAACAGGTTAAGCGGTAAACATCAATGATTAAGAAAGGGGTATAAGGTATGAGTAATTTGCGAGAAGCATTATTAAGAGAAGAGAAGGAACTTTTAAAACTGATTAACGATATTACTACCGACAGCAGCGCTATATATAAAAATGAAAAGATCCCGGAAGGACACTTGCGGATATCATCAAGCAAAACGACTGTTGATTACTATTTTCAGCCAACAAGTCTAAAAGGATTAAGGCTAAAAGAAAAATATATCCGAAAAAAGGACCGGATGTTTGCATCTGCCTTAGCACAAAGAGATTATGACTTTAGACTGTTGGAGACAGCAAAGAAGAGATTGTATATGATACAAAGGGATTTATCCTTATATCCGGATGATGAATTACAGAATCTATATTTGAATATGAGTACACATAGGCAAAAAATTGTTACACCAAGAGTTTTTTCAGATGAAGAGTATATCAGACAGTGGCTTAGCAAAGAGTACAAAGGTAAACCGTTTGCAGAGGGAGTGGCTGAGATATATACAAATAGGGGAGAGCGTGTCAGATCAAAATCCGAAAAAATAATTGCAGATATGCTAAATATGTATCAAGTTCCTTATCGATATGAGTACCCAATCTCTTTGGTAGGTATGGGACTGGTACATCCGGATTTTACTGTGTTAAGCAAGCAGAATCGAAAAGAGAAATTCTGGGAACATATGGGAATGATGGATCAGTCGGACTATTGTGATAAGGCATTGAGGAAAATTGAGATGTATCAGAAAAATGATATCATTATTGGAGACAGACTAATTGTAACACATGAAACCTCCAAGCGTCCATTGGATACGGTTACAATAGAAAAGTATATCAAAAGATTTTTGATTTAGTTCTTTGATTGACAAAGCTGCTAAAGGAATTTATACTAGGAGTGACCGAGTGGTCACCTCTATGGGGAGGAGAAATGACGATAAACTGCATATTGTGCAGAAGTGGAAATTGGTTAATACAATTATGCGTGCGGTAATGAGAATATCGGCACAACACTATTATGAGTGGTACTGAAATGAACTTTCCATGTGGACAATCATTGGAATATTGACTCAAAATACGTGTTTAAAAAGGAAATTACTTATTACAGAAAATAAGTTGATGACAAGTAAAATAAAGACTATTATGGAGGATAAAAATGCCAACAAATCAATTTTTACACCTGGATGAAGAGAAACAGAGAAACATCATACATGTTTCTATTACGGAATTTGCCCATAACGGTTTCATCAATGCTTCGACAAACAGAATTGTCAAAGAATGCGGTATCAGCAAAGGAAGTTTGTTCAAATATTTTGAAAGCAAAGAGGATTTGTATTTTTATTTGCTGGATATTGTAACCGGGGAAATGATGAAAGACATGGAGCATGGCTTGCAGGATTTATCCACAAAGCTGTTTCAAAGAATCATGGAGTATTCGGCTTGGGAGATTACGTGGTACATGAGAAACACGGAGAAGGGGCGTTTGGTGCTCGGTGCGGTGGCAGAAAACGATGCATCAATTCGCAGAAAGATGTTGGAGCGGTACAGTACCAAAGGCGAGAATCTATATTACGAATTATTAAAGGGAATTGAGGAAGAAGGCTTTCAAGCCAATATAGATAGAATTGCAGATGTTTTAAAGTGGGTATTAGAAGGTTATAACAAAGAATTTCTTGAGAAAGCAGATACGCAACAGAAATCTTTTGAACAGCTCAGAGAACAATACATGCAAGGCTTAACAGGCTACTTGGAGATTCTAAAGGTAGGTATTGGGGGATAAGCATAGGACAAACGCTATAAAGCAAGCTGCGGTATACCGGTGTTCATAGTAAGAAGGGAGCAAAAATATGCGTTGGAATGCAAAGAACGGTTGTGTAAAAATTGGTGATACGGATATGTATTATGTCTCATTTGGACATGGAAGTAAAAAATTGGTAATTCTCCCCGGATTATCGGATGGATTACTTACGGTAAAAGGGAAGGCGCTCATGCTGGCAAAACCGTATGTACAATTTTTTGATGAATTTACAGTTTTTATGTTTAGCCGGAAGAACGATATGCCGGAGGGCTATTCGATACGAGACATGGCAGCAGATCAGGCATCAGCGTTGCAGAAACTTGGAATCACGAAAGCATGCATTCTCGGCGTTTCTGAGGGCGGAATGATTGCGCAATTCATGGCAATCGATTATCAGGAACTGGTGGAGAAACTTGTCATCACCGTATCTGCGCCAAAAGTAAATGAAACGATACAGGGCGCTGTCAGCACATGGATACAAATGGCAGAGGCCGGCGACCATAAGAGCCTTATGATAGATACTGCGGAAAAGGGATATTCGGAGAATTATTTAAAAAAGTACAGGAAAATGTATCCAATAATCGGGATGATAGGAAAACCTCGTAACTATGAACGATTCTTTGTAAATGCCAAAGCCATCCTTGCGTTTGATGCCTATGATGAATTAGATAAAATCGTATGTCCTACATATATCATCGGCGGAGATGAAGATAAAACGGTGGGGGTGAATGCTTCCTATGAAATGAAGGAGAAAATCAAACTAAGCGAGTTATTTATCTATCGCGGTCTGGGACACGCGGCTTACGAAGAGGCCAAGGATTTTTATGATAGGGTATATGAGTACTTGGTGAAGTAATGCATAGGGAAAGAGTGATATAATAAACGAGAATTGCGCAGATGCGACTTAACTCGGAACACATTTTTTCGGGTTAAGTTGCATCTTTGTGTTGCAAATTATGTTTATGTGAAAAAGTAACCAGCTCTAATCCTTAATCATAAATAAAAAGTATTCACTCGGTTTACATATACAACTACATAAACCTATCTGCTTTGCGTAGAATTGGTTTCCGTATCCATATTTTCAAGAGCATACTCACATGCTTGTAATACAAAACTTGAAAAGGTGACATCTTGATTTCCAATTACACTTTCAATTTTTTCAATTAAAGGTAATGGAAAGCGAATAGTTTTGTTTTCTGATTCTTTCTTATTTGGCTTAATTTGAAATGACATTTTCCAACCTCCGATAATACTAATGTTAATGCAAATAAGGACAAATAACTGCATTGCGTATAGCATTTGCTATAAAATTGCTAAATGCAATGCAAATAGCATTGCCACAAGAAAAACAATATGATATGATGATTAAATGAAAGGGATATCAAAGGATCTAAAAGAACGCCTATGTTGTATAGGGTTGGCAATAGTAGCTCTGATTATGGGTTTTGGAATATATCTGTTTTTGAATCAAAATAATTATTACTATTCTATTATTGGAGATATATGTAAGATACCATCCATAACTACCCAAAACTTTCTATCAAGAATCATTATTTGCTTTGGTGCAGATTATTTGTGGTCCATGGCCTATACGTCCATGGTTCAGGCACTTTTTCTGTTTCGACGAAAGGAAGTTTGGAAACTTTTGTCATGTTCCTTATTTGGAATAGTTGTTGAGTTGTTACAACAGTTGGAGATTATTTCGGGAACACCTGATATGTTTGATATTGTTGCATATATATTGGGATGTTTGTCGGTAATCATCATAATTTATTTTACGAGGAGGAAGAAAAATGAGAAGGAGAACTAAGTTTTTGGCATTGTTAGCAGTAACAGGTTTGTTTTTGGCATTTGCGTTAGGAAGTGGAAGCGGAGGAAGTAACAGTCAGCCACAAGTTGTAGGGACAGTTTCCACCGAAGATAATGAGATTTCAGAAAGTGAGATTTTAGAAAATGAGGTAAGTATTGAGGAATCCACAGATAAAGCTGAAACGGAAAAAGAAGAAAACACAGTTGATGAGTCAAAAAAGGAGTTCTATGTCGGCGATGTTTTATCAGCAAATGGACTTGAAATTACTTATGTAAAAAGTGGTTACTATACAAGCGACAATGATTTTACACAGCCTGCCGAAGGTAAAAAAGTTATTTCATTAGATTTTTATTGTGAGAACACAGGGAGTAGCGATCAAAATATCAGTAGTTTTGATTTCTCGTGTTTTGCTGATGGATATGATTGCCAGGCTTATTATGGAGCAGATAGTATTTCAGCAACGCTTTCTTCCGGTAGAACAGTAAGCGGAAGTATATTCTTTGAAGTTCCAGAGGATGCAACTGCTATTGAAGTTGAGTATGAGGTCAATTGGATTTCGTCTGAAAGAGTCAAGTTTATTTTTGAAGGTGAGAAAGATAGTGGTTTTGTACCGGAAAATAGAGCGGAGGCGAGTACAAACACATTTCAGATTGGCGAAATTCTCGAAACAGATACTCTTAAAATTACATACTTAAGCGCGGGAATCTATGAAAGTGATAATCGGTTTCTCAAACCGGCAGAAGGAAAGAAATATATCTATGCTGAATTGGAATTTGAAAACATAGGGAAAAGTGATGAATTCGTATCATCATTTTCGTTTGATTGTTTTGCTGACGGTGTAAGTTGTGATGCGTTCTATGGGATGGAAGAAAGTTTGGATGCTACGATTTCAGCGGGTAGAAAGACAAAAGGAAAAATCGCATTTGAGGTGCCGGAGGATGCGAAAATCATTGAGATTGAATACTTGGATAATTACTGGTCATCCGAAAGAATCATTTTCTCTTATTCAGAGGACTAATTATTTTAATTACTTAAAAATATCATTTCATTAGGAACAGTGATTGAAAGCCACAGACTCTTGCTTCTTGAGTGTGTGGCTTTTCATTTTCAACAGCATTTACAACACCAAAGAAACATAGTAAAATGAATTCATTGAATTAGACTGTCAAAATTCATAGGAGGAACTCGCAATGACACAGTTTGAAGAAGGTTATCAATTAATGGACGAAAAGTTCGGAAACGGAAAGGACAACTTGATTTCGCTTGCCACGATTGCGTGCGAATCATCTCCGAATGGATTACCTCGCCCTGTTGTGCGCACGGTAGATGCGCTCTATGAAGACGGTACATTTTACGTTGTAACAAGTGCAAATTCAAACAAAATGATGCAAATTGCCCAAAATCCGGAAGTTTCGATTGCCGGATGTTTTGAAATGTTTACCGCGAGTGCAACTGCAGAAAATCTTGGCTGGGTGCTTGACCCGAAGAATGCACGAATCAGAGAGAAACTGCGTGCCGCTTTTGCCGAATGGTATGACACAGCCAATAACGAGCAAGATAAAAATTGTTGCTATTTGGCAATTCATTTATCAAAGGGCATTCTAAATATCAATCATTGGGAGAAACTGTATTACATGGATTTTGTGAATCGAACGGAGATGGAGCATGGCAGCAATTCATAACTTATACAACAGGTTACGAGAGTGTGATTTTTTGCATCGCTTGACAATGGAACAGACGGATGAAACGGAGAACCTTGTTGTTAGGGTAGATTCTTTTTATCTGATTCGCGTCAGCGAAACTTTGGAGGATGAATCTACGAATTTCGTTCTGGATTGTTACTATGCAAATGAAAAAACGATGACACAATCCATGAATGAAGAGCAGACAATTTCCTATCTCCGGGATGTTTTAAAGTTACGTCGGTTTGATTTTATGAAGGACCGTCGATATGATACTTTAAAGAAAATAATTGCGGTGCGACTGCACAACTTAAGCGGTTGTATGAGCAAATGGACAATGCAGATTTCTATTACCGTTGCCATTGTGGCTGTTTTGGTGCCGTTTATCGTTCTGGGCGTGTGCACCTTTATGGACCAAGCGGTTTGGGGATTGATTGCTATGTTTGGTTTTTGGGGCGGAATATTGGTTTTTTTATGGCTGCGGAAGTCCTTTTATCGACATCGGATGTTTGTTGTGCCACATGGAGAGCAGTATGTGAAAGTAGAAATCTGTAAAGATTTCGATCATCTGAATCGGATGTACGCGAATGCCTCGATACTTTTTTTCAATGATTTTCACCCGGACAGATTGGATATCATCTATAACTGGCTGTATTCCATGCAAGCACTACCACAGAAAGAACTACATATCTATGTATACAGCGGGGAAGATCTCCGGAATCACTTTGCGAAGGAACATATCAAAGAAGACGACGTATGTCTGTGCATTGATTGCGAAGAACTCTCGATTACGGATGATAACCGCAATCGATTCTATAAGGAATTGCCCGGATTGCATGGCAGGAAATTGGGAGATTACATTGATGCAAAGCAACCTAATGCTGCTGATATAGCGAAGTGGAGGTAGTACGCATTTCTTTGCATTTGGTTACAAACGAATATTTTCAAACATACAAATATAGTGTAAAATAAGGATTAGGTTTTGTGTGGGAGGGAGTCAATCATGAAAAGGAAATTTGTTTTATTTTTAGCAGGGTGTATGGCATTGTCTATACTTGCAAGCTGTAAATCCGCAGAGGAAGAAACATCCGCATCGGTTGTGTCTGAAGCGGTATTGGAATCGGAGTCTGAATCAATATCGGAATCAGAGCCGGAGTCGTCTGAGTCGGTGATAGGCGAGAGCGTGGAAGAACTTCCGGAGAAAGTTCTTTCTTCTCACGGTTATTGTCTGGAGGATTATCCAATCATTGATGGTGCCACCGCACTTGCACCCTATTATGAAGCCATGACGGCACGCTTGCTGGATCTTGATATCGAGCAGGCCAGAACCGTTGTTATGTGTTCTACAACGGCCGGTGCATATGATAATCTAAAAGATAAAAAAGTAGACATGATTTTTTGCTCTCTGCCTTCCGATAAGCAGGTGAGCGATGCAAAAGAAGTTGGAGTCGAATACGAGACACATGCGGTTTTTAACGGCGGGTTCGTATTTTTCGTTAATAAAGACAACCCGATAGATAACATTACGGTAGAACAGCTAAAAGGGATTTACAGCGGTAAAATTACGAACTGGAGTGAACTCGGCGGAAACGATGAAAAAATCATTCCTTACCAGCGTACGGAAGGTTCAGGAAGCCAAAGCGGGCTTTATCGCTTCATTATTTCTGAAGATGAAGTGATGGAAGCGCCCACGGAACAGATTGCCGGAGAGATGGATGAGGCTGTAGATGTGGTCGCAAGTTACGAAAACTCGGCGGGCGCAATTTGTTATTCATTTTACTATTACGTAGCGAACATGCATTATTCCGATCAGATTAAACTTTTGTCAGTCGAAGGAATTGCACCCAATAATGAAACCATCGGAAATCGTACATATCCTCTTTTTAATCAGTCGATGATTGTGATTAGAAGCGATACGCCCAAAGACAGTATCCTGCGTAATATCATCGATTGGGTAAAAAGTGAAGAGGGAATGACTTTGGCAGAGGAGAATGGGTATGTGGCGAATCGCGAGTAGAATGATTGCAGTATTTTGCGTGATGTTGTTATTGGCAGGTTGCGTAAGGAATCAAGATTATGATATAACCGAGACATCAATCCCAAATTCTGAGGAAGTAAGTAGCGTGGATTCAACGAATGTTCCGGTTGAATCATCCGAAGAAATCAGTGAAGAAGCAGAAGATGTCGAAAGTGAAGACAGCAGCGACGCAGCCGTATTACCGCAACCGAAGCCGGTCAAACTTCCGACAAATATAACGTATTTGGAAGCAGGTGTCGCCAAGCACAATGCAGCTACCGCAAAGTATGAGGAAGGAATTGTCAGATTAAACAATATTACATTAACGAAGGTTGATGTGCGGGAAAACTGTTATTACTATACAATTGACGGTCTCAAAGATGAGGCTGTGGAGGAGGCAATCAATAACCGAATTTATTCCGTTTTTTATGAGATGTATCAGCCAGAGTTCCTTCCACCTTACAGGGGTATTGTTTATCGGGTACAAGCGCATCCGGACGGAAAGAAAAATGCATATGTCACAATCGAAGGCAATTATAACAATCTTCTGTCGGTGCGTGTAATTCAATATCAGGAGGGGACTTATGGGGATTTGTACAGCTGTGCGGTTCCGCTTAATTTTAACCTCGAAACAGGAGAAGAATTGAAGTTGGAAGATCTTTTTTACGAGGGCGAAGACTACATGGGACTTCTGAATGCAGAGATGGATACGTTCATTTGGGAGAATGTGTCGCTGGACGAAGAGCCGGAAGGCGGTTGCTATGGGGAGGAGTATAGAGATAAAATCAGATTGACGGCTCCGTTTGAATCCATTCGACAAGATCACAAATTTTTTCTGACTCAGGAAGGCGATTTAAAGTTAATGTTTGATTATGAGACGCCTGAGTTTTATCTAAATTACTCAACATTGTATGTCGTTCCTAATCTTGATAATTTCACGGCATTTGCAGGAATCAGCGATGCGGATATCTTCGAAGATAATGCTTTTAGATATCGGTTCAATGACCAAAAGACGTTTCCCGGCGATATCGACGGAACCTATGACGTAAGGGAGCTAAAGGAGAAGGCATATCTGCAGACGAATCAAGGAGATTATGGAGAACTGCCGGCTGATATTTTGGAACTTTATACGAATGTACAGGCGGTGGAGAACTGGACGGAGCGATTTGAAGGTACATACCGACAGCTGACGGAGGAAGCGGAGAGACCGGAGTGGTTGTTGGAAATTGATTTGTACTGTGAAATCTTTTCCTACGGAAATTACGTTAATTTTGTTAGGGAATATCGTGAATTTGGCTATTATGGGGAACGGTCAGAGCCCTTTATGTCAGAAGTTTTTTATGTAGATTTTATGTATTATACAGAGTGTTACAAAAGAGACACTTTGGAAAAAGTCGAGATTGACGATTTATTTACAGAAGGAACGGATGCAAAAGAGGCAATTGCACGTGCAATGGAAGCCGATTTGCGAAAATCTTTTATCGAGAATAAGGAACTCGTTCCTTCGGATCAAGATATTGCAGAGTACATAGATTTAATGATTACACATATGAACGGATTTGGCTTGGAAGAGGAAAGAATCAGTATATACACTGATTTATCATCGTCAGAACAAAATGAACTGCGCGACAATCTTTTGGGCGGTAATAGCAGATATATCTGGGATGAAGGTGCTGCATATGAGTGCTTTACAGCAGGAGAACTCGCAATTTTTGAATAGATTAATTGATAGGAATGCATGAAATAGTTGTAACGAAGGAAAGTGAATGTCAAAGCGATAAGGAAAACACAATGAAAATCAAAACAAAAGAAATGTCGTACGAGCGCGTTCTTACGTTACCGCCGGGCAGACACAAAAATCCACCCAAGCAGTCTTCCTTGATGCGAAATCTGATCAAAATACTTTCAAAGAGAGAACTTAAAAAAGTGCATTTCCGGGTTTCAAAGGATGGCATGGATGGAATTGGGCAGGGGGAACCTTGTCTGTATCTGATGAATCATTCCAGTTTTATTGATTTGGAGATTGCGTTTACCCTAATTTCACCGAAACCGTTTCACATCATTTGCACCTCAGACGGATTCGTGGGGAAAGAAAGACTCATGCGCGCAATCGGTTGTATCCCGACACGGAAGTTTGTGACGGATGTAACGATGGTGCGAGATATGTTTCATGCGGTTCGGAAACTGAATAGTTCCGTTTTGATGTATCCGGAGGCAAGTTATACATTTGACGGGACTGCGACACCGCTGCCGAAGGGCTTGGGGCAATGCGTCAAAAAACTCGGAATCCCGGTTGTGATGATCGAGACAAGAGGCGCATTTCTCAGAGATCCATTGTATAACGGGTTACAGTTGCGCAAAGTGGATGTGTCGGCGCAGATGAAGTGTCTTTTAACCAAAGAACAGATTACGGCATTATCGACCGATGATATCAATGAAGTACTTCGGGAAGCGTTTGCGTTTGATCAGTTTCGAAACCAACAGGAAGATGGGGTACGCGTGACAGAACCGTTTCGCGCAGACGGTTTACATCGTGTGCTGTATCGGTGTCCAAGTTGTCAAAAAGAAGGACAGATGCGGGGGGAAGGGATTGCGTTGACTTGTCATGCCTGCAATAAAGGTTATGTCCTGACGGAAGATGGGCGTATGCAGGCGCGAGGCGGTGAGACGGAGTTTACACACATTCCGGATTGGTATCGGTGGGAACGGACATGCGTACGTGAAGAATTAAAGAACCAAACTTATCGGATGGATATTCCGGTTCACATCGGAGTGATGAAGGATATGAAATCAATCTACATGGTCGGCGAAGGATGGCTGCGACATGATAAGGAAGGATTCTGCTTAACCGGTTGTGACGGGAAGCTTGAATTCAAACAATCACCGTCGGCATCTTACAGTCTGTACGCAGACTATTTTTGGTATGAAATCGGTGATATGATTTCCATCGGAGACATGAAGCAACTGTACTATTGCTTTCCTAAAAATTCCGACACTTGTGTCGCAAAAGCAAGACTGGCGACAGAAGAATTATTTTTTTTACATAACTCCCAACCAAATTGATTTTTGATTTGTCTATATAGTATAAAGCTCACATCCTTTGAAGCTTTAAATCCCAAAACGGAGGTTTTTATGGAGAACATTGAGGAACTGGTGGAGCGCGTAGCGAGCGGAGATATGAATGCATTTGCGGCATTGTACCAGGAAGTCGGCAGACAAGTATATTACACATGTCTGGGATTTCTGGGAAATGAAGAAGATGCAAAAGATATTACGCAGGATGCTTTTATCGCAGCGTTGACGAGTCTGCACCAGTTGGAAGACAAATCAAGATTTGTGCCGTGGATTAACCGTATTGCGGTGAATCGGTGTAAAAATTTTCTCGCAAAGAAGAAACCGGTCTATATTGAGCCGGAGGAAATGGCAGAACTGCCGGTCGAAGCGGAAGATAATTTTTTACCGGAATCCTACGTCATCAATGAGGAAAAACGAAAGATTGTCTTAAAAATCATGCAAGAAGAACTGACAGTTGTCGAATATCAGTCAATTTTGTTGTACTACTTTGACCAGATGACGGCGCAAGAAGTGGCCGATTGTATGAATTGCCCCAAAGGAACTGTGACCTATCGACTGAGCGCAGCGAGAGCCAAGATTAAGCAGGGCGTTCAGAAATATGAGGATATCAGTGGGCAGAAGTTATATTGTGTGGCAGGAGTTCCGTTGCTTGCGGCAATTTTTATCTATGAAACCCGCAATATCGTGTTGCCGAATATCACCGAGCAAATTTTTGGTTCGGTTAGTTTTGCGGCACAAAACGGCGTGAATGCCACGAACATAGACAAAGTCAATCAAATTGTTAATCAGAAAGGAATTGCGAAAGGAAGCGCAATGGTGGGAGAAAGTATGATGAAGAAAGTTCTAATTTCAATCGGTGTGGGTATGGTTGCCGTATCCGCGGCCGCAGTTGCAATTGTTTTAACATTTGGGGGGAATAAGGATACCAATCCGGAAGAAAATCCGGTCGCAATCAGCAGCGATAGCGGAACGGGAGTTGACAACGGAGAAAATCAGAGCGATATCCCGGTTGAAGATGATAATGATTCACAAACAAATGACGGCGGCACATTTGTATCTGACAAGAAGCAGACTATTTACGGTGGAATGGGTCAAGTACTGGAATATAGATTCATGCTGGCAGGAAATGAACAGAAGTTAAACAATAAAATCAACGCTATTTGTATGAGCCGTGTGATTTATGTTGCGATGGAGGACGGCGTATATTATGTGACAAACGAAACGGAAGGACTTGATAGAACGGAACGATTGGAGTTAATCAGTGCGTGTACACCGGTGGATTTGATTCGTATCAGTGGCGGTGTTTTGGTTATCAACAGTGATAACAGCGCATTTACAATCGTTTCAAATGCAGGCGTGGAGGTCAAAATCCCTGAATTTAATGTCTCGCCGACGGTTCCGTTGCCGGAGAATTTCGATAAAAACGGATATTGCTTTTGTGGCATTATGGAAGAACCCGTGGAAGAATTTGGCATAAAAGGCGGCGTAGCCTCCTTTCAATATATGAGTAACGGGGTATTGTATTATTCTGTTTTGGATGAATTCGGCGGAACTTATCAGACAGAGGTAATTGATGATTTTTATGTACAAGACGGAGAGGATGTTAAGCGTGACACGACAAACATCAGCAATTTTACGGAGCTCTGTCGTAGTGGATTCGACACATGGATTCTCTGGGAAGGACAATTATGTATAACGGATATCACGATTATGCCTAATGGTGAAACGATAGCGCGTATCTATACCGCTACCGGGGATTTGAACCAACATCCCGTATTTACAAACGTCGAGAGGCTGCTGATGCATGAAAATGAGTCTTTTGTTGCTGCCTTCGTCAAATCCGAAGATACAGACAATCTATATATTGCCGATACGACGAGCTATAGTACGGGCGAGCTTGCCATCGATGTAACAAAACACGGTTTTACCGCAGACGATGTCGAAGAGGTGAAAATCAGCGGCTTGGAGCTTGCCGTGTTTATGAAGGACGGCTCGATTCTATGGTGTGATAATTATAAGGAAGAAGGTATGGAACTTACTTACTTGGAGTCAATTTCCGAAGCAAATAAGGAAGGTCATGTCATTTTCAGTTGGATGAATGAATTGGATGGCATCTATTACTATATGGACGATGGTCAATGGTTGTATTCTTTCGACTAAATTTGTTTTATATGTATTATTCAGTCTGATTTGACACATTCTGATACCGGAGGCAGATACATGCTTCCGGTATTGTTGTCTTAAAAACTACATCAAAGGGCAACAGGGAGTGAACCTATGTCATATTGGACCATATTTCTATCTTTTGTCATTTTTAGCGTTATCGGATGGATTTTTGAGTCTGCAATTTGCAGTCCCATTGGCCGCCATCAATTGGAAAACAGGGGATTTCTAATCGGACCGTGGTGCCCAATTTACGGATTCGGCGTCATCGGTTGCTATCTTTTATTTGGGCGCTTACGTAGCATGTTACTGTTAATTGTGCTTTCGGCGGTCTTTTGTTGCGCCTTGGAATTTGCAACTTCCTATGTAATGGAGAAATGGCTCAATAGGCGTTGGTGGGATTATTCCGGCATGCCGTGGAATTTGAACGGAAGAATCTGCCTGTACGGAGCAGTGTTATTTGGCGTAGCAAGTGCGGTAGTCTGTCGGTATGTGATGCCGTATTTTCTTCATGTATATGCAGAGACGGGGCAAAAGGAAATTCGATATTTGTCATCGATTTATGCAATACTGCTGATTGCCGACGGATGCGTTTCCGTAGTACGCGCGTGTAATCGAAGAGCAACTTTTGCAACTACATCAGCCGAACGCTAAAAAAGTGAAAATGGCAAGGAAAAAAATGAAGAAAGGGATTTATGTTTCATTAAATTATGGTAAAATAGTCGTACTAAATAGCGATATGATGAAATATAGGTGGAGGTACATATGAGTCTGCTATATCAAACAGAAGGCGAAGCAACACTTCAAATATCGGAAGAGTGTTATAAGGATTTGGCATTGGAAGAACTTGTAACGGCCATATCTGCAGAAGAGGCGGAGCAAAAGGTTGTGCGAGACGTGATAAGTCAGGTTCCAGAGCGTATGGAGACAGTCATATACAGACAGGATATTCTAAAGGATTTCATAGAGAATCGTGATATGAGTCAGGCCCTTGAGAAAGCATTGCACAATATCGGTATCTTGCGGGACTATCGGGAGCATAATCGTCTGGCAATCGAGAAGAAAGCAAGTGTCTGGGATTTGTTGGATTATGTGCAGGAACTTGGTGTGTATGTGGATGTCATGGAGCAAATCAATGATATTTTTCGTGAACATCCGGCGCAGTCTGAGGGACTGAAGTGGGTTGCCACAAAGGTTACCGAAATTGTATCCACGGGAGGCGTCAGCAAGCTGAAGGAAGAAATCAAAGATCTCAAAGCAGAAATTGGAAGCACAAGAAGTGTATTGTTGGGCGTCAATCTTTCGCCGGACATGTATCCTGAGGAGGTCAAAGTACTTGGTTTCAGTGATGCGAAGTATAATCTGAACGTGTTGTCGTATTTGGGACGGCCGCAGGAAATTCTCGGCTATCGCCCACCGAATCCGATGATGCGCTGTTTGTCATTGGAAGTTGAGAAAGAATTGTCAAAGTCCGTAAAAAAAATCAAGCAACTTTTCAAACAATATATGAGTCTTGACGGGTACTTTTTAACCGAGTTATACGGAGAGTTAAAATACTACATATTATCGGCAAAGTTCTTCTTGTCATTACGGGAGCAACAATATGCCGTTTGCATGCCGATATTACGTAAAGATTCAAAAGATATTGAAATCAAGGGTGTTTACAATCTTCGTTTGGCACTGCAGAAGGAAACACAAATGGTTCCAAACGATTTCTCTTTTACACAAAAAGAGCGTCTCTTTATTCTGACGGGACCCAATCGCGGCGGCAAGACCATATTGGCACAGGGAATCGGTTTGGCGGCACACATGGCGGCAATCGGATTGTTTGTTTGCGCGAGCGATTATCAGGGCTTTCGCATTCGAAAGGTACTGACGCATTTTCCGGCCGATGAGAACGAGACCGTAAAGTACGGACGACTCGGCGAAGAAGCAATTCGAATTCGTGAGATTGTCGGAGAGTCGGATGAAACCACGCTTGCGCTTTTTAACGAAACTTATTCAACAACAAGCGCATCGGATGCACTCTATCTTGCAAAGGATTTGTTGCATGTATTGAAGCATAAGAATACGCTCACCATATTTAACACACACATTCGTGAACTCGCACGCGAGACCGCAGAAATGAATCAGTGGGACGGAGAGAGCGATATTGTCAGCATTGTCATGGAGATAAAAGACAACCGCAATACGTTTCGCGTATTACGAAGCGAGCCACACAGTAGTTCCTATGCAAGAAATATTGCAGAAAAGTATGGCATTACCTATGAGCAGATGATGGAATAATTGAGGAAATCACATCAATGGCGGTTTACTTTAGTTGAGTAGACTTAAATATGGAAGTATCCAACTGGTGCTCCTCGGCGTGCTTTTCAAACCAAAGTTGCAAGGACTCCACGGCAAGAGAAATCTGCTCGAGTTCATGTTGTATTTGTAGAAAATCCTCGATTTCAGAGGATGTGATATTGCCGTCTGCTGTAATTTCAATCAGTCGGTTCTTCTGTTTCTCAACAGAGTTTAAAGATGCGAGTGTTTCCAATGTAATTTGCGGCAACGTCTTGACTTCGACGGAAGGAACATAGCGTTGCCCGATGGGACACTCGTGTGAACAGAAATAGTTACAAAGGCTGGGATTCTTATAGGCACTCGACATGGCCAGTACTTCATCGGGATGCGGTAAGGATTTCTCACTCTCAATTTTTTCAATGCGGTCAGCAGATATATAATCCATAATATCGCTGGCGGCAGCTCTGGTCATTCCGTTTTCTTCTCTGCAAAGTTGATAAATCGTCTTGTTTTCTTTGGTTGATTTCTTGCCCATACGAACCTCCTCTAATCAGAAATGAAAGAATCATTATTTCATGTCTTTTAACATCTGTACCAATCATAAATGATTCTGTATGAAAAGTAAATCAGATTGAGTAAAAAAGAATTATATGTTAGAATAAAATTGTATAAGGTGTGATTTTTATCAAAACTGATGAAGGGAAAGGGAGGATGAATAGATGCCGCACAGTTTAGGGGGAGGAAGTCACAGCGGAGGAAGTCACAGAAGCAGCAGTGGGAGGCGGAGCAGAAGAGGCGGAGTTCGTATGTCCAAGACATACTATCCGAATGCACACAAATATATGTATCGCGATCGATACGGAAATAATAAATATATCTTTGCCGACTATATGCCGTCACGTGTCAGTGTATGGTTTTTTGCCTTTCAAATCGCGTTTCTTGTGCCGTTTATTATGGCGGGAGGAGCACTGATAGTAAGTTCAATCTCAATGATATTTCCACCGGCTCCTTTGCAATCGCTTACCGAGACGACACAGTCGCATATCGACGATCAGATAGAAGTCCTTGATGACGAAGAAACTTTGGAAGCCGAACTTCGTTCATTTGAAGAATTAACGGGGGTTTGCCCCTATATCATTACAGTGCGCGATTCGGAATGGATTGCGGACTATGAGAGTTTGGAGAGATATTCCTATTCATTGTATGTCAACCGCTTTGCAGACGAACAACACTTGTTGCTGGTGTATTCCGAGCCGGCGATGGCGAATGAATCGGGCTTTATCGATTGGTCATGGGTTGAGATGCAGGGGGATGACGTCGACGCCATCATGACGGGCGCGAAGTTTGATATTTTCCGACAAGATTTGGATAAGTATTTGACAATTGACAAATACTCCGTCGCCGAGGCGTTTCAAATGACATTTTCTGAAGCCAAGACCTATATCATGAATCGCGACGCCGTACTGTTCGACATCTTAATCATGGCTTTTTCGACAGTTTTCTGGAATGTCATTACGGGAATATTTGTGTATGGCTTTGTTACCGGATTCATCAGAGGCCGCAGAGAGTATACGGAAGTGCCGGCCAGTACACCGGATGCGGATTACGGATACTTTGATGACAGTCGATGGAATACACAATAACTGTAAGTACTCGGTATCGGCAACGAGGTGTACTGTATGTGCTTATGATAAACCGTGCGGCGGCTGTCCGTTGACGGTTGCTTTTTCTTCATCGCTTAAGGGAATAACGATACATTTTTGCCCGTCAATCACGGTGGTTTTGATTTGATTGATTTTTTCCGGTTTTACATTTAAGACAACGTCAATTTCCTCGTTTGATAAAGGTTCGTCAGTCGGAATTGAAGAAGGAAGCGTTTCCAACTGTTGCTTCAGCGTTTCAACTTCGCGACGCAGCTCTTTCTCACGTTTTTGCTGCTCGATTGTATGAAGTGCTTTGGAATCAATCAGTTTGTCGGCAACAGGGTAGTCTGTTCCGAATTCCTCGTTACAGGAGTTGGAAATCTTATTGGTAACGCGTTCATTGAGTCCTGTTTCTTCCATGATATTTTTGAGGATGGTTTCCGAAAGGACAATGGGTTCTGCATCTTTCTCATGTGTCAATTCATAATCCTCGATGACATCGTTCAGGTTCTCCTGTATTGTGAGAAGCAATTCATCGCGGTTTTCGACATTTTCCTCCAAAAGCGTAGTTTTCACGATGGAGTGAAAGGTTTCCCGCTGTTCTGTGGCGGTCATTTTAGATACACATCCGAGGCTCTCCATGAAGCGTTCATCCGTGTTCTTGGCATCTTTGGTATAATAAAGGACAGAGTGAATGTCACTGCTTCGTTCTGAAAATGCGGGGAATACGAATCCGACATCGGGAACTTCTACTACCCAGTCGCGAATGCGGGCCGCTATGCGGTTTTCATCCTTTCGATAACCGAGACCCGGTTTCGAAAGCGCAACGGGACAGATGGCGCATAGCAGGTATTCGAATACTTCCTCCGATTCATCAAGTTTCATGTGATCCGTGGTTCTTGTTATCACATCGTAGGCATCATGATAAATCAGAATCAGGTAATTACCGGGATAACTGTAGCCGGCGATAATTTGCTCATAAAAACGCATCAGAAGTTCGTCATTTTTTAGTTTGCTCTCGCGTAACCCGAGATAGAACTGTTGCTTGCCACCGGTCGCTTCTTCTTCCGAGATAAAAGGCAGTTCAAGGATGTTGTTTCCAAAGGTACCGGACAATACTTTTGCAGAGATGTCAAGATACTTATAGAATTCGTCTTCTTTTAGATTAAGAAAGGTTTCGCCGAAGGTCAGAACGATTTCTTTCTGGGAATTTACATAACAACCGCACATTCTGGTAAAGGTACATTCCTCCTTTTTGAGTCTGCGTTTCAATTCCATGATGTCTTTTTTGGCCATGTCGGTTCTCCTTTGTTTTACGTTTCGTAATGGTATCACTATTATAACATTTGTTCCAAACTCTGCAAGATTAAAATGGGACCCAAATTGACAATTAACGGCAAAACCACCAAAAAGAAAGGGCGAAGATTGACAAAAACAAACTATTTATCTTTACAAAAAGAATGCTATAATAATCGATATACACATAGATAGAGGGGATGGCTCATATGAATCGGAGTAGAAAGAATATCGGATTGTTGGTCGGTAACATTATGGATGCATTCAGCAATCTGATTTGTCAGGGCGTAATGAAGGCTGCCGAGGAGCAAGACGTCAACTTAATCATTTTTCCGGGAAATTATCTGGATTTTAACAGGAATGAAGACGTGGGGTTATCGTTCGAATACCAACCCAACACGCTTTTTTCTTATGCAAACGCCGAAGGAATCGATATGATTCTTGCGTGTATCAGTAGTGTTGGCTGTTTGGCAACGGAGGAACATAAGCGGGAATTGATTGATTCGGTTCAAGGTATTCCGATGTTGACGATTGCGTCCAAAGAGAGAGGATGCGCATCCATCACATATGACAATCGCAAGGGATTCAAAGAGGGGATTGAATATATCATTTGTGAAAAAAAGAAACGCAAGTTAGCCATGCTGTCGGGACCGGTCGGTAACAGTGATTTTATGGAGCGATGGGAAGTTTTTCGAGATACGCTTACGGAACATGGAATCGAAGTTAAGGAGAAGATGTTTGCTTATGGAGATGCATCGCGTTTCTCGACAAAGGCAGCAGAAGAATTGCTTGACCGCAATCCGGATGCAGAAGCAATTATCTGCGGTAATGATGATATGGCATTCGCAGTCTATGATGTGTGTATGCGCCGTGGAATCGAGATAGGAAAAGACTTGCTTGTATTGGGGTTTGATGATGTCGAGGCTTCACGTAAATTGTCGCCGCCGTTGGCTAGTGTACATGCGGATGCTGCCACACTCGGATACAGAGCATTGTTACAAGGTATAAGTATATTGGAGGGAGAAGCAGAAGATACATTGGTACTGCCGACACGCTTTATTCCGCGTGAATCCGTATCCTATCAGGGTGAGGATATACGTACGATTATTCATTCGGCATTCTCCGGCAGGGCAGAGGAAGCGCAGCGTGAGCACATTGCGAATGTGATTGTATCCTATGTTTTTTATGCAGATACCTATGACAAAAAAGCAGCGGGTTTTCAGAGTTTGATTTTAGATATATTACGAATGTTTGCCGAAGCAGAAGACTGTGATGAATCGAAGAGCGAAGCATTGATGGCACAAATTCGTGCCAATTTTGGGAAACTGATGCATGGAGGAATTTCGGGCTATACGGATCAACACCGAATGGTTCAACTTTATACGGTTGCCATGCATGAGTTACAGTCGGCACGACGAGGCGGCAATTATTGTAGGGTACTTGCATCGGTTCTTGCGGAGCAGATGCAATTTGTCATGGATTCGATGATTTATCGCGCAAGCGAGAAAAACAAGCGCAGTATGTCATTGCTTCACAGCACCAATATACTTTCCAGAGATATGTTAATGACGGAAGAAATGGGAGAACAGTCTTATTTGACGGTTATTTCCAAGATGCATATGTTGGATATAGAGCGCAGTTGCCTGTTGGTGTTCGAGCAGCCGAAGCAACACAGATTTCAGGATGTATGGAGACGACCGGAAGAGATTCTGTTGAAGGCATATCAGGTTGACGCGAGCGCAACGGCGATTCCGAGAACGAAGCAGAAAGTTATGACAAGCAAGATATTTATGCAACCGTTCTTTCATACCAAGGAGCGCCATACATGGGTGTTGAATGATTTGTATTCCGGAGAATGGCAATACGGTATTTTTATCTGCGATTTGCAGTATGAACTATTTTATTTGACGGAATTGCTCACATATCAAATCAGTTCTGCGGTCAAAATGTTAAATCTGTTCTTAAAAGAACAGGAGACCCATGATAGGCTCGAAGAAACGTTGGAGCAACTGACTCTGAACAACATCACCTTGGATCGAATTTCGCGATTTGATGAGTTGACGGGGATTTTGAATCGTCGCGGTTTTATGGAACGCGGAGCCGAATTATTGCAGAATGCGGAAGGGAAGACCATTCTGGTGGTATATGCGGATTTGGACAGTCTCAAAACCATCAACGATCTTTTCGGACATGATGAAGGTGACTTTGCATTACGAGCGGCAACAGAGATTTTGTCGATTGCTTTCTATAAAAAGGGGGTCATTGGGCGTTTGGGAGGAGATGAGTTTGCAGGACTCATTGTCTGTGAGGAACCGAATGAAAAAGAACTGCTGTATCAGAAGGTAAAAAAGTGCATGAATGATTATAATGCCGATATCAAGAAACCGTATCGTGTGCAACTATCAATCGGTATGGATGAGATTTACTATTCTCCGGATATGCGGCTTTCCGATATGTTAAGCCAGGCGGACGATTTGTTGTATCAAGAGAAGCGAAATAAAAAGGACATCCTTGTTATCGAAAAGAGCGAAAATATTTCGCAGGATGAGGTAGAACAGATGGTACGACAATTGGAAATGTCTGAAGAAGGTGAATGAGGAGAGGAATGGAGCATCATATAAAAAACACAGGAATCGGATATTTGGTTGGCGCAGGTGAGTTTTCTTCCGCCGGTTTTCGACCGAATGAGGGAGACCTGATCATTGCCGTTGACGGCGGATACACAACATTACAAGAACTTGGCATTATACCCGACATTGCCGTTGGTGATTTTGATTCGCTTGGATTTGTTCCAAAAGATGTTCCTGTACACAAGCATCCGGAGATGAAAGACGATACAGATATGATGCTTGCCGCACAACAGGCAATTACTGCAGGCTGCAGAAGGCTTTATATTTTTGGAGGTACCGGCGGACGATTGGATCATACGATGGCCAATATGCAGCTGTTGTTACATATTGCGGAAACTGATGCAGAAGGCTTTTTATTTGGAAAAGACTATACGATTACATCTATAAAGAACGGGATGCTACGCTTTGAAGAAGGATATGAAGGCACAATTTCTGTATTTTCGGCGACGCAATGCGCACGCGGCGTTTATCTGCGCGGTCTAAAATACCCATTGACGGATGCATTGCTTTTAAACTCCGTACCGCTTGGAGTCAGTAATGAATTTACCGGAACAGCGGCGGAAATAGAAGTACATGATGGTACATTGTTGGTTATTTGGTATGGGAACGATGAAAAACCCCTTCCACAAAGGTAGTATTGCCCAAATTGCATTTATTTTTGTGCTTTTTTACTTGTGAAAGGGAAATCGCTGTGGTAGAATGAGAGCGTAAAAATTAACTTTATATTTCATAGGAGGAGTTCATTATGGACGGAAATAACATGAATCAGGCACCAGATTATACGAATGCCGGAGCAACAGAATATACATATGCAACCGATGCTTATACGGAGGCACCTGCATCAGAAGGCAAGAACGGTACAGCACTTTGGGGTATGATACTTGGTATCGCATCTGTTGTTTGCTGTTGGAGCGGATTTGGCGTAATTCTTGGTATCATCGGATTAATTATGAGTGCCAAAGGCAAGAAGAAACTTCCGGAGAAGAAGGGCATGAGTATGACCGGTATAATTTGCAGTATTGCAGGTATCATTTTAGGCCTGATTATCGGAGTGATTTATATAATTGCCATCATCAGCGGTACGGTTGCAATGTCGGATCTTCTTTCATACTAATACATACGACATATGTGAGTGGTTACCGAACGCTTTACATGAATAATTACAATAGAGGCAGATTGAAGTTTTTCCTTCTTTCTGCCTTTGTGTAAATTAAGTTTTGGTGTCGGAGACTCGAACGGAGGTTTTTTAGGTGATACGAATCGGTAAAGGAAGCCGGAAGCGTGGGGTTTTGGCAGATGAAAACGAAGAACTTTTGTTTCGTATCAGTTGTGCGGTTTTCCCGATTCTGCTTATCATGGTCGGCGTTTTTTTGGTTTATGGAGAGCAACTTACATCCTCAGATTTTGGATGCTTGTTTCATAAAGTAACCGGATTCTATTGCCCGGGGTGTGGAGGAACGAGAGCATTCAATTTCATGATTCACTTTCATTTTGTTGAGAGTTTGTTATGTAATCCGTTTGTTTTGTATGCTATTTTGGTTTACCTAGTGTTCATGATTAACACATTGATGGGAAAGTTAACCGGTTGCTTCATTTGGAAGCGAATGCCGGTTTTTCCAATGATTTACATCGGTGCAGGATTGCTTTTGGGGCAGTGCGTAATTCGTAATATTTTATTTGGAGCTTTTCATATTACATATCTTTGATGCGGGTGTTGAAAGTACGTCAAATGCTCATGTCATAGGAACGATTTTAGGTATTAATTTGTTTTTTAACATATATGACTATAATACAAAGGATCAAGGAGGATTTTTTTATGGACGGAAACGGAATGCCTATGGAGACACCACAGGTAGCACCGCAGGAGCCGGTGCAGGAAACACAAACGTTCCAGCAGCCGCAGGAGACGTTCCAGCAGCCGCAGGAGACGTTCCAGCAGCCACAGGAGACATTCCAGCAGCCGCAGGAGACATTCCAGCAGCCGCAGGAGACATTCAAGCAGCCACAGGAGACTTATCAGCAGCCGCAGCAACCGGCATATCAGCAGCCACAACAGTCGGCGTATCAACCACAGCCTACATATCAGCAACCGCAACAACCGGCATATCAACCGCAGCAGCAACAACCGGCGTATCAACCGCAACCTACATATCAGCAACCGCAACAGCCGGTATACCAACAGCCGCAGCAGAATTATCAGGCACAACCATATGTAGCTGCTGAGACAGAGAATTCACCGACGGTTAAGACATCAGAGTGGTTTTGGTCCATGCTATTAATGTACATACCGCTTGTGAACATTGTAATGATGTTTGTCTTCGCTTTTAGCGGTTCCAAGAAGAGCAAGAAGAATTTCTTTAAAGCAATGTTGATTATGGTTTTGATTGTTACGGGAATATCACTTATTTTGGGAATTGTTGTCGGGATTATCGGAGCAGTTGCCGGAGGCGGAGTTATGGTGTGGTTGTCAGAGTTATTAGACAGTTCTTCGGGATACTATTATTAATCTTCATAGATACATTACATAAAACTCAAAAAAGAGCCTATTTTGGCTCTTTTTTACTTTATCATTGTACGATCTGATTATGACATCCACCTTCCGGAGGCTCCACACGGTAAAACCAAACCATTCTCACTGACGGGAAGTCCGATTTCAGAGGCTTCGACAATTCCTCCGAGTTTCGAGACAAGCGCTGTATGAAGCATGTAAGACAGAACTGCCGGTTGCAATCCGGTTGTGTATGAATTGATGAGGAAAAAGGAGGCATCTTTCGACAAAAGTTGTGCCGCAGCGGTAATCAGCGGGTAGACACTTTCTTCGATTTTCCATATTTCTCCCTTGGGACCGCGCCCATAAGAAGGTGGATCCATGATAATTCCGTCATAGTTGTTGCCACGACGGATTTCCCGTTCGACAAATTTCATACAATCGTCTACCAACCAGCGAATCGGCGCGTCCTGTAAACCGGAGAGAGAGGCGTTTTCTTTGGCCCAGCCAACCATACCTTTCGACGCGTCAACATGTGTGACATTGGCACCGGCTTTTGCAGCCGCGATGGTGGCACCACCCGTATAGGCAAAAAGATTTAAAACCTTGATTGGTCGCCCGGATTTCTGTATTCTATCGGCAAACCAATCCCAATTAACCGCTTGCTCGGGAAAAAGCCCGGTGTGTTTGAAACTGAACGGTTTGAGACGAAAACGGAGTTCACGATAAGAAATTTCCCATTCTTCGGGAAGCGAAATAAACTCCCATTCTCCGCCGCCTTTGGCACTTCTGTGATAATGTCCATTTTTATGCGCCCATCCGGGGTGTGTATAAGGGGTTTGCCAAATCACTTGGGGGTCGGGGCGAACCAAAATATAGTCTCCCCAACGTTCGAGTTTCTCGCCACCGGAGGCGGCAAGCACCTCATAATCATTCCATCCGTCTGCAATCCACATGGTAGTCTCCGTTTCTATGTTTATTGTTACTGTCTAAATACACATTTTACTCGATTCGGTGAAACATGTAAACCATAATGAAAACAAATTTTACATGACGAAAATTTTATGTTAAAATAAATCCTTACATAAACGAAAGAGGACAAGGAATAGATGAAGAAACAACGTGAGAGTTCAATGGAACAAATCTATCAAATCGATGTGGAGATATTAACGGTTTATCGGCTTTGCTGGTTTGTGTTTCCGTTTTTGTTGGCGGCAATAGCGATATTTTTGATATGGGGTGATGAACTGGCCTATGGAGACCGTACATGTGCGGTTTTACAAGCGGTGCATATCTACTGTCCCGGATGCGGTGGGACGAGGGCTTTTGATGCTTTTGTTCATTTTCACTATTTAAAAAGCATACGTTTTAACTGCGCGGTACCCTATGGGATGGTGGCATATTTCGTTTTTATGATTAACACGTTTTTGGAGAGGCGCCTGCAGCGACGCTTGATTCCGAAATTGAGCCCGTTTGTTCTGTTGTATGTAGGTCTTGGTATTTTGCTGCTGCAATGGGTCGTTCGCAATGTATTACTGTTGGCATGGGGAATTACCTATATCTGATTCGGTTATTTTTCTGTGCCTTATGAAAAGTGTTGCATGGGTATTGACAAAGACGTTTATAAAAGATAAAATTTTCTTGTTCACTAGAAAACCACACAAAAGGGAGATAACATATGGATCAGAATAATAATATGCCGAACAATCTCGGCGGAAATTATGAAACACCCGTAGGCGGGACACCGCAAGGTGACTACAATCAGTATACACAACCGAATACGAATGAAACACAGCAATTTACAGATGCACAACCGTTCACGAACGCACAGCCGTACACAGATGCTCAACCGAACATGAACGCACAGCCGTACACAGGTGCACAACCGAACATGAACGCACAGCCGTACACAGATGCACAACCGAACATGAACGCACAGCCGTACACAGGTGCACAGCAGTTCACGAATGCACAGCCGTACGATACTCCGCAACCGTACACAGATGCACAACCACCGTATGGAAATGATGCTGCATCATATTCCTATGATGCAGGGAGCAATTATACATATGATGCTTCGACAACGACATATGATGCTTCGACAAGCAGTTCTTCAAGTAATACCATGGGAATGATATCCATGATTCTCGGTATCGCTGCTGTTGCAATTGATATTCTTTGTTGTTGCGTTGGGGGCGGAGCATTATGGGCGTTTATGTCCTTGGTCGGTATCGCCGCTTTAGTTTTGGCAATCGTTGCAAAGAAGAAGAATCCGAATAACACGAAGATGGCAACGGCCGGAATGATTCTTGGTATTGTTGCAATCGTATTGGGAGTGATTGGCTTGGTATTGCTCATTATGTCATTGGTGGGTAGTTCGTTCAGTTTTTTGGATACATTGCTTGATAGTTCATCCAGTAGTTACTACTAAAGTAATTAAACGCAATATAATACTTAGTTACTCCTTTCTTTGACCTTCCGATGACCGATAGGTTTTCGGGAGGTCTTTTATGAAGAAAAAAGGAAGTGTTCTCAATTTATTAAGAAATATTTTGATAAGTAAAAAAATTTCAAAAAACACTTGCAGAGTGTAGATTTCTGTTGTATACTAACTTTTGCTGTGGCATGATAGCGATGAAGCGTGAGGTTGCCGCCTCAATGAAGGCGGGTTTTCCGTGGAGCGAATGTCAAGTCAAGATACTGGCGACAAGTCACTGTACAGAACAGAATGTCTACAATTATGTAGAAACGACGTGTGAACATCCGAAACCGCAAGCACAGCATGCGAAGGTTTAGGACACACACGGGAGAGTGTACAGTCACCGCTTGTCGTACTTGAATTTAAAGAGTGCGAAAAGGAGGCGACTTTTTTTATGGCAAATCAAGTAATGAGAATCACATTGAAAGCTTATGAGCATCAGACAGTGGATGCTTCTGCCAAGAAAATCATCGAAACTGTTAAGAAGAACGGAGCAAAGGTTAGCGGACCGGTTCCCCTTCCCACTAAGAAGGAAGTAGTAACAATTATCCGTGCCGTACACAAGTACAAGGATTCCCGTGAGCAGTTCGAGCAGAGAACACATAAGAGACTCATTGATGTTATTGAGCCGAACCAGAAGGTAATCGATGCATTGCAGAGATTGGAAATGCCGGCTGGTGTTTACATCGACATTAAGATGAAATAATTTTGCTCGAGGAACGGAATGCTGACGATTCCGAGACAGAAGAATTCAGAATCTTAATAGAACAGAACATGAAAACCTTCTACAACTAGTATGCATCCGATGTGATGCCGCTGTAGTAGAAACGAATGGAGGTAACAATGAAGAAAGCGATTTTAGCAACAAAAGTCGGAATGACTCAAATCTTCAACGAAGACGGAACACTGATTCCGGTAACCGTTCTTCAGGCAGGCCCTTGTGTAGTAACCCAGATTAAGACAACGGATAATGACGGGTACAGCGCAGTTCAGGTCGGCTTCGTAGACAAAAAAGACAGAATTATCAATAAGGACGCTGCAGGTAAGAAAGAAATCGTTCATGCACACGGTGTTACAAAAGCACAGCAGGGACATTTCAAGAAAGCAGGTGTTTCTTCCAAGCGTTATGTTAGAGAATTCAAATTCGACAATGCAGATGAATATGCTTTGGCACAGGAAATCAAAGCAGACATCTTTGCAATCGGTGATAAGATTGACGCTTCTGCAATTTCCAAAGGAAAAGGATTCCAGGGCGCAATCAAGAGATTTGGTCAGCACAGAGGACCGATGGCACATGGTTCCAAATTCCATCGTCATCAGGGTTCCAATGGTGCATGCTCCAGTCCGAGCCGTGTATTCAAAGGAAAAGGAATGCCCGGACAGATGGGTTGCAAGAAAGTAACCGTCAGAAATCTTGAGGTTGTTAGAGTTGATGCAGACAAGAATCTG
>CAYMCV010000015.1:0-31781 GCA_964389005.1 uncultured Lachnospiraceae bacterium | reverse complement strand
TTAATCAATTCCGTACGAAGTTGCAATTCATGCTCGAAACGTATCTTCATCTCTTGTTGCAAATCAACGTTCGCTGCAAAACCAATGGCAATATTGCCTTGATTGTACTCCTCATGCAAGCGTGTATATACGATATGCTTCCATGAATAGGTTCCGTTCTCATTAATGAAACGTATCGTACACTCACAAGTTTCCGCGCCTTCCTTCAATTCCCGATGCATTCGAAGGAACTCCTCAACATCTGCAAGGTATATACGCCCTTTTTGAATGATGCTTTCCGGAACATTGTCAATTCCGTTCGGATAGAATCCGTATGCGACGTTCATATTAGGTTCCCATGTGATGTGTTTTTTATCGATATCATACTGCCAAAAGGAAATACCGCTGTTGATACTGGCAATCTCCATGGCGCGCTTGCTTGATTCGGATTTCAATCTGGAATTGACGCGTTCCGTCTCGTCATTCATATACTCAACAAGCGCTTTTCTGCCTCCCCAGTCGATGAGTTTACCGCGAATCATATAATGTTTGCCGGTCGACGTACTGCAATATTCACGCTCTGCATATCTATCATAGACGGCGTCTTCCATATAACAGGGAACACAAGGTTTGGTTCTGCCTTTGAGATAGTTGTAACAAGGCACTTCCTGTGCTTCTTCCACGGTCTTTCCGCAAGTCTCTGCGCAACGATTGTTCACATACAAAAGTCGGTAGTTTTCGGTGTCACAGACATAGATTGCCGCGGATGAATCGGCTACCAACTGATTGCTCAGGCGAATTTTATCCTGTGCTTCCTGAATCTCATGTTCCGCCTCACGCTGCTTCGTAATATTTTCGTTGATGCAATAAATCAAGCAACGCTCGCCGACTGTTGCAATGATACGAAATGTTACGCGAAGGTAGGTTTTCTTGGGACACCCAGGTAAATCGTTAAAAATCATTTCCAGTGTGATTTCTTCTTTGGTCGAAATCGAATGATATACGGCATCGCGAAGTTTTTTGCGCTGTTGTTTATCCATATGTTCGTTCCAGCGGATGCGCATAACGTCTTCAATTGTCATCGTCTTGCTATCCAATACCTGCAGGTACTTCTTGGATGCGCGAAGAATTTCCACCTCTCCGCGATAGTATTCAAGAATACAAGCGGCGCCGACAAAACTGTTAAAAATCAATGTATCTATCGATTCCGGATTCCAAAATGCATTGTTGTCCATCCGCTCCACGGTATCCAGAACAATCAGTTTTTCCTCCGCATCGGCTTTTTGAAACAAATTCTCATATTCTGCTACGGGAATCGGTCTTGAATACAAGTACCCCTGAACATAATTACAACCAATGGATGCCAGATAATCCGCTTGTTCCAGTGTCTCGACGCCTTCGGCAACAACTGCCATGCCGAGCCATTTTGTCATTCGTATCACAGACTCGATGATATTCCCGCCACGGTCGGATTTAAAATCACCTTTTAAAAAACGCATATCCAACTTCAACATCTGTGCCGGCACGTCTTTTAGCATATTAAGTGACGAGTAACCGCTGCCGAAATCGTCGATTTCAACCGTGAAACCATGTGAAATCAAATTAGTAACTACGGTTACCATTGATTGGAAAGAGTGCATGAACGCACTCTCCGTAATTTCCAAGCGTAAAAGTTCCACGGGCAGCGCAAATTGTTCCAAATCACCGAGGAGAACATCCAGCAAGTCATTCCTAAAAATGTCGTATCGTGAGATATTCACGGACACCGGCAGTGGAGAGTAGCCTTCGTCTATCCATTTGCGCAGTAATTCGCAGGTGTGATACCATATGTATTTATCGAATTCGTAAATGAAACCATTCTTTTCGAAAACCGGAATAAAATCGCCCGGCAGAATCATACCCTTGTCCGGGTGACGCCAACGCGCCAAAGCTTCCGCACCGATTAACGCACCGGTGTTGTGATTGTATTGCGGTTGGAACCAAACTTCGAATTGATTTGTTTTGAGCGCTTTATCCATATCTCCTGTAATTTCTTGTTCTTTCAACACATGCTGACGCATTGACTCATTGTACAATGCGACATGTGTGTCATAACGTCCCTTCACGGAAGCCTTCGCAAGCAATGCGCGGTCATACATTGCACTCGGAAGCAGAGACAAATCATCTACGATATAACGTCCGACGCTGAATGAAATCGGCGGAATTGTCCCGTCGAATATCTTGATGGATTGGTGGATTTCCTGAATCATGGAGGAATCCATGTAGGAACGAGGGTAAAAAATTGCGAAAACGTCAGCAAACATACGACAGCAAATGCCTTCAATCTCGGCAAAACCGACTGCAAGTGACACTGCAATGTGTTTTAGCACTTCATCGCCCTTAACATTTCCGTACTGATCGTTGATGACTTTGAAATGATCTACGTCAAAACATGCCATCACGTAATAGCCCGCTTTTTGCGAAGCTACCATTTCGGATACGCGCTCAAAAAAGGCGGCACGGCTGAACAGCCCCGTCAACGGATCGGTTCTGATTGCATTCACCAGTGCCGCAGATTCACGTAATTTAATGATATTCTGCACACGTTTCTTGATAATACCCGTATTATACGGCTTCACGGCAAAGTCATTGGCACCGAGTGTGAGTGCTTTGAGTTCATTATCGTTCGCCCCCTCACTTCCGGTGGTTACAATGACAGGAATCTGTGATAAATGTCCGCTGTTACGCATTGCTTTCAATACTTCATAACCGTCCATGACAGGCATTACAATATCAAGCAAAACTGCGGAGATGGTATCATACTGAGCATTGAGTATCAGCATGGCTTCCATTCCGTCCTTTGCTTGCAGGACTTCATAATCATTATTCAGAATTTTGTCCAATATGAAACGATTCATATCATTATCGTCTACTATCAGAAGTTTCCTTTTCATACCCCAATCTCCATGCCATGCCTTTTTTATCACGATTCAAATGCCGTTCACGAGGATTTCATCGAATCTTGTCGGTATCCGTTATTGTTAGAACTTAATACCGGTCAAGATGAATTTACTGACTATATGATATCATATGGAAGTATTTTTGTCATATTATAATTTCTTTACCTGAACACCGACAGAGTTTCTCAACATCCTTACATAATCATGCGAGTTCTTTGGATGAGTTTTTTGCAAAAGGATTGATTTTCGGCGCAGAATGCACTATCATGCTAATGAATATATCAATTATTAACATATAAAAAATGAAATGCAAAAACGAAAGCGAGAGGTACATGTGATGACAACAGTCGATTTGAAACCGTTCAAAGAAGGAAAGGTTCGCGAAATTTATGATAACGGCGACAGCTTAATTATGGTGGCTACTGACAGAATCAGCTGCTTTGACGTTATATTGAAAAATGTGATTTCGGGGAAAGGCACCGTTCTGACGAAGATGTCGGAATTCTGGTTTAACTATACTTCAGATATTCTTCCGAATCATATGATTTCTACAGATGTAAATGATATGCCCGAATTCTTCCGCCAACCGAAATTTACCGGTAACAGCATGATGTGTCGCAAACTTCGCATGCTTCCGGTGGAGTGTATTGTTCGCGGCTACATTACAGGTAGCGGCTGGGCAAGTTATCAGAAGACCGGCATGGTATGCGGCATCAAACTTCCGGAAGGCTTACAGGAATCCGACCGTTTGCCGGAACCGATTTATACCCCGTCAACCAAGGCGGAAATCGGCGACCATGATGAAAACATCTCTTTTGAACAGAGTATTGTTCATCTTGAGAAGGAATTCCCCGGTAAGGGTTTGGAGTATGCAACCAAGTTACGTGACTATACCATCGCTCTTTATCAAAAATGCGCCGCTTATGCTCTGGAACGCGGCATCATCATTGCCGATACCAAGTTCGAATTCGGTCTGAATGAAGCAGGTGAAATCGTAATCGGCGATGAAATGCTGACACCGGACAGTTCCCGGTTCTGGCCCGCCAAAGGATATGAACCCGGACATTCTCAGCCGTCCTTCGACAAACAGTTCGCTCGTGATTGGTTAAAAGCGAATGAAAACCACAATTGGGAATTACCCAAGGAAGTGGAAGAAAAGACGATTGCGATTTATTTGGAAGGCTATGAATTGCTGACCGGAAAGAAACTCATCTAAAAAATACGCCCCCTGCGGAAAAAGCGCAGGGGGTTTTATTTTTTAGATAATGCAGTAACAAAGTCACGGAATTGCAAGTCATTCATGCTATTAAACTTTACTGACCGGAGCAATACTTATGTAATGTTTTGCGGACGGCACCTTTTTCTGCTATCATATCTACAAACATAGATTCAATTGTTTCTGCAAGACCTGCATCGCATAAATCCACTGCAAATATCGTCGTATTCCGGAGAATCGACCGAAGTTCTCCCGTATAGGTCTCAGGCTGTCCCACTTTGATTTCACGCAGTCGGCTTTGCAGTTCTTCACGCATCGGGTCCGCACTCACTTCCATCGGCTGTAAAGAATCGTCTACGCCGAGCAGATACCGAAACCAGCCTGCGATTGCAAGCGGGATAAAAATTAAAGAGCGCACATCTCTGTCAGGGTCTGCAAGATAGGATTTAATGGTTTCGCCGAATCGAATGGGAATTTTCATACTTGTATCCGTTGCGATACGCTGCGGCATATCCGGAATGTTCGGATTCACAAGACGTTCCTCCAATACTTCCTTGATAAAATCTTCCGGATGTATAATCTGCGGATCGCATACCACCGGCAGACCTTCCTTATATCCGATTGATTCCACCAGTGCACGGATATCCGCATCCTGCATCTCCTTTGCGATATGGTCATATCCCAATAGACAACCAAAAACTGCCATCGCTGTATGTAATGGATTCAAGCAGGTTGTCACCTTCATTCGTTCCGTCCGATTTACCGTATCTCTGTCCGTCATGTAAACGCCGACTTCCTCGAGTGCCGGACGTCCGTTCGGAAATGTATCCTCCATAACGAGATACTGTGGGATTTCTGCATTGACAAACGGCGCAATATAGGTATTTTTATCTGTAATCACAGGTTCCATATTTGCAATACCAAGAGAGGTGAGTTTCTCTTTGATTACAGATGACGGCCGTGGTGTAATCTTGTCAATCATACTCCACGGAAATGTGACTTTGGACGTGTCTGAAATATATGAAAGAAACTCTGCGGGAACGAAACCTTCTTCCTGCCATGCTTGGGCAAACGCAGTAACGGCACTTTGTAACTTCGCCCCGTTATGACTGCAATTATCCATGCTGCACATTGCGATCGGCATTGCTCCGGCTAAAAATCGTTCGTAAAGCAATGACGTAACCATGCTCATTGCCGTCTGTGGAGCCGCAGGACCTTGTTTCATATCCGATGCAACAAGCGGCAGTAATTCCTGTTGCATATTGCATAGCGCATAACCTTTTTCCGTGATGGTAAAACTCATCATCTGAAGTTCCGGATTGCGGGCAATTTCCTTGAGACGTTCAAATGCTTCAGCATCGGTGCTGTCTGCACGAATTGCTTCTGCAACCGAGCCTATTACTTCCATCACTGTTCCCCCGTCGGCTTTGAGTCCGACAGAAAGCGTTAAATTATCAAACCCGTCATAAATCCGCGTTATCATGTCAAAATCATAAGTATCCGCAGCAATAATACCGCTTTGGGCGCGTCCTGCGGAAAGTAACCTCTGTTGCAGCGAGGCAATAAAGCCGCGGAAAATATTGCCCGCGCCGAAATGCAACCACACGGGATGTTCCTTCGTATAAGCTGCCATCGCTCTGCAGTCATACGTCGGTAATGCAATTTTGCTTTCCTTCCATTCCGGATTCTGTTCTATATCATTCATTGATAATATCATGTGTTTTCTCCTATCTTGTGTTACATGTGTGTCGAGGGTGTGTGTGTTACATGGGGACGGGGCAAGTGTATCATTGCGACGCAATGATACACTTGCCCCGTCCCCATGTAACACACACACCCTCGACACACACCCTCGACATACTCTCGTTCTCATTATCGTTGCACGCGTCCGCTGCCGTCACCTTCCGCCAGTTTGCGCACTTCTTCCACCGTAGCCATATTGTAATCGCCTTCCACCGAATGCTTGAGGCAACTTGCGGCAACCGCAAATTCGATACTCTCTTTCGGTCCGTATCCATTCATCATCGCATAAATCAACCCCGCACCGAAGGAATCTCCGCCGCCGACACGGTCGACAATATGCACGTCATATTTCTTACTGAAGTAACAATCTTTACCATCATAAAGCATCGCGCCCCAACGATTATCATTGGCAGAATGCGACTCGCGAAGCGTAATCGCCACACGCGAGAAACCAAACCGCGAAACCAATTGCTCCGCCACATCTTGATACCCTTCATCATTTAGTTTGCCGCCCGCGACATCCGTTCCCGTTGCATGAATCCGGAACACATCCGCCGCATCCTCTTCGTTGGCAATACAAACATCAACATACTCGCACAGTTTGCTCATGACCTGTCCGGCGCGCTCTCTGCTCCACAATTTGTTCCGATAGTTCAAGTCACAACTGATTACAATTCCCTTTTCCCTGGCAATCAAACATGCCTGCAGGCAAATTGATGCCAACGCATCCGACAATGCCGGCGTAATTCCGGTGAAATGAAACCAACCGACACCGCTAAAAATTGCATCCCAATCAAACTCACTGCCGTCGACACATGCAATAGAGGAACCCGCGCGGTCATAAATGACCTTCGAAGGTCTCTGACTTGCGCCTTTTTCCAGATAATAGATTCCGATACGCTCACCGCCCCTAATAATATGCGTGGTGTCGACCCCGAAACGTCTCAGAGAATTGACCGCCGCTTGCCCGATTTCGTGTGTCGGTAACTTTGTCACAAAGGAAACATCCGTCCCGAAATTAGCCAGTGACACCGCTACATTGGCTTCTCCGCCACCGAATGTGGCTTGCAGTGCATCGGCCTGAAGAAACCGTAAATACCCTTCCGGCGCAAGACGTAACATCAATTCTCCGAATGTTACGACCCGTTTATTCGTAATTTTAGTTAAATCAGCCCTTTTAGAACTGTTGTTGTCGTCTGTATTCTCATCAGTTCTTTGAAGTTTACGAACCGTTTGTTGCGTCAGTTTCAGTATACTGTCAAAGTCCCCACTTTCCATATACTTCCCGGGTACCATAAAACTGCCGCCGCAGGCAAACACATTCGGAAGTGACAAATACTGCTCCATATTATCCGCGGTAATACCGCCGGTCGGCATGAATTTCATCATGGAATACGGTGCAGACAATGCTTTGAGCATTTTGATTCCGCCCAAGGCTTCTGCCGGGAAGAATTTTACATAGGTCAATCCCATCTCCAGTGCCTTTTCAATATCGGAAGGGGAAGAACAGCCCGGAATGATGATAATTCCTTTTTGCATACAATAGGACACAATTTCGGGATTCAATCCCGGGCTGACAATGAACTCTGCTCCGGCTTCCACGGCTGCATCGACTTGTTCTTTCGTCAACACCGTGCCTGCGCCAATCAGCATTTGCGGATAACATTTACGCATTATTCTGATACATTCGTCGGCACCTTTGTGCCGAAACGTAACCTCGGCGCACGGTAATCCGCCCTTATAAAGAGCCTCAGCCAACGGCTGTGCATACTCCACCTTCGAAAGTGCCACCACCGGAATGATTTTACACTGACTGATTTGTTCGTAAATACGCTCCATTTTCTGTACGCTCCTTTATTTGCTCTTGCAGATAGCCTCCCACAAACCATTCAAATATGTCGCACCCAAAGCACGGTCATACAATCCGTACCCCGGCATCGCCACCTCATCCCATATCATTCTGCCGTGATCGGGACGAATCGGTCCGTCAAAACCGATATCATACAAGGCTTTCATAATTTCATACATGTCAAAACTGCCGTCAGCGGACAAATGCGCCGCCTCCTCGAATTCTCCGGGCGCAATGAACTTCAAATTGCGAACGTGCGCAAAGTGAATTCTGCCCTTTAATGCACGAATGGTTCCCGGCAAATCATTCTCAGGCGACGTTCCGAACGAACCCGTACAGAAGGTCACACCATTATGCGGATTATCCACCATTTGAAGCATTTTGAGCAGATTGTCGCGATTTGTAATGATACGCGGCAACCCAAAAACACTCCAAGCCGGATCGTCCGGATGAATTGCCATACGAATGTCGTATTTGTCACATACAGGCATGATGCAATCTAAAAAGTACTGTAAATTCTTCCACAGTTGTGCTTCATCCACATCCTGATATAATCTAAAAAGTTTCTCAATTTCACCCATACGCTCAGGCTCCCAACCGGGTAATACATAGCCGTTGCTGTTACCTTCAAGGGTCAAGAACATGTCTGAAGGATTGAGCGCATTGATGGTTTTTTGCGAATATGCCATGGTCGTGGAGCCGTCTGCGCGCCTGCGCGCAAGTTCCGTTCTCGTCCAGTCAAAAACCGGCATAAAATTATAGCAAACCAAATGTATGTCCGCCTCTCCGAGGCGTTGCAATGTTAGTATGTAGTTCTCTATATGTTCATCACGTTCCGCCGTCCCTGCTTTGATGGAATCGTGCACATTTACACTTTCAATTCCGGCAATATGAAGACCGTTATCTTCAACTTCCGTCTTTAGTTTCCGTATGGCTCCTGCTTCCCATGCTTCTCCGGGAATCGAATCATACAATGTCGTAATTACACCTGTTACGCCCGGTATCTGTCTGATTTGTTTTAATTTCACAGAATCAAATGAACTTCCGAACCATCTGAATGTCATCTCCATTTTTGCTCCCATGCACCGAACATCAAATCAATGCCCGTGCTGCAAACCAAACTTCCCGTTTGCCATATCCTTTCCTGTCATTCTTAGCCCCTAACCATCGTAATCTGTTCCCTTTTTGGTGTCAAGTGCCTATCTTTAACAGAAGGGGCCTCCGAAGAAACCCCTTCTTGTTATTCTGTTCATTTTTAGCAGATACTACGTGTGTCATCTCCGGATAATCCGGAATATGCTTCACTAATTGTCTCTTGCATTGATTTCGTTGTAGAGATTTACCAACTGAACGCTATTCAAGCTCTCGCAGGAAGCAATGTAAGCATCCCAATCTGCTTCAACATCCTTCTGTCCCGTTGCAAACTGTAATGTCCATGTATTGATGTTGTCAACGAGCGGAGTCTTCCATAAGTTAATGGTTTCATTCTCATCGGATGTGCTGGCAAGCGCCGGGTTAATCGGTCTCAAATCTCTGTATTCGGAAACTCTGTCCACAAAGTCCTGAATTGTGGGATTAAAGTTATCTGTCATCTTCTCTACGGTATGACCGTACCAGAAGTTACCGCCTGCATAACCCAATTCCAAACGCATATCTTTCTGTGAATCGTCTGTCTGTCCGATTCCAAGACCGCCGCAGAACCACTCAGGAAGCAACTGCTTCTGTCCGTCAACGACTTCATAGGTCTCGCCTTCAACGCCCCATTTGTACAAATCATATGCTTCATCTGAATACCAAAGCCAGTCAACAAAACGCATCATTTTGATGAAACCTTCTTCGCCAAGTTCATTCAAAGCTTTCGTTGAAATCATAACACCGTTTTCAAGACGAAGGTTCTCTGTCATGAAGTTGTTGTTTCCCTTCGGAGTAACACAGATATAAGTCTCATAATTTCCTTCACTGACACCTTCATCCAAACCGGTTAAGAAGGTAGAATACTGTCCGCGATTGCAGCTCATGATTGCTGTCTCACCACGATAAAACTTGCTGGTTGCCGTGGTATCATCCTGTGTAAATGTCTCGGGATCAAGGATACCGCCTTTGACAAATTTGTTTAACATGGTAACGAACTCTTTGTAATTCTCTGTTGTAGATGTTAAATACCACTCATTTGTATCATGGTTATAAGAAATACAATCCTGTACAGCCCAGCCTGAACTTACGCCGTAAGTCTGACCCATAACTTTTAATAAGTTACCGCCACTGTTCTGTCCGGACTCACTGCCTGCCCAAAGGTCTGACCAGATGTAAGAAGACTCTTTGCACATTCCTTTTTCAACCATGTAAGCTTTTACTTTTACAAGTGCATCATATAAATCATCCCAAGTCCAATCTTTTTCAATTGCTGCTACATCAACGCCTGCTGCATCAAAAAGATCCTTACGAATTATGAATGAGTAATCCTGAATAGGTTTCTCAAGCATGCCCGGCAAACGATAGTACTTACCATCCGCACGGGTAATTGTGTCAAGATCCGGCTGCATGTTATATGTCTCAACGAAATCCTGATAGTACGGCATATACTGTACATAATCCGAAACCGCTACAACTGCGCCACCGTCTACGAATGCAGACTCATCATAGGTCTTCGGAATAATGTAAGTAGCCTCGCCCGCATTGATGCTTAGGGCTTTTTTATCATCGTAGCTACCTGAATCAATGGATGTAATATCCAATGTAACATTGGTTTTCTCGGTGATTTTTGCAAAAACTCCTTCTGTTTTCCATGCATCTGTCATCGGATACCAGCTTGCATCACTAAAGAACATGCTGTAAGTTACAGGTTCATTTGAATAGAAGGTCTCTCCCAATCCATACGTGTAATCAAGTACTTCCTCTTCAACAACTTCTGACTCGCTTGTCGAAGATTCTTCGGTGCTACCGACTTCCGAAACAGCAGGTGTCTGGTTACACGCCGCCAGGGAAGCTACCATTGCGACTGCCAACAGTACGCTCAATAACTTTTTCTTCATTTTACTTTCCTCCATTTTATTCTGGTTTGTGTCGTTTTTTATATAAAACTCTTGTGGCTAAGAGTCCCATATCGAACTATTCCTTCACGCCGCCGAGCATCATGCCCTGCACGAAGTATTTCTGGATAAAAGGATAAATACATATAATCGGGGTTGCCATCAAGACCATGGAGCAGGATTTGATATTGACTGCCACCTGCATACTCTCGGCGGTAACCTTACCCGGATCCGCAGATGTGGACGCTCCAATGATAATCTGGCGCAGATAATACGCAACCGGCCATTTTTCACGCGTATCCAGATACAGGAAGGCCGTGAACCAGTTACTCCAGTTGGCCGCCATATAGAACAACGTCATGGTCGCAAGTATCGGTTTCGACAGCGGTAATACAATCTTGAAAAAGACACCGAATTTGCTGAGTCCGTCAATCTCACCCGCTTCCTCAAGTTCATGAGGCAGACTGGTAAAAAAGGACTTCATCAACAGAACATAGTAAGTTCCGATTAAGCCCGGCAGCAAAAACGCCGCAACCGTATCACGCAAGTTCAAGGCATTCATCAACACGTAGTTCGGGATCATTCCACCGCCGAAATACATGGTAAATATGATAAAAGGGATAAAAAACTTATTGAGTCTCAGTTTCGGTTTGGACAGTGGGTATGCCAGCATCGCTGTAAACAATACCGATACGAATGTCCCGATAACGGAATAGACCACTGTATTCAGATAAAATCTCTGAAAATCACCTTTACTCAAAACCGATTTGTAAGTTACAAGGTTGAATTCCACCGGAATGATGGAAACCAGTCCCTGCACAATTGCCGATTCCGAAGAAAACGACTGCGCTACCAGATAAAGGAACGGATATAAAGTCGCCGCCGATATGATAAGCATAATGATGGTGTTAAACACCTTAAATACCTTGTATTGTGCAGATTCACGCACTTTCATGGGCTTCCCCATTTTGATTTTTCTTTCTTTTGCCGCTTCAGTCATTGTTGTTCCCACACCTTTCGATTACCACAGACCACTGTCTGTTACTTTTTTGGAAGTAAAGTTTGCGATTGTAAGCAAAATCAAATTCAGCAAACCTTCAAATAATCCCACTGCCGTCGCATAACTGTAATTTCCGGAACTGACACCCATGCGGTATACATATGTAGAAACAATATCTCCGGTTTGATATGTCATCGGATTGTAAAGCAAGAATACCTTTTCAAACGCACCTTGTGAGCCAACCAAGTAACCGATATCCAGAATCAGCAATGTGGTAATTGTCGGTAAAATACAAGGAAGCGTTACATTAATCACGCGTTGGAATCGATTGGCGCCGTCCACCGTTGCCGCTTCATAGAGTTCCGGATTGATACCGGCAATCGCCGCAAGGTAGAGAATACTGCCCCATCCAAGTCCCTGCCATATACCGGAACCGACGAAAATCGTGGTAAACCACTCCGGTAATGCAATGAAATCCTTTGTCAAATACCCCAAGGAAACCAACAGGTTATTGATTGGTCCGCTTGTGGAAAGCAATTCGCGAATCATACCAGCAACGATAACCATAGAGATAAAATGCGGTAGATAAGAAACCGTCTGAACGAATTTCTTCCACCATACACATTTGATTTCATTCAACAATAATGCAAAAATCAATGTCAGCGGGAACTTCACCGCCAAGAACGAGACGTTTAAGACCAGTGTGTTTCGAAACGTCTTCCAGAAGGTCGGGTCTTTTAAGAATTGTCCGAAGTATTTCAAACCGCTCCATTCCACGCCGAAGATATTGCCACCCGCCTGATATTTACGAAATGCAATGATATTGCCGAACATCGGTATATATCTAAAAATGATGTAGTAAATCACCGGAATCAATAAGAAAATATAGATTCCCCATTCCTTCTTGATATGTCGCATCAATGGCATTTGCACTTCTTTTGCCGCTTTCGCTGCCGCCTTCGCCGCTGCTTTTGCCGCTTTCTCCGCAATTTTTGCTGCTGCCTTTTTCTCAGCCTTTTCTATCTTCGCAATCTTTGCTGCAGCAATGCGCGTCGCCCTATCCGGTTTCTCAACTTTTACCTGACTCTGTTTTGCCGTTCCCATCTGCATATTCTCCCGTTTCCGATGTTTTGTATACTTGTATACAAGTATAATACTTCATCATTTCTCCGTTGTCTATTTCCAAAACAACAGAAATCTGAGCGTTTTTTTTGTAGAAAAGTACCAAAAATGTATAGAGTTATACTATTAGACAAGCAAAAAGGGACTTGAATTCGCTAATCGCGCATTCAAATCCCAATATATAAGTAGCAACAACTTTTATTCTTTAAAGAACTGTGGATACTGTTTCTTAATCTCTTCCTTATCAATCGTATATCTGCTCAAATGTTTTCTGACCAGATTCTCTGCCGTTTCTTCGTCGCGATCCCTGATTGCTTCCATCATGGCGCGATGATCGTTGACAATCTTAACATCCTTGACCGCAACCAGCGATAAGGTTCTGACCCTGTCATAGTGAATCATCATGGTTGACTTCATCCCGTAGATTCGCTCTTTCTTCGCAACCGCAAAAATCATACGGTGGAATTCATTGTCAAGTTCCAGAATTTTGTCCGCCATGAAATTCTGGAGATAGAATTCCTGCAATTTCACATTCTCCTCGAGTCTGCGTATATCATCCGGCGTCGCAACCAGGCAGGCAAGTCTGATGACTGCCACATCCAACACCTCACGCAAAAATCTTGATTCTTCAACCAAATCCGAATCAATCAATGAAATGACGCTTCCCCTTTGCGGGTAAATTTCCACGATGAGCGCATTGTGCAAATCAATAATCGCCTCTCTGATCGGTGTTCGGCTGACACCGATTTCACGCGATAATTCGTTCTCGCTGATACTGCTGCCGGGCTGTAATTCCAATGAAATAATGTTATCGCGCAATATACGAAATGCATATTCGCGGGAACTTTCCCCTGCCAGTCTTTCCGTTATTCTCATTCGTCCCTCCTGCTGCCCCATCGGAAATCTCTTTTTAGCCGAAGAAAGATTGCCCCACCCTCTTCGACGATGCTATCATTCTACACCATATACCGATTTCAAACAAGCCGTAGTCGTATTGATTACTGTCTAAAATATCTAAAAAATCTCGCGTTTGTGTAAATCCGGAATTCCGCTCTTACGATAAAAATAACTGTTAATCACATCACGCCATTCCTTGGCATGCTTTGCTTGATATTCCATACGCGATTGTACGCGTGTATACACCTTCTTTGGTATCTTTCCTTCCAATCCCTTCCATGACTCCAGCAATTCTTCTGCCGTCTTAGCCCCTTCGAAGTGACTGTCGTAAATATGCTGAATAATGGTTTTGCCGGTTTTGAGCGTATAGGTATAAGGCATATGATGGAAAAATAGCAACAACTCCTCCGGACATGCCTCTACCGATGCATATATGGATGCGTTCGGTTCCCGATACTGCTTCGTATACCCCGTTCCGCTTTCGGTTCTGTCAACACCGATTCCCAAGTGATCCGCACGATGATATGTCCCCCATCGTGAATACTCGTAGCCGTCGACATCCGGCCCGAAATGTGTATTCGGAACCACCATCCAACCGATACCGAGCGGAGACGTATATTTTTCGTAGGCCGGCCATGATTTCATTAAGATATCTAAAATGCAATCCACAATCACCTGTCGATGATTCCGCTCAAACTCCGCTGCCGTCAATGCCGGTGCCAAAGTCAGACGAATCCACTCCTCGGCAATCTCTTCTGCCGTAAGCGAGGTATCAAAAGCCAATCTTCCGAATCCGTACAAATTCGCCGCCGCCAAATCATGACCGGTCCAGTTCTCATCGTTGCCCGTATTGGCAACGGCCGCCATACCGCAGTATTTCTGTTTAAGCGCACGTCCGCTTATAATATCGGCAACCGTACCGTCCGTTTCGTCTCCTTTTAGATAGGTTTGGAACGCAAGAATCTGTCGAAACCACGGAATCAGATAGCAAACATGTATTTGCTGTCCGGTATACTCCTGTGCAATCTGCACTTCCAGCATCTGATTGGTCTGCTTGAGTCCGCCGAACAAGGGTGATACCGGTTCGCGCACTTGAAAATCCATCGGCCCGTTTTTGATTTGCAAAACTACGTTTTCCTCAAACTGCCCGTCAAGTGAACTGAAATAGTCATAACCTGCCCGCGCACGGTCAGTCTTTTGATCTCGCCAATCCTGCTGACAATTGTAAACAAAGCAACGCCAAATAATCAATCCGCCATACGGACGAATCGCACGCGCCAACATATTGGCACCGTCCGCCTGCGTCCTTTGATAGGTAAAAGGTCCCGGCCGTCCCTCGGAGTCCGCCTTTACCAAGAATCCGCCCAATGCCGGAACAGCTGCATATACCTCGCGGCACTTCTCCTTCCACCAATTGCATACGTCTTCGTTCATCGGATCCGCCGTATCCAGATCCTTTTCCATCGGCATCGCATAATTGATGCTGAGAAACAGTCGAATTCCGTAACTTTGAAAGAGATTTGCCAGTTCATTAACCTTTGTATAAAAACGGTCGGAAATCAAGTCCGTTGCCGCACCTTTGACATTGACGTTATTGATTACAACCGCATTGATGCCTACCGATGCTGCAAGTCTTGCGTACCGCTCGGTCCGCTCATTGACGATGAGCTCTTCATTTTCAAAAAAGAAAGAATTTCCCGAATAACCGCGCTCGATACTTCCGTCCATATTGTCCCAATGATTCAACATCCGAAGCGGGTTGTCGGGGCACTTCTTGACATCAAGTTGTAACGAACACTTTGCCTGTCGCAATAACCCTAAAAAATAAAAAACACCGTACAAAAGCCCTTTGCTCGCAGCCGCTTCTATGTGATATCCACTTGCATCTGCATAGACATGATACCCTTCACTTGCAATATCGCTGTTTGATTCCGCTTGAAACAAAGCCTGATTCCGACGCAAAAACAATGCGCGACCGGTGGTTCCCGTGGCAATCAGTACTTCACTTTGAAACATCTCCTTAACCGCAAATCTGATTTCTTTCAGGCAGTTGTTCAAAATGGAATCTGTCGTCGCAAATCCTTCCACGCAGACGGTTTTCATCACATCCGCGATGTATTTTGCTTCTTCCGTTTGTTGTTCAACTTTGCTATAATTCAACCAGAGAGAATTGTACATAATTAAGGGTTCCCCTTTTGTAAGTTGTGTTGTATACTTGTATGGTACGAAATAATTTTACATGGTTTTTAACTGTTTGTCAATCGCTTCAAGCAGAGTGGATGCGTGTTTTATGAAATCGAATCACCTTATGAAACCAAGTGATGCGCCAAGTTTGCACATCCTTTGCTGCACAGCGACTGAATATGAAAGGATTGTATGGGAATTTTTAGTTATAACGGCAAATTGATGGGATTTTTATCGACATTCTGGGACATTGTATGGGTCGGAATTTTGTGGACAGTTTGCTCCGTCCCCATTGTCACAATCGGCGCAGCGTCAACTGCGGCTTACTACGCCATGTCCAAATCCGTGCGTAAAGGCATCGGGCATGTGACAAAGGAGTTCTTTTCTTCTTTTAAAAAAAATTTTAAGCAGGCAACCGCAGCAACCCTCGTCTATCTTCTCATCGGGGTGGTGCTTGCGGCTGACTGCCTGTTCTTCTATTACAATCAATCGGACTATGCGCTCGGCGGACGAATTCTATCCTATCTGCTGGTTCTCTTTTATCTGGCGGCCATGAATTTGGCCTTTCCGTGGCTGTCGCGCTTTCATATCAAAACCGGACATCTTTTGAAGTATTCGTTCTCGCTTGCCGCAACCAATCTGCCGCAAACAATTGCGCTGCTCACATTTTGGGTGGCTGCCGTCCTGCTTGCTTATTGGGCGTGGTGGAGCCTCTTATTTCTTCCCGGTTTCAAATGTTTTCTGGATTGTCTGATTCTGGATCCTCTGCTGAAGAAGTATGAGCCGCAGGCAAATCCTTCACCGTAATAACCGTTCCGAAGCCGATTCTGCTTTTGAGTTCGATGTTTGCATGGTGGTATTCCGCCGCATGCTTGACAATCGACAACCCGAGTCCCGTTCCGCCGGTCATGCGGGAGTGACTTTTATCCACACGATAAAAACGTTCAAATATACGCGCTTGATGTTCCTTCGGAATTCCGATTCCGTGGTCGGATACCGTCAGCGATACCCGTTTCGTTATCTCGTCTGCGCGAAGCAAGATATCCACACTGCCCGGCTCTTTGCTGTATTTGATTGCATTATCCAAAAGGTTGTATATGATTTCATGCAACAATCTGCGAACGCCATACACCGTCTGTGATTCTCCCACAATCTGCATCGTGATACCTTTGGCATCTGCGGCTTCCGACAATGTATCCCAGACATCTGTAATCAATTCCGTAATATCAACATTTTCCCACTTAAAATCTGCCTTTTCATCCAATTGTGAAAGCCGAATGATATCATCAATCAGTTCCACCAGTCTGGATGCCTCTTTACGAATACGTCCGGCGAAATACGGCTCATCTTCCGATTTCATCAAACCGTTTTCCATCAATTCGGCGGTTCCCATAATGGAGTGCAGCGGTGTTTTTAACTCATGCGAGACATTTGCCGTGAATTCACGTCGCATACGCTCCGCCTGAATTTTTTCCGTAATGTCGAATGCAAAGAGACAAAGACCGATGATTTGACCGTCATTTTGCACCGATGAGATGTTCCACTGGTATTCACGCCCGGTCAAAGACATCAAAATACTGCTGCTGCCCTTTTTCCATGCCGTTTCGATTGCTTCCTGTAACTCTGTATTGCGATACACGGTAAGAATACTTTTGCCGATACATTGTGCATCTGCTTCCAGTAAGCGGATTGCGGCAGAATTCATGCTTAAGATTACATCCTCTCTCCCAAGCAGAACCAAACCTTCGCTCATTCCTTCCGTAATCGCGGCAAACTCATCTTTTTGTTTCGAAAGTTCTGACATCTGTTCCTGAATCTTTCGATGCTGATGCTCGATTCTTCGAAGCAGCGGCGCCAATTCCTCATAGGTGTCATTATCAAGCGGCCGGTCTAGATTCAATGCATTCAAAGGTCGCACAATCCTTTTAGATATATAATTTGCTATGATAAAAGACAGAATCACAGCCACAAAAATAATGATTGCAAACGGTTGCGTCATGCCAAAAATCAAACCCCAGATACTGTTCTGCAAAACCGACATACGAATTACGCTTCCGTCGGGCAACCGTTTGGCGTGATAAACCGTTTTTTTCATCATGGTATCGGAATATCGTTCGTCTTCACCTTCCCCGTACTCCAATGCCTCCTTGATTTCCTTACGATTCGCGTGATTATCCATGTTTTCTACAGCCGCATAGTTGTCATACAGTACTCTGCCGTCCGACGCAATCCAGGTGATGCGGTAATTCTGCAATTCCAAATCTTCAAAGTATTCCGCCTGACCGCACTTTTGTATGCCCTGTGCAACCAAATCACACTGTACCGCCAATTGTTGTTTTTCCATATTCTCAAAATAACGAAACAGTACACCCATGATGATTACAAGACACGATACCAGGATGGATGCCGCCACCGCAATAATTGAGCCAAATATCTTTTTTGTCATTGATTTTTCACCTCAATTCGATATCCAACGCCGCGAACCGTCTGAATCAATTCCGCACCGCTCCCCAGCTTCTGCCGCAACGTCTTGATATGCATATCAACGGTTCTGGTTTCTCCGTAAAAGGCACCGCCCCACACCAAATCAAGCAAGTTATCGCGCGTAAAAACCACACCCGGGCTTTCCATCATAGCGCGTAAAAGTTCAAATTCTTTCAGTGTAAGCAATACCTGTTTACCGGAAACCGTCACTTCGTAACCCTTGTTGTTCAATGTGATTTCTCCTACTTGCAACAGGCTTGATGTCGGCTTCACCTCACTCCTTCGCAAAACCGCGCGCACACGGGATACCATCTCCATCATACCGAACGGTTTGACAATATAGTCATCTGCGCCCAAATCGAGTCCCTGAATTTTGTCATACTCCGCACCCTTTGCCGTTGCCATAATCACAGGTATATTCTTCCATTTTCTGTTCTCTTTCAATTTTTTGAGGATTTCGATTCCATCCTCACCCGGAAGCATGACATCCAAAAGAATTAAATCCGGCAATTGTGACTCCAACGCCCGCCAAAATGCACCGCCCTCGGAAAATCCGATTGCTTCAAATCCTGTGGAATGCAGGGTATACAACTCAATTTCTCTTACATTACTGTCATCTTCAACACAATAAATCATTATGAATCCTCTCCCCGGTGCATACCGGTAATTGCAAAGACAACCCACTCCGCAACATTAACAGCATGATCTCCTATACGTTCAAAATACTTCGCAATCATCAATAAGTCAATCGCATATTCGCCTTCTTCCGGATTTTCTTTGATTAATGTGATTAAAGATGCCTTAATTCGGATGAATAAATCATCCACAACATCATCGTAGGCAATGACTTGTTGTGCCAATTCCTCATCTTGCTTTACAAATGCATCAATACTCTCCGTTACCATCTGAATCGTGGCCTGTGACATCTCCGCTATCAAATGAAACTCCTCAACACTGTTTCCCTGCAGGTATTCAATCAATTCCGCAATATCCGCAGACTGGTTGCCGATACGCCCCATGTCGGTTATCATTTTCAATGCCGCAGAAACTTGTCGCAAGTCTCTTGCAACAGGCTGCTGCTGTAGAATCAGTTTCAGACACAGTGTCTCGATATCTTTTTCTTTTTCTTCGATTTTCTGTGCAAGCGGATCCAAACGTGCCGCAAGTTCGAGATCCACATGCAATAATGCCTCTGCCGAAGCAGCGATTGCATCCTCGCACAATGCACCCATCTTAATCAACTCCGAATTCAGCAATGCCAATTGCTCGTCAAATTTCTTTCTCATTATCCAAACCTCCCCGTAATATAGTCTTCTGTTTTCTGCTGTTGCGGTGCCGCAAAGAGTTTCTCCGTCTCATCGCATTCCACCAATTCTCCCAGTAGAAAGAACGCTGTACGATCCGAAATTCTGACCGCCTGCTGCATATTATGCGTGACAATTATAATTGTATAATCGGCTTTTAACTTTTCAGCCAGTTCTTCGACCTTTAGCGTCGAAATCGGATCCAATGCCGAAGTCGGTTCATCCATCAAAAGCACCTTCGGTTTGACGGCAAGTGCTCGTGCGATACACAGACGCTGTTGTTGTCCGCCGGATAACCCGAGTGCCGACTTTTTGAGTCGATCCTTGACTTCTTCCCAGATGGCAGCATCGCGTAACGACATTTCAACGATTTCATCCAATTTTGCTTTGTTTTTTAAGCCGTGTGTACGCGGGCCGTATGCAATATTGTCATAAATGCTCATCGGAAACGGATTGGGTTTCTGAAAAACCATTCCGATATCACGTCGCAAATCATTTACATCTGTCGAGAATATGTCATTTCCGAGATATGTTACTTCACCGCTGATACGCACTTCCGGAATCAAATCATTCATTCGGTTCAATGTTTTTAGAAAAGTGGATTTACCGCATCCCGAAGGTCCGATGAGTGCAGTAATGCTGTTCTCGTAAATCTGCATATTGATGGATTTGAGTGCTTGTGTTTTCGCATACCACAGACACAAGTCCTTTGTTTCTATCATTGTCTTTGTACTCATTTTTGCTCCTTCTTTCTAAAATAATTCTCAACAAGTGCCGCACTTGCGTTGATAGCGACTGTTAAAAGCATCAGAATTGCCGCGATTGCAAATGCAACTCCGAATTCTCCCTGTTCCTTGGCATATACATACAATGCAACCGTCAGACTGGCGCCCGATTTGCTCAGACCCGTAATGAATCCGTTGACACTGTGGGCAAATCCTGCCGTAAAAAGAAGTGCGGCGGATTCTCCGAGAATTCTTCCGACGGACAGAATCGCGCCGGTGATAATTCCGCGTACGGAACATGGCAAAACCACCGTTCGAATCACGCGCCACTTCCCGGCTCCGAGTGCAAATGCGCCTTCACGATAACTTCGCGGTACCGTTTTCAAGCTTTCCTGTGTTGTTCGTATGATGACCGGAAGATTCATCATTGCCAGTGTAAGCGCGCCTGCAAGTAAGGATGTCTGAAATCCGAGAAACTGGCAGAACAGAAGCATACCGACCAATCCGTAAATAATCGATGGAATTCCCGAAAGCGTTTCGGATGCAAATTCTATGACATCGGTAAGTTTTTTGCTTCGTGCGTATTCGGTCAGGTAAACGGCAGCACCAACACCGATTGGTATTACAATCACCAAAGATGCAATTACAAGATGCAATGTATTTAAAATATCAGGCAGAATACCGATGCGTTCGTCAATATAACTCGGTTTGGTTGTCAATAACTCCCATGAAATAAATCCGATTCCGCGAATCATGACATACCCGACCAGAAACAGAACCAGAAGACATACCAGCCCAACCGATAGATAACAAAGCGTTTTCATGACTGCCTGATATAATTTTCGTTCATTTTTATATGAGGTTTTCATTACGACCGGCTCCTTTTCAGCAGCAGATTGAGTGCCGCATTGATCAGCATAATAAACAGAAACAATACCAAAGCTACCGAGAACAGTGCCTGCCGTTGCAATCCGGATGAGTATGACATCTCACTCGCAACTGCAGTGGTTAAAAACCTGACACTTTCAAACAATGACGGCATATTCGGTGCATTTCCTGCAACCATCATAACCGCCATGGCTTCACCGATGGCACGCCCGACGCCAAGTACTACCGCCGCTGCGATACCGCTCTTGGCTGCAGGAACGGAAACGCGAAAATATGTTTCCGTTTGGGTTGCACCCAATGCAAGCGAAGCATCTTCATATTCCTTGGGAACCGCCTCCAATGCCGTCACCGCCACCTTGATGACCGAGGGCAGAATCATAACCGCAAGTACGATAATGGAAGCCAAAAGCCCCGCCCCATCCGGAATATGAAACAGTTTCATAATGCCCGGGACCAGTACCAGCATTCCCACCAGACCATAGACCACGGATGGGATACCTGCCAAAAGTCCGACTGCCGGCTCCACCAGACTTTTGATCTTGGGCGGAGCCATTTTAGCAAGATAAACTGCGGTAAAAAATCCAATCGGTACGCCGATTGCGACTGCCCCTGCGGTTCCGTACACGGAAGTTAACAGGAACGGCAGAATTCCATATTGCGGAACTTCCGCCGTGGAAGCCCATTCTTTTCCGAACAGAAACTTCCCAATCCCGATTTCATGTATCGCCGGAATGCCCGCTATGATTAAGTAAATACTGATTGTCAGAACACAACCGACAGCGACCATTCCCAGCATAAAGAACACCATGTGTAAAAAGGATTCCGCAGCCTTTTTTCTGCTTTGCTTGAGCTTGACTGACATGATTTTTCCCATCCGTTTCTTTTTTCAATAGGTGCTTACTCAAATGCGGCAACCGCACCCGCCTTCGTAATCATATCTGCTGCTGCCTCTGAAAGCGCATAATCATAGAATTTCTGTGCAGTTTCCGATAATTTAACATCACTCTTGGTAACCAACATGAACGGACGCTGAATGACATAAGAACCGTCTTTAACCGTCTCTTCGGAAGGTACAACACCATCAACGGTAACCATCTTGACACTTTCCTTCACGGATGCCAGCGATGCATAGCCGATTGCAGATACATTCTGTGAGACTGTTGTAATAACGTCTCCGGTTGAAGTCAATTCCTGACGGTACTGGCAGACATCTTCCGTTCCCGTAATGGATTCAAAGCCATCGCGTGTTCCACTTCCTGCCTCACGTCCGATGAGAACGATTTCTCCGGCATTTCCGCCAACTTCACTCCAATCTGTGATTTCTCCTTTGTAAATAGCTGCAATTTGCTCAAGTGTCAAATCACCGACCGGATTCTCCGGATTCACAATCATTGCGATTCCGTCATAAGCCAAAACCGTCTCTTCAAGTCCTTGTGCTTTTTCTTCCTCCTTCAAGCCACGGCTCGAAAGACCGATATCACATCTGCCCTCTGCAACTGCCGAAATACCGGAACCGGAACCGGTCGGATTATACGTAAACGTCACACCTTTGTTTTCTGCCTCAAATGCTTCTCCCAAGACACCGATAACCTTTTCCATAGATGTCGATCCGTCGGTTGCTACCGTTTTCGGTTCTGTTGCGCCACATCCCGCCGTAAGACCGACCATTGCTGCAATTAATGTAACTACGAACATTTTTTTCATTTCTCATCCTCCATTATTTCTCGTTATGATTCGTTGTTTTTGTTTTACAACCTCTATGCTATTCCCGCTTCGTAAAGCCAAAAAGAGTCTTTGTGTAAAAAGTATGTAAAACAAATTGATTGTTCGCATACAAAAAAGAACCGCCAAATTGGCAGTTCTTCAAGCCTAGGTTCTTTTTTACCCTCTCCCAAATTCGCAATATCAAATTCCAAACAGCTTCGCAAAATTATAATAGGTAATCATTTCTTTGGTTTCATCATCCAAATCAAGCGATAAGAATCGCTTCAGTTCATCCGCCGGATTCCACATCGGAAAATCACTTCCCCAGAAGAAATGGTCTGCGCCGAAACGGTCAATCAAGCGCAATGCCATGGAATCATCCAAAAACGCCAGCGAACTTGAAGTATCAAAGTACACGTTCTCCAATTTCTCCACGTGCAGGGATTCTTCCCAACGACGGTAGCCTCCAAAATGTGCTGCGAGAATTGTTAAATCAGGATTTAACTTCGCTATTTTCTCCATTCGTTTCGGTGATGAGAAATCATAGCGGTCATCTCCCATATGAAACAGCACCTTCATGCCTCGCTTCGCAATCGCGCGATATATCGGCAACATCTTCTCATCATCAATGTCAAACTGCTGCATATCGTTATGGAACTTTACGCCGGTAAGACCCATGCCAAGTGCGCGGTCCAATTCTTCTTCGTATCCTTCCAAGTCACGATGCATGGCTGCAAATCCAATAAACTCCGAATGTGCTTTGCACTCAGATGCAATAAAATCGTTGATGCTTGCAACTTGCAGGGGACTGAGTGCGGAAGAACAAACCAGTATATGCTCCGTCCCAATCACTGCTTCCTTTTCCAATAAACTCTTGCTGGAAGCATCGGAACTCATATTCAAATCATAAAAATGCCCGATGGACTCCGAAGCCTTGATCGCAATCTTCTCGGGAAAAATGTGTGTATGCGCATCAATTACTCTCATTCTGTTTCACTCCCTTTTTGGCTCTTCGTATTCCCAAAAGGAATGATTTTGGCAAAATCATCATCCTTATATACAAAAACAATTAATATTAACAATGCGACAAATGCCACCGACACATAACTGTCCGCAACATTAAATACCGGAAAATTAATAGCTTTCACATAGAACATGTCCACAACATAGCCCTTGAACAATTCCCCGCGGAATATGCGGTCAATACAATTTCCAATCGCGCCGGCACTGATTAACACTTCCGCAATTCTGACCGGCAGGAAACGCTTCTCATGCGGCATACGGACGTAAGAAAACCAAACTGCCGCCAAAATCAACGGAGTCATAATGATAAAAAGCCACTGCATGTTCTGCAACATTCCCCATGCCATTCCCTGATTTCGAATATAATTTAACTCAAAAACGCCCTCAATCAAAGGAACGGAGGTATTCAAGGGGATATTTTCTATTGTCAGGTATTTGACCCATTGATCCAAAAGAACCAACGCAATTACGATGGTGATTGGAAGAATGTAATGCATGAATGCCTTTTTCATGTAACTCCTCTCTATCTACCGTTTCGGTTCATCACAGCCTCCGGTATGTAGAAATCTCTGTTTTTTATACTTACAGTAGATGAATTCCGTTTGCCTCAGCACGGGCAACCGTCTCATCCGGCCATATGGAGGACTGTACCTCTCCGATATGTGCCCGCTGTAAAAAGAACATACAGATTCTGGACTGTCCGATACCGCCACCTATGGTATACGGTAACTTTCCTTCCAGTACGGCTTTTTGGAACGGCAGCTCGGCACGTTCCTCGCATTGACTGATTTTTAGCTGTTTTACAAGTGTCTCTTCATCCACGCGAATTCCCATAGAGGAAAGTTCCAATGCAATATCGAGAATCGGGTAATATACCAAAATATCCCCGTTTAACGTCCAATCATCGTAATCCGGTGCTCTGCCGTCATGACGTTCCCCGGAACGCAACGCGCCGCCGATTTGCATCAGGAAAACAGCGCCTTTCTCACGGGTAATGATGTTCTCACGCTCCTTCGGTGTTTTATCCGGAAATCGATCTTCCAATTCCTGTGTCGTGATGAACGTAATCTCATTCGGGAGAAACGGATCCATAAAATGATATTTACCGCAAATATAGTACTCTGTCTGTTTGATTGCCATGTAAATACGAAATACGGTCTCTTTTAACGTCTCGATGGTTCTGTCGGATTTATCGATGATTTTTTCCCAATCCCACTGATCCACATAGAGTGAGTGCAGATTGTCTGTATCTTCGTCTCGGCGAATCGCGCTCATATCCGTGTAAAGTCCTTTGCCGACTTCGAAACCGTATGCACCGAGTGCAAGGCGTTTCCATTTAGCGAGTGAATGAACGATTTCGGCAATTGCATCGTTCTGCTCCTTGATGCCGAACGATACCGGTCGCTCCACACCGTTTAGATTATCATTCAAGCCGCTTTCCGGCTTCACAAAGAGCGGTGCCGATACACGTGTCAAATCCAATGCGTCCGACAAAGCACGTTCGAAATAGTCCTTGACTTCCTTAATTGCTATCTCCGTATCGATAATCGATTGCGGACTGTGATACCCCTCCGGTATGATCATTCTGTCCATTTATTGGTTCTCCATTCCTTTTTATCTGATTGATTCAGTATTAAAGATCACAATTGTTCACCGTTCTCGGGAACGGAATGACATCGCGAATGTTACCCATACCCGTCAGATACATAACGCAACGCTCGAATCCTAATCCAAATCCAGCGTGACGCGCCGTACCGTATTTTCTTAAATCCAGATAAAAATCGTAATCTTCGCGCTTCAGACCCAGTTCGTCCATCCGTGCGCAGAGTTTCTCGTAATCGTCTTCTCTCTGGCTTCCGCCAATGATTTCGCCGATTCCCGGTACCAGGCAATCCATTGCTGCGACCGTCTTGCCGTCTTCGTTCAGCTTCATATAGAAAGCCTTGATTTCCTTGGGATAATCCGTCACGAATACCGGGCGTTTAAATATTTCTTCGGTTAAAAATCGCTCATGCTCCGTCTGTAAATCGCAACCCCAGAACACTTTATAATCAAATTTGTCGTTGTTCTTCTCCAAAAGTTCCACAGCTTCCGTGTATGTCACGTGTCCAAACTCGGAATTTGCCACTCCGTTTAAGCGCTCAATCAAACCTTTGTCCACGAAGTCATTGAAAAACTTCATTTCTTCCGGTGCATTCTCGAGTACATAGCGAATGATGTATTTAATCATGCTTTCCGCAAGCATCATATCGTCTTGTAAGTCCGCAAACGCAATCTCCGGCTCAATCATCCAGAACTCAGCCGCATGGCGTGTGGTATTGGAATTCTCCGCACGGAACGTCGGCCCGAATGTATAAATATTCTTGAATGCCATGGCATAGGTCTCACCGTTTAATTGTCCGCTTACCGTCAAACTGGTCTCTTTGTTAAAAAAGTCCTGCGAATAATCAACGCTTCCGTCCGGATTCTTCGGTAAATTCTCCATATCAAGCGTCGTCACGCGAAACATCTCGCCTGCACCTTCACAATCACTTCCCGTAATCAGGGGTGTATGCACATAAACGAAATCTCGTTCCTGAAAAAAGCGATGAATTGCGTAAGCAATCAGTGAACGAACACGAAAAACAGCCTGAAACGTATTGGTTCTCGGGCGTAAGTGTGAAATGGTTCGCAAGTATTCAAAGGAATGGCGCTTCTTCTGCAATGGATAATCCGGTGTGGAAGTGCCTTCCACGTCGATTTCCTCCGCCTGAATTTCAAACGGCTGTTTCGCATCCGGCGTTGCTACCAACGTACCGCGTACTACAATTGCCGCGCCCACATTCAATCCGGAAATCTCGTCAAAATTGCTCATGTTGTCGTGATAAACCACCTGCAACGGCTCAAAAAACGTACCGTCGTTCAACACAATGAATCCGAATGCTTTCGAATCGCGAATACTGCGAATCCAGCCTCCGACTTCTACCTGTTTGTCAAGATAACTGTCCCGATTTCTAAAAATTTCTCTGATACTTGTCAACTTCATAATCTTCTCCTATGTTGCATCCCAAAAACGCAACGAATGATTTATGTTTAATTTTACGCCCCATTATACCGCAGGAACTCACGATTATCAAACCTTTTTACCAATTTTGACAAAAAATGTTACTTCTGCGGTAAATACGTGATATAGCGATTCCCATTCTTCTCGAACAATTCTGTGGAATCATTGATACCAATTTTGTGTATGGTACCCTCCACCGGATCCATGACAACCGTATTCAACTCATTAAAACCAATCAACAACAGTGCCGAGCCGTCCTCCATCATGACAAGTACCGGTATGTCACGATCCGGATAGTATAGCACGGAATCAAGGCTGCAACCTGTCAAGTTCAATATCGTGGCTTCCGGCATTCCGAGTTCTAAGATATCCGTAACCGAACGTCCGCCGGTTACCATCGGTTGCGTGTTTCTCGTTATACCCTCGTAGTTCAACATCGCATCCAAGCAAACACTGAGTGCGCCCTTGGTCTCAGTTTGCGTCTGTGCTGCGATAGCGGAGATGGTATTCTTGTTTTTGCGGTTTCCTTTGCGCCAGATGTAGTCTCCGTTGTCTCCGATGACGACCGCGACACGTTCTTCCGCCAAGTGGATTGCCATAGCCGGGTCATTGTAAACACCGATTATTTCTCCGCGATTATAAACATAGTAGTTTTCTTCCGCTCGCATCATAATATCCAATTTTAGCGAACGATTCCCTTCATACATCACTTCACGCGGAAACAATTCCTTAACCGTTTTGATTTCGGATGCACGTTTCAAGGCAATCTGCACAATCTTTTTGAGATTCTGCGTCACCACGGTCTCCGTTAAATTCGCACCGATTTTGATAATCTCATTGTTCAGTATGGCATCGGCGGGTGCCTCTTCAAATCGGAGCGTCTCTTCATTACGTGTAATACGTGTGAGTGAAATCATGTTTTCCTGAATCGTGCAGGATATCACATATAGATTCTCCTGCTCGTAATTTTTAAGTATACTGCCCTCATTATTGCGGATACGAATGGTATACATCGGGAATACACGGTTCCCTGTTTCATCGGTGTAAATATCCGTTTCATATGCCAGCCCATAAATCAAGTCTTCATCTAAAAAGCCCAACGGCCGGATTCGCGCACCCTCACCCGCATTCACGTCATTACTCTCTTTGGTATTTAAGTTCATCCAAAGGAGCTTCTCGGAATCAAACGCATCATTGCCTTTTTGCCATGCAATCATGACATTGTTATCGGATGCTTTGAAGGTCTGGTCCGTCAGATTCTCGGCAATAACGCTTTGTTGCAAGGACTTTAGATTGACACAAAAAACCGTACCGTCCAAATATACGAACAAATCGCCCGTCGCATTTAAGTAGGACAATCTTGCGACGTTGGCCTTGAGCATCGCCGGTGACTTGTCATATGGCAAAAAGAGAACTTCTTCCGTCGTATTGATTACGCCGTCGTAGCGATAAACCGCGATTCCGACTTCTCCTTCATGTTTTCCGCGATTCATGTATCCATACACCATAAATGAAAGATTTCCCGCCTCATCAATGTTCAGAATCTTGATATCATGCGCATCATAAAGTGTTCTCTCGTCAAAATTGTTCTCATCGTAGAAACCGAAAACTTTGGCAAAAGAATTGGATGTAATATTGTAGGAATACAGCGTTCCCATATTGACAAATGCCAACTGGTTACCGTCCGCACTCTCTGTCAATGCAATCTCTTCATCCGTAATGCCGAGCATGATTTTCTCGCCGAAAACCGTTTTATCCGCAGTAAACAACAGACGACTCATATCGCGCTCGTATTCCAAAAGATACATTCTCTCGCTTCCGATACGCATTCTGAAGTATTCTTTCACTGCGTACATGCAATCCTTGCGTCCTTCCGGAACATTGACAATGTAGTTCAACTCGATGGACGCTGTCTGCTTCGACAGTTCCAAAATGGTGGCAACCGGTTCCGTCACACGCGTTATTGCAAGGTCGCCCCAGAGAATCTGCTGGTAAGATGAATGGATGTCAACTTTGTGATAGTTAGAATCGTCATCTGTCGCATCACTTTCCAAGTAGACTACCAAGTCTTTCGATGAATCATCCCGCAAAAATGTCTTCTCTGAAAAATCAAAAGCAAATGCCAATTTGTCCGGTGCGTTATAATCGTACGCCTGTATCAGACGAGTGTAGTAGCGAAGCGTCACCCCGTCTGCCAGCGTTACAAAGAAAATCATTTGATACTCTTTTTCTTCTTCTATTAAATTTTTAACCGAAAATGTAGTTGTAACTTTGTTCTCATGAATCATATACCCGGTAAGTTCCGTCTGCTCCACCAGTCGCTCGCCGGTTAAATCTCGAATTTCATACATGATGGAGCCAATCTCATTTCCGAACGTATCGATGCAAACCGACAATCCGCGCCCCTCCACCAAAGGCGTTATATTCTCTCGCATATAAGGCAGTTGCGGTTCGCTCACATAAGGATGCAGACAGTTGATTTTTTGCTCGTTAATGAGAACCGAAAGCAGCGGATAGCGCGCAGGCTGCATCTCGGCCGTCATGTCCGTGTTTCCTCGGTTAAAAACCATGCCGAACAGGAACAACGCCGCTATAAACGAACATATACAAACGATGATTTTAATGAATGTCTTCATATTGATTTCTTACTCCATATCATTGCAATCGCAGTCATCCGACTGTGACCACAGTTTCTGCAGTGTCCCCTGCACGCCCAAGAATTCCGTCATTTGCGTCAGTGCATCCGCATTCCCCGCTGCTTGCTCGGTCTTTTTACGCATGATACCTTCGGGACGTTTGACAGCCCGAATCAAAAGATTCTTCGGCGTATGCGTCAAATCCACAAATTCCAGAATCTGCGTGTCATATCCTTTTTGTTCCAACAATTCTGCGCGAATGGCATCTGTCAGAAGTGCCGACATTCGTTCTTTTATCATGCCATATTTCAGCGCCGGTCGCAATAACTCGCAGGAAATCTGCCCGTTTAATTCATGCTGGCAGCACGGTACGGACAAAATTGCCTTGGCGCCCCAACGAACCGCCCGATCCAGTGCATAGTCGGTTGCCGTGTCGCAGGCATGCAGGGTGATTACCATATCAACTTGTGAACTGTCATCCGCCTTGGTAATGCCCGGGAACTCCGATGTGCCTTCAAAATCTTTGATGTCACCGCAGAGAAAGCGAAGATTTTCGTAACCGTATTTGGTGGTGAGGTTGTTGCATTTACAAATGGCATCCGCCTTTAAATCCAGCCCGATAATCGACACGTCCAACCCGCAAAGTTCATGTAAATAATGATAGACTGCGAACGTCAGATAGGATTTACCGCAGCCAAAGTCAATGATGCGAATTGTACCGTCTTTTTTCAGTTTGGGCAAAATGTCCTCAATAAATTCAAGAAACCGATTGATTTGACGGAATTTATCATAGGCCGTCCTGATAATGACGCCTTCCGGTGTCTGCACGCCCAAATCAATTAGGAAACCGAGCGGTTCCTTGTCCGACAACAAATAATGCTTCTGCCTGTTGTGCTCCGCTACGGATACCGCAGGCATTTCCAAGTTTCGGCTATCTGTGGTTACGGTAGTGCTTTCCTTTGATAACAATGTACTTTGGGTATCGGCTGTGACAGTAGTGCTTCTTTTTGTTATTAATGTACTTTGGGTATCGACTGTGGCAGCAATGTTTTCCTTTGATAACAATGTACTTTGGGTATCGGCTGTGGCAGTAGTGTTTTCCTTTGATAACAATGTACTTTGGGTATCTGTTGGTATAGTAGTGTTTATCACTGCCTTACATTTAACTGTACAAGTGCCTTTCTTGCTTACAAGGCAGGTAACTCTGTTTTCGGGCGTTGTTAATTCTAACTGGCGAAATTCCGTCGCCATACAAGTACATACCGCCTGTATTAGTTCATTTTTATCCAAATTCTCATGAAACACCTGCGTGCCCTTTGTCGATGTCGCTTGATATCTCACTTCACCGCGCAGTTTGATTGGGCGAACCTGAATCTTCGTCCGTCCTCCCTGCTTGCACGGATTGCTGATGATTATCCGATACATCGCCGGGGAAATATGTTTTTCAAGTGCCTGCTTCAGAGTCTCCATTTCATTACCTCGCTCTGTCTTAAGATACCATTGGAGTTTGATATCTCTTTATACTTAAATATTCTTATATTGATATCTCGCTCACCCAAAGTAAGTTTAGCGTTTTTATGGTGAGTTGGCAACTTAAATTTAAGAATCATGAACTTAACCTCATCGCAAAGACACAGAATTCTATAGAATGATGGTGAAATCAGCAGTTACCGATGTTCAGACGTAAATCTTTGCAGAATGATGGTGAAATCAGTATTTTGGTTTACATAAGTATTCGGCTTTTTCTTTTTTGGGGTACAGATTAACCTTATTTAATTCTGTGCCCCTTCACATATGAAAATTTTCGCAAATATGGCATATTTCTGGGGCACAAATAGATTTTTTTGAACTCTGTACCCCTTCTGCAGTTTTTTAGTCGGCAAAGTGGTTTACATAACGCCCTTTTGTGGGGTACAGAAATAGAAAACGCAAATTTGTGCCCCATTTAAATATGACATTGATTATAATGTACCCCATAGAGTGGACACGACGATTTAAAAGTTTGCACCAATTTTA
>CAYMCV010000014.1:32140-33442 GCA_964389005.1 uncultured Lachnospiraceae bacterium | reverse complement strand
GCGAAATTTACAGGTAGGAAATAAGCAAGAGAGCGAGCAAGGCACCTGTAAAAATGAGGAAATGGCGAAATTTACAGGTAGACGACAAACAAAAGGGAGAGCAAGGCACCTGTAAAAACGAGGAAATGGCGAAAATTACAGGTAGACGACAAGCAAAAGGGAGAGCAAGGCACCTGTAAAAATGAGGGAATGCCGAAATTTACAGGTAAGCGGCAATCAAAAGGGCGAGCAAGGCACCTGTAAAAATGAAGAGATGTCGAAATTTACAGGTAAATGCCAACCAAGCGTCCCGGCAACCGCCCCAAGAGACCAAGCAGTCCAACAAATTATGAAACCGGATAATCATATCCGACAGTAATTAATAAGACTTCGGAAGTTTGCTCTCGTTTCATATTTATCATTAAATAATAGTTCGAAGTATTTATCAAATGTAAATCACATTTCGCAGGTGATTTATTACATATAATTCTTGCGATGAAACAAATAAGTAAAAGTGTAAGGGAGAATGAAAGGATGAACAAAAAAAAGAAAACATGGGTAATCGTATTGATTTCAGTGCTTGCCGCATTGATGGTGATGGGGCTGATTGTCGTGCTGGTGATTGTTTTGTTTTTGGGCAGGATGAGTATGTTTAGACCGATGGCGAACGAGCAAGAGACATCAGTAGTACAAGAGGAACTTGAGGAATCCGAAGTACCGACAGATTCTGAGGATGAATCAGCGACTGAGGATGAATCGGTAACTGAGGATGAGTCAGCAAATGAAGACGAAGCGGAATCACAGGACGATGAAGATGACAGAATACCGGTGGCGGGAGCCGACACTACATTATGTCTCAATAACGGCAGCGAGGTTGTAAGATACAAAGACATAACCTATTATCGCGTCAGAACTATTGAGAATACCGACTGTGAAGGGTTGTGGGGAGACTATGTGACTGTTCAGGGTGATGCAGAAATTGTCGGTCTTAACGAACGAGGAGAAGAAGTTGTTCGCTTTGCGGATCAAGGCTATTCCGATATGTTTTTCTACGGAAATCGCATGTACTCACAGTATATGCCGGAAGACGGAACTACCATAATGTACAGTTGTGACTTAGAAGGCGGAGATTACAAGGAATACGGAGCCGGGAAATGGGCAGCAATCGATCCTGTCATCGGCGTGTTGTATCAACATATTTATGAACCGTATGGATATTTGGCGGCCTATAGCTTATTGACAGAAACTTCGACGGAACTCGATGCCGGAGTGGGAGAAGTCTTCGGTATATACAAAGGCAGGGTTTTTTATCGGAGCGTAGTC
>CAYMCV010000014.1:31899-32130 GCA_964389005.1 uncultured Lachnospiraceae bacterium | reverse complement strand
GGAATTGTACAAAATCAAATGCTATGATTCCGAAACAGGAGAAATCAGCGAGCCGGTGTGCATGCGTGAAAGTGATGTGGCTTTTAATGAGTATGAATCCAATTATTATTTGCTCCAGAACATCATCTTCCGTAAAGACATGATGTATTTTGCATTCGGTGGATATTCGGGAAGCGGTAATTTTTATGACGGCGGCATTATCGGTCGCGTGCCGGTAGACGGTGGAGATTG
>CAYMCV010000014.1:0-31878 GCA_964389005.1 uncultured Lachnospiraceae bacterium | reverse complement strand
AAGGCGCAGCGATGGAAACGTATTATCTCTATGATGATGGGACAAGCAGCGCTGTTTTCTATATGGATATAGCGGGAAACAATGAAGTGATACCGCTTGAGGGTACCATTCCGACGCTGGAGTTTACGCCGGTGACCCAGCAGAACCAGCCGCAATATAACTACACATCCAAAGAAGTGTTTGTTCTGGACGGATATGAAGGCTCATGTACGGTTCTGCTGAGCGAGAAGGAAATTACGGGATTCGGTCTTTGGTACTACTATGAAGACAGAGATGAAGAAAAGCGACTCACGATTGACGATGTGGAGCAAGTCGACGATTGGATTTACTTTAATCTCTATTGCAGTGCGCGCGATCCGGAGAATGATATCGGTTGGAGAGAGGCATACCGCTTGGAGATATTAAGAAAATACCGTAAAAATATTAAAACAGATGAGATACAATTTCTATATGCCAGCGATGTATCATAAGAAACCTACATGTGAACAAGGAGGGCGATATGAGCGATCTAAAAGAGAAAATCACACAATTGCAGAATTGGATTGACCAAAGTGACAACATTGTCTTTTTCGGCGGCGCGGGTGTGTCGACCGAAAGCGGAATTCCGGATTTTCGAAGCGTGGATGGCTTGTATCATCAGAAGTACGATTATCCGCCGGAGACAATTTTAAGTCATTCATTCTATTGCCGGAACAAAGAGCAGTTTTACCGTTTTTATCATGAAAAAATGGTGTGCATTGATGCCAAACCCAATGCGGCACATCTAAAACTTGCGGAGTTGGAAAAGGCCGGAAAACTCAAAGCGATTGTAACGCAGAACATTGACGGATTACATCAAAAAGCGGGCAGTAGAGAAGTACTGGAACTGCACGGAAGTACGTTGCGAAATTTTTGTGAAAAGTGTGGGGCCGCATATGATATTACATATGTCTCAAAAGCAACGGGAGTGCCGAAGTGCGATAAGTGCGGCGGTGATATCAAACCGGATGTGGTGCTTTATGAGGAAGGACTTGACCAAGATACAATGTCAAAGGCAATTCGCTGCATTCAAGCGGCGGATATCCTAATCATCGGAGGAACATCGCTGGTGGTATGGCCTGCAGCCGGGCTGATTGATTACTACAGCGGAAAGAAATTGGTGCTGATTAACAAGGCGCCCACCGGACGAGATGCGGCGGCAGATTTGCTGTTGCAGGGTAGTATCGGAGAGATTTTGGGACAAATAGAGGTAAGGTAATGCATATGGAATATGAAATCGGAGACATCATTAAGCTAAAAAAGCCGCATCCATGCGGCTCGCATGAGTGGGAGGTTCTGCGCGTCGGCGCGGATTTTCGATTACAATGTATGGGTTGCGGACATCAGGTAATGCTGGCACGCCCGCTTGTTGAGAAGAATACCAGAGAAATCAAGAAGAAAGCGTGATTTCATGTGTATGCAACGATACAGCATCATTGATGAGCAAGAACAATACAGCAGGAACAATACAGCAAGAATCGAAAAAGTGCGTAATGATCAAGTAAGAAACAATGCAGAATGAAACGGCAGAACATAGACGGATAAAAATGAAATAAAAAAACCATATAAAAGGCTTGAAAGTCCAAATGGAGTGTGCTAAAATAGAACTCCGTGATGTAACAAAATTCCTTGCTCCTTCCGCTGAGAGGGGGCCAGAGACCAAAAGGAGGTAACTAGCATGAACAAGTATGAGTTAGCTGTTGTTGTCAATGCTAAGATCGAAGATGATGAAAGAACTGCGATTGTGGACAAGTGTAAAGCACTTGTTGAGCGATTCGGCGGAACGATCACGAATGTGGATGACTGGGGCAAGAAAAGATTAGCCTATGAAGTCCAGAAGATGCGTGAAGGTTTCTACTATTTCATTCAGTTCGATGCTGATGCGACTGCGCCGATTGAAATCGAAAATCGCGTTCGTATCATGGACAATGTCATCAGATACTTAGTTGTTAGACGCGACGAAGAATAGAAAGTAGGATGAGATTATGAATAAAGTAATTCTTATGGGTCGTCTGACCAGAGAACCGGAAATGAGATATTCGCAGGGAGAATCTTCTACGGCGATTACGAGATACACCATTGCGGTAGACCGCAGATTCAGTCGTGGTAATGATGATAATTCCGCAGATTTCATTCCGTGTGTGGCATTTGGGAAAGCAGGTGAATTTGCTGCAAAGTATTTGCACAAAGGAACCAAAGTATTGGTTACCGGTAGAATTCAGACCGGAAGCTATACGAATAAAGACGGAGCGAAGGTCTACACAACCGAGGTTGTGCTTGAGGACCAAGAGTTTGCTGAGAGCAAGAACAGCTCTTCAGAAGGGGGTAACGCAGGTAACGGCGGTTATAACCGCGGGGATTCTGCGATTGCGGCAAGTGATGATTTTATGCATGTTCCCGAAGGTATTGTAGAGGAACTGCCGTTTAACTAATGGATTTCAGACAGGAGGTAAGAAGATGGCATTTGTGAAAGCAGATAAAGGCGATTCTCCGATGAAGAGAAGATCAGCCGGCGGAATGCGCAGAAGAAAAAAAGTATGTGCATTTTGTGGTAAAGATAGTGTAATCGATTATAAGGATACAGCGAAATTAAAAAGATACGTATCAGAGAGAGGTAAAATTCTTCCGAGAAGAATTACCGGTAACTGTGCAAAGCATCAGCGTGCTTTGACTGCAGCAATCAAACGTGCACGTCACGTAGCATTGATGCCGTACGTAATCGACTAAATTGTAGTTATAATCAAAAGACCTGCGTTTTACGCAGGTCTTTTTTTGTAATAATTGCTATTATGCGCAAAGTATTCTATAATGAAAAAGCGTAGAAATCAGAACAAAGGAAGGTCAGATTCGTGAAAGCAGTTGTGCAAAGAGTAAAGAACGCATCCGTATCCGTTGATGGGAATATCGTCGGAAGCATTGAGAAAGGATATGTCGTCCTGCTTGGAGTCGGGAACGAAGATACGGAGGCAACGGTTGATAAGTATGCCGCCAAAATAGCGAAATTAAGGATTTTTGCCGATGGAGAGGGAAAGACGAACTTATCAATTACAGATGCCAAAGGAGAGATTCTTCTGATTTCTCAATTCACATTGTATGCCGATTGTAAAAAGGGAAACCGACCGAGTTTCATCAACGCCGGAAATCCGGATGAGGCAAAGAGACTGTATGAATTGTTTGCCGATGTTTTGCGGCAGCAGGGAATCAATGTGCAAACAGGTATTTTTGGTGAACATATGGAAGTTGCATTAATCAATGACGGACCGTTCACGATAGTGTTGGAGGATCTGTAGTTTCAAATTTCTTGGAACCGGTAAGGAATTGTCGGTTGTATAAAATAATCAGTTCAAATGTGTTTGGAATCTGTTCAAGTTTGGAGGGACGATGAAGGCGTTTATCAAAAACCACTGGGTGGAAGTCATTCTGTCTTTGGTATATATTGCAGCAACGGCATGTTTGGTGTCGAAACGCTTTACCTATCTTTGCGTCAGCAATGACGATTTTTTGCTCAGAGAAATAATTTCAGGGAAATTCACCGGGACACCGGATGCACATATGGTATATGTGATGTACCCGTTGGGGTTGATTTTTAGCGGGTTATATCGCTTTGCTCCGCAGATTCAGTGGTATGGAGGCTTCATGGTTTTCATGCATTATTTGTGCTGGTTCCTGATTTGCATTCGCATAGGAGCACAATTTAATTATAGAATCAAAAAATGTGTTGCGGTTACAATAACGTGGATCATTCTTATCATTGTGGATTTACAATTCCTTGTATTGAATCAATATACGGTTACGGCTGCTTGGTTCGGTGCAGTCGCGCTGTTTTGGTTCCTGACGCGAAAAAGCCCGATACGAACGATAAAAATCACAGAATATGCAGTTTGCATTACGGGTCTGATTCTGTGTTTATGGCTCAGAAAACAAGTATTCTTAATGTTACTTCCGTTGTTGGTAATTGCACTCATTTATGATTTTTATCGTAAGAAAACGCAGGCAACAAAGCAGTTTTTGATTGAGAAGGGAGTTGTCATAGCGGTACTTGCGGTATTGATTGGAGGTTCATTTGTCGCAGAACGATTTGCGTATGGCGATGAATGGCAGGATTATCAAGAATACAACCATGCAAGAACACAGATTTGTGACTATTACGGACTACCGCCGTATGAGGAGTATGCAGAAATATATGCGCAGAACGGAATCATGCGAGAAGACTACGAAATACTACAGATGTATAATATTGCTTTGCTTCCGAATACGAATACGGAACAATTGGGAAACCTTGCACAATTGGGGAAGGAGTACCATGATTGGCAGGAGCAGTTTTACAGTATCTATCGAAAAATACTGTATGCGCTGATGGACTATTTTCTATATCAGAATTGCCAGCCAATCGGTACAATATTGACGATGTCGATGATGGGAGCGCTCATTTATTGCTTTCAAAAGAGACAAACGGGAGCATTGTTTGCACTCTCGACCGGGGGCGTATATTTGATTTCGTTTACGGCATATTTTCTTTGGAAGGGGAGATTTCCGGAGCGCGTTGCGTATGGATTTGAACTGTTCTTTTTGGCAATGATTCTTGCAATTGTGTTGAATGTTGTTACCGAACAGGAGAAATCCAATACAAAATTATCTAAAAAACAACTGATATACAAATTGTCGTTTATAGCTGTGATGCTTTTTATCTTAGGCAATGTGGCTATATATCAATATCGAAACGTGTCGCGTCTTGCGAATGAAAAAATGGAATCGGTGATTGTGTGGGAGAGCACTCAAGACTTTTGTAAGGAACATGACAATCAAGTATTTCTGATTACTTCGAGCATGTATGCATGTGCGGGGGAACGTGTTTTTCAAGAGAACAATTATAGCACGGACAACATGTTTTATCTGGGATCATGGATGTTGCACAGTCCGAACCAAGAGACACAATTACAACGCATGGGGCTTGAAAATGTAATGACGGATTTATTGCAAAAAGACAGTGTCTGCATTATGCAACCGGCCAACGAGAACACGGATTGGCTGAAGAATTTCTATCTTGCGCATGGCTACGATGTTGAAGTAACGGAAGCAATCGAGACGCTGATCGGAGAGGTTAGCTGTAAGATTGTTACAGTAACAAACATCCATACAAAATAGGTGCAAAAAAAGTCGAAAGAAGACAAGATGTTGGTGTGGAACTTCTAACTTTATGATGGTATAATGTAACTTATCGGAAACATTTTGCGGTTAATAACATGCCGGTTGTGAAGGGGATTGGTTGACGGAAGTCACAACATGGAGACAGAGATGGGTAAAAGAATTAAGTTTAAGGGTAAATTACGGACATATTCGAATCTTTCTATATTTCTTGGGGTTCTGTTAGCGTTACTTACAATTCTGATTTATTTTTATGATTATCGTGTCGGAATTATTATGACGGTATTTGTCGTCTTTTATTTTGCAATTCAAATTTTGTTAATTTGTTACAACAAGCCGATTATTATCAATGAACTTATCAGTTTTGCGACAGAATATGGACAGGTACAGAAGCAGGTTTTACGCGACTTACAGTTGCCACATGCACTTTTGGACGAACATGGTCGTATTATTTGGACAAACAATGAATTTGAGCGCATCACACATCAATCGAAGGGATTTCACAAGTCCGTCTGCAATCTTTTTCCTTCGATTACCGAAGAACTATTACCCGGGGAAGAGAATGAGACACAGGTAGAGATTACATATGAAGACTGCTATTATCAGGCCAAAATGAAGAAAATCATCGTTTCCGACATGATTCGAAACAGCACATTGATTCATGCGGAGGATTACGAAGGTTATATTATCGGACTTTATCTCTTCGATCAAACAGCCCTAAAAATTGCTTTACGAGAGATTGACGACCAGAGTTTGGCGGTCGGGATGATTTATTTGGATAATTATGAAGAAGCACTGGAAGGCGTTGAGGAAGTGCGTCGGTCACTTTTAATCGCATTGATTGACCGTAAAATTAACAAATACATTGCGTCATTGGACGGCATTGTGAAGAAGACAGAGAAGGACAAATATATTGTTGTCTTGCGAAAGAAGTCGGTAACGCAGCTCAAAGAAGTTCGTTTTGATTTGCTGGAAGACGTTAAGACGGTCAGCATCGGAAACGAAATGGCGGTAACATTAAGTATCGGAATCGGTGTGGATGGTTTGAGTTACAGTCAGAATTATGAGTTTGCACGTGCATCCATAGACTTGGCGCTTGGGCGAGGCGGAGATCAGGCAGTTATCAAGACGCCGAATTCCTTGAATTATTATGGCGGCAAGAGTCAACAGATGGAGAAAAGCACACGCGTGAAAGCACGTGTGAAAGCACAGGCATTGGCAGAAATTATTTCTTCGAGAGACCGTGTATTTGTCATGGGGCATCGTTTGGCGGATGTTGACAGTTTCGGCGCGGCAGTCGGTGTTTATCGAATCGCGAAATCCTTGGAGAAGAAGACGCATATTATTTTGAACGATATTTCCGTTTCCATGCGTCCGCTGGTGGATTTGTTTGAAAATAACGAAGAGTATGAAAACGACATGATTGTGAACAGCCAGCAGGCATTGGAATTGGTTGGAACCAATTCCGTTCTCGTCGTCGTCGATATCAACAAACCGTCCATTACGGAATGTCCGGATCTTTTGAAACATTGTAAGTCAATTGTAGTACTTGACCACCATCGTCAAGGATCCGAAACGATTGAGAATGCCACACTTTCTTATGTGGAACCGTACGCATCCTCCGCATGTGAGATGGTTGCTGAGATTTTACAGTATGTCGACAGCGGAATCAGAATCAGAGGTGTAGAGGCGGATTGTTTGTACTCCGGAATTATGATTGATACCAATAATTTTATGGCAAAGACCGGTGTCAGAACCTTTGAGGCGGCAGCATTCTTAAGAAGAAACGGGGCTGATGTAACGCGTGTACGGAAATTGTTCCGCGAAGATGCATCCGACTATATGGAAAAAGCCAAAACAGTTCGGGACGCAATGATTTACCGCGATTACTATGCGATATCCGTCTGCGATTCGGAAGCCAAGAGTCCGACCATCGTTGCGGCGCAAGCGGCAAACGAACTTCTCAATATACGTGGAATTAAGGCAAGTTTTGTTTTTGCCGATTATCAGGGGCGTATTTATCTAAGTGCACGTTCTATCGATGAGAATGTGCAGATTATTGTCGAGAAACTTGGCGGCGGCGGGCACATGAATATTGCCGGTGCACAGTTTGAAAATACAACCGTCGATGAAGCAATCAATCAATTGAAGGCTGTACTGGATGAAATGATTGATGACGGAGAGATGGACAGTTAATCATATTAAATTTACAAATGTAAGGAAAGAGGGATATCATGAAAGTTATTCTACTACAAGATGTGAAATCGCTGGGTAAAAAAGGTGAATTGTTGGAAATCAACGACGGTTATGCAAGAAATTACGTTTTACCCAAGAAGCTCGGTGTGGAAGCGACCGAAGCGAATATGAATACATTGAAGTTACAAAAAGCAAATCAGGAAAAAATCGCAAAAGAAACTTTAGAAAAAGCGCAGGAATTCGGCAAAGCGTTAGAATCCAAAAAAGTAAAATTGTCGGTAAAAGTCGGAGAAGGCGGTAAGGTATTCGGCGCGATTACAGCGAAGGAAATTGCGAAGGTTGCGTTGGAGCAACACGGCATGGAGATAGACAAGAAGAAAATACAATTGCCGGAAGCAATTAAGTCCAGCGGAACCTATGAGGTACCGGTGAAACTGCACCCACAGGTAACGGCGAAACTGACTGTGGATGTATGTGAAGGATAACGGTATTGTAAGAGGTGGAATATGGATGAAGCGGTTATAAAGAGAATATTACCGCACTCAACGGAAGCGGAACAGTCGGTATTGGGTTCCATGCTGATGGATTCGGAAGCGATTACCATTGCATCAGAATTGATTTCGGGTGATGATTTTTATAATAAACAGTACGGAATTATTTTTGATTCAATGGTGGAACTGCAGAATTCTGCGCGTTCCGTTGATTTGGTAACCTTACAGGACAAGTTAAAAGAAAAGGATGTCTCTCCTGAGGTAAGTAGTCTTGAGTATGTGAGGGATTTTGTTTCGGCAGTTCCGACATCGGCAAATATCAAACATTATGCCGCAATTGTTTATAAGGAATCATTGAAACGCAAATTGGCAAGGGTTTCGGAAGAAATTGCGAATGACTGTTACTTGGGTAAGGAAGACATGGAGACACTCTTAGAGAGTGCCGAAAAACGTATTTTTGAGATAGTTCAAAAGCGTAATACGACAGAATATGTACCGATTAGGACAATTGTCATGAATGCGCTTGACAAAATAGAGATTGCATCCAAAATGGGTGGAGCCATTACCGGCATAGCAACCGGATTTCGGGATTTGGATTATTCAACGGCAGGTTTTCAACCTTCGGATTTGATTCTGATTGCAGCAAGACCTTCCATGGGAAAGACCGCATTTGCATTGAATATCGCTTCCTATGTTGCCATGAAAAGTCAAAAAACCGTCGCATTGTTCAGTCTGGAAATGTCCAAGGAACAGTTGGTCAATCGTTTGTTTGCGATGGAATCACATGTCAGTTCTCAGAACATTCGAACAGGAAATTTGACGGACAAGGAATGGGAACAGTTGATGGAGGGGGCCGGAGCGGTCGGGAATTCACGATTTATTTTGGATGATACACCCAGCATCAGCATTTCGGAACTGCGGTCGAAATGCCGGAAGTACAAGATGGAACATGATTTGCAACTGATCATGATTGACTACTTACAATTGATGAGCGGCAATGGAAAGACGGACTCGAGACAACAGGAAATCTCAGAAATTTCCAGATCTTTAAAGGCACTGGCGAGAGAACTGAATGTCCCCGTTGTTGCACTCTCACAGTTGAGTCGTGAAGCCGAGAAACGTCCGGATCATCATCCGATGTTGTCTGACTTGCGTGAATCGGGTGCCATCGAGCAGGATGCCGATGTCGTAATGTTCATTTACCGCGATGATTATTATGACAAAGACTCCCCACGAAAGAATATTGCGGAGATCATTATTGCAAAGCAAAGAAACGGTCCGATTGGAACCGTGGATCTCGCGTTTTTACCACAATATACACAGTTTACGGACCTTGCAAAATAGGACGGAAGCACAGAGGATAAAGAATGAGTTTTCATTAAATGAAGACTCATTCTTTTCGTTATTACGTCAAAAAATGGAGGAATCGCTATGGTAAAAACAAGATATCTTATTTCTGAGGCTGCAAAAGAGGTGGACGTGGAAAATCACGTATTAAGATACTGGGAGGAAGAATTACATCTTCCCGTAAAAAGAAACCCGCAAGGGCATCGATATTATACAAGAGAAGATGTTGAACGATTTATGTACGTTAAGGAACTAAAAGCACAAGGCTTACAACTAAAAGCAATTCGCGGATTGCTGGAGGAACGGGATTTGTGCAAGGATGATTGTGAGGTAACCGCGAAACGAGAATCGAGTTTGTTGTTGGTAAATAACTTGGGCGTGAGTAAAAAGAATGCCCGAAAGACAGAAGAACACAGTGATGAAATGCAGAAGGTACATCGGCTGCAAATGTTATTACAGGCAATGATTGCGGAGGCGGTCAGTGATAATAATCAAGTATTGTGCGATACAATTCAGGAAGTTGTCCAAAAAGAAATGGACTACCAATTCCGACAGGCAGAAGAACGTGAGGATGCGCGTGAGAGCGAGCGGAGAGAACGTGAAGAAGATCATTATAAAAAGTTGGATGAATTGTTACGTGAGCGCGGAGGAGGAAAACTTTCCGCAAAAAAGAGATTCTTTTGGTAGAAGGAAAAGAAAAAAGCGAATTTGCATTGATGCAAATTCGCTTTGTGTGTACAACGTTTGTTATTAGACTTCGTGCGTACACGAAGTCCAATGAATTATGCTTCTGAGATAGCGTCAGCAGGACATCCGTCTGCACATCCGCCGCAGCTGATGCAAGCGTCGGGATTAATTTCGTACTTGCTGTCACCTTCTGCGATAGCGTCAGCAGGACACTGAGCAGCACAAGCGCCACAGGATACACAAGCATCACTAATAACATATGCCATGATCAATTACCTCCTTTGATTAATCAACAAATATCAACATGCTAAGGACATTTTAATACAAAACCATCGGTATAGCAAGCACAAAATCATGCCATTGAATGTAAAATATCGGATTGTGCCGCTGCATACGCTTCTTTTAAGATGCGTCCTTTTTGCGCACATGTTTCTTGAGTCATTGCAGGAATTCCTGCAAGCCGGTAAGGAATCCCAAGTTGGCGATATTTTTGCTCTCCCATGGTGTGATAAGGGATGAGATCCAATGCTTGTATATTTTTTAGTGTTGCAAGAAATCTGCCAAGATTGGTTAGACTCTCGGTATCATCGGTCCAATCGGGTACAATAACATGACGAATCCAAACGGGGAAATTGCGATCTGACAGAAAGCGTGCAAAAGCAAGTATTTCTCGATTGGAGTGCCCCGTCAAATCACGATGTTTGTTGTCATCAATATGTTTGATGTCCAACATAATCAAATCGGTTACAGAAAGTAACGCCTCTGTCTGCTTGACAGAGGATAAAAGATTCGAATGAAAACAAATACCGGAGGTATCAAGACAAGTGTGGATACCTTTTGCCTTTGCTGCTCGAAACAATTCCGTGACAAACTGAATCTGCATCAGGGGTTCGCCGCCGGTTAAGGTCAATCCGCCTTTTTGATAGAAACTTCGATTGCGTTCGTAAAGTTGCAGAATTTCTTCGATTGTCATTTCGGTTCCGCATTCCGGGATTTGTGTATCCGGATTATGGCAGTAGGCACAGCGCATCGGGCAACCCTGTAAAAAGACAACCAGACGAACACCGGGACCGTCTACGGCACCAAAGGTCTCAATGGAATGAACAAACCCCGTCATAATGACTGATGGAAAGTTCTCGATATAACATCCATCTGTTGTTCTTTGGAAAGTTTGATAAAGTTCACGGCATATCCTGATACGCGAATGGTCAACTGCGGATACTTTTCGGGATTTTCCATTGCATCGAGTAATGTTTCACGATTCAAAACATTCACATTCAAGTGATGTCCGCCTTTGTCGACATAACCGTCCAGAAGTGAAATCAGGTTCTCCACTCTTTGGACGTTTGCAGTATCAGAGACAAATGTGGTGTCAATATGTTCGGTATTCAAATCCTCTGTGAACAGTACATCGTCTTTACCTAAAGCACCGGGAATCACGGTAAACGTATTGGAAATGCCATCCTGTGCATCTTTATAGGGCAGTTTTGATACAGAGGAGAGTGATGCGACGGCACCATGAGTATCGCGTCCGTGCATCGGATTGGCACCCGGAGCAAACGGTTGTCCCGCTTTACGACCGTCCGGTGTTGCACCGGTATTTTTACCATATACAACGTTAGATGTAATCGTAAGTACCGACATGGTCGGAATGCTGTTTCGGTATGTATAATTCCTGCGAATCATATTCATAAAACGACTGACGATGTCCTTGGCAATGGAATCAACGCGATCGTCGTCATTTCCGTATTTTGGGAAGTCACCGTTAATCTCAAAATCAACAATGATACCGTCCTCATCGCGAATCGGTTTCACTTGTGCATATTTTATGGCAGATAACGAATCTGCGACTACCGAAAGCCCGGCAATGCCGGTAGCAAAAAATCGGGTTACATCTCTGTCATGTAACGCCATTTGCGCGCGTTCATAGTTATATTTATCATGCATATAGTGAATGACATTCAAGGTATTGACGTAGACTTCCGCAAGCCATTCCATCATATCATTGAAGGTCTCAAAAACGGTATCATAGTCAAGAACGTCGCCCTCGTATCTGCGGTATTTGGACGGACCGACCTGTTTCTTCGTCATTTCATCCACGCCGCCGTTCAGTGAGTAAAGCAGGCATTTCGCAAGATTGGCACGTGCTCCGAAAAACTGCATTTCTTTACCGACACGCATGGAGGATACGCAACATGCAATTGCATAGTCATCACCGCGGGTTACGCGCATCAAATCATCGTTCTCATACTGAATTGCAGAGGTGCGAATGGAAAGCGAAGCGCAATACTTCTTAAAATTATCGGGTAAGCGCGTTGACCAAAGAATTGTCAAGTTCGGTTCCGGTGCGGAGCCCAAGTTCTCAAGGGTATGCAGATAACGATAGGACATCTTCGTGACCATGTGTCGCCCGTCGATTCCGACGCCACCCAAAGATTCAGTCGCCCAGACGGGGTCACCCGAAAACAAATCATTGTACTGCGGTGTACGAGCAAACTTCACGAGACGTAGTTTCATGATAAAATGGTCAACAAATTCCTGAATCTGTTTCTCTGTGAAGGTAGAATTTTCCAAGTCACGTTGTGCATAGATATCAAGAAAGGTTGCGGTTCGTCCGAGAGACATGGCGGCACCGTTTTGTTCCTTAATGGCAGCTAAGTAACCGAAGTAAACTGCCTGAATAGCCTCCTGTACATTGCTTGCCGGCTTGGAAATATCGCATTGGTAAGAAGCAGCCAACTCTTTCATCATTTCCAAGGCCCTGATTTGCTCTGTCAATTCTTCACGCAGACGGATGACATCATCTGACATGACGCGACCGCAGGAATGCTTCTGCTGTTGCTTGTCTTCAATTAAATAATCAATACCATACAAAGCAATACGGCGATAATCGCCAATGATACGTCCACGACCATAGGCATCCGGAAGCCCCGTGATGATATGACTGGAACGACAAGCGCGCATTTCCGTCGTATAGGCATCAAAACAGCCTGCATTGTGCGTTTTGCGATAATATGTAAAAAAGTCTTTTACTTCGGGATTCACCTTGTAGCCATGATCGGCACAGGCTTTTTCGGTCATGCGAATTCCGCCGAACGGGTGCATGGGACGCTTAAAGGGGAGATCGGTCTGACAACCGTAGATTGTTTCTTTGTCACGGTCCATATAGCCCGGCCCGTGCGAAGTTATGGTGGATACGACACGGGTATCCATTGCAAGAACACCGCCTTCTTCACGCTCCATTTTTGCGAGGTTCATGAATTGATCCCATAAATCCAAGGTATTCTGTGTGGCATCTTCCAAAAAGGAAGAATCGCCGTCATAAGGAGCATAATTTTTTTGTATAAACTCTCTTACGTTAATTTCTGTCTGCCATTTCTCACCGCGAAATCCGTTCCATTCCGATTTCATTACAATTCCTCCACTTACCAACAGGTAACATCGAACATCATGTCAATTATAGGCAAAAGGACTCCTTCCGTCAAGACAAAAGAGTCCTTTTCATTTTATTTATGTACGGCATAGTGGATTGCGGAGAGAAGATGGTCTCTGTCAATCGGCTTGGTCGTATAATCATTGATTCCGGCATTGTATGCCTGGTTAATGTCGTCCGCAAAATTATTTGCGGAGACACCGATAATCGGGATGGTTTTGGCATCCTCTTTATTCGAATTACGAATCATCATTGTGGTGCGAACCCCGTCAATATTGGGCATTTTCATATCCATTAGGATGCAATCAAACGTATGGGATTTTGCTTCCGTAAAAATTTTTACCGTTTCGGCACCGTCGGCAGCTTCTGTGTAAGTGATTCCTTCGTGCGTCAATATTTGTCCCAGTATGGCGCGGTTTAAGGAGTTGTCTTCCGCAACCAGCACATTGCAGCCTTTAAGGTTATAATCAGGTAAAGTTTGTGCCTCGTCTTTGTGATTTTTACGCTCGTAATTCACGGCATCGGAGATACCGGTAACAATGGACGCCATATACTCTGCTGTAAAACTGATTTTATCTAGGTTTTCTTCCAAATAAGCAGGATCGTTACTGTGTTCTTTCAGTCGATTTGACAGTTCCAAAATGGAATCAATCGGTGTACGAATCTCCATTGCAATTCGTGTTAAATAGTGATTTTTTTCGGTATTGGCTTGTTGCGCAAGCGTCAATTTTTCTTCTGTGGTCTGTAACTTAACTTGCTCTTGTTTCTGTGTGGTAATATCGACAAGCGTAATTACGCATCCGAGTATTTTGTTCTCAGTACTACGGTAAGGAGCGACGCGCATTAGGAAGATTTTGTTCTTACCGGTGGTAATTTCGCGTTCATCCGGAACAAGAGTTTTCAAAACGGTATCGCAAATCTCCGAAATATCAACTTTCGGAAAGTGATAGGAAATGAATTTCAGCGAACGCCCGATGTCGTGGTCCATGACGCTGAATTCGCTTGTCACATAATCTGTGTAACGGCGAATATTTAGTTTGTTATCGACAAAAATAATACCAATCAGCGTTGATGAAAGGAAATTCGCAATATCGTCATTTAGGTCTGCCAATTCCGACAATTTGGATTGATATTCCGAGTTAACGGTATAGAGTTCTTCATTCACGGACTGCAATTCCTCATTTGAACTTTGCAGTTCTTCGTTTGCAGTCAGCAATTCTTCATTGGCAGCCTGTAATTCCTCATTGACACAGTCCTGCTCGGCAATGCTGCGGTGTAGTTTATTCTGTACTTCGCCGAGTTCCGCCTCCAAATCGGTAATGCGCTGGGATGATACGCGGTCGATATCATAAGGTGTCGCGTTTTCCATCGTTCCGCGTTGGTTCATTTCTGAAAAAACGAGCGCATAATAAAGTTCGTTGGTTGCCGTTTGCTTGTTCATCGGCAACGCTGTCAGAAGAATGACGGCCTGTTCGCGTTCGCCCATGAAACAGATGTTTTGATATTGCACCTTCTTGCATTGCTCACGCGATTCTTTGAGTAGCGTTGAAACCGGAACTTTCAGTGCTTCAGTCAGAACGTCATAGAGGTTATTGCTGAATTTACCGAGCGGCAAGTGAACGTAATTGCTGTTCTCACCGTAAACATGAACAATCTCGTTCTTTTCGTTGATAATGAGACAAGCAGGCATGAATTGCTCCAAAAGAACACTGTCAAGTGCCGATTGTTCATTACCGAGTTCAGCATCATAGAAAGCCTGGCTACGTCCGGGGTTCTCCCAATTCACACTATAATCTTCGTTCATATAAGTGGTTTGGAGATAGGGAATACTCTTGGTGTCAGCAATTTTGACTTCACTGTTGTGTGTAAAAATTCTTGCGGTCGCATCGACCACCGGGTAAGCGTCCGTATAATTCCCAATGGACTCCGATTTACCTAAAAATAGATATGCCTTATCCTTGAGCGCGGTGTGAAAAATGCCAAACAAATCATTTTGCAGTACCGGCTGGAAATAGATCAAAAGATTGCGGCAGGAAATTAAGTCCAATCGACCAAAGGGCGGGTCTTGAAAAACATTGTGAGGCGAAAAGACAATCATTCTACGAATGTCGCGATTGATGGTATAGGTGTTGTTCTGGCGAGAGAAATACTTACTGAGTCGCGCAGGAGATACAGAATCGATGATACTCTCGGTATATACCCCTTTTCCCGCAATTGCAATAGCCTCCGCATCTAAATCCGTGGCAAAAATTTTGACGGTGCGCTTGATTTTGAGTGTGTCCATTACTTCGCTAAAAAGAATGGCAATGCTATAGGCTTCTTCACCGGTATAGCAGCCTGCGACCCAGACACGAATCGGTTCGTCACTCTCACCGTTTTGAACAATATTCTGAATGGCAGTATCTTTTAATATCTGAAAATAATCGGGGTCACGGAAGAAACTGGTTACGCCGATTAGTACGTCCTTGGACAACGTGTGTGCCTCATTGGGCGATTCGGATAAAAAGTTGATATAGTCCGAAAGCTGTTCCATATGCGTCAACATCATACGACGTTCAATACGTCGCAAAATGGTGGCTTTCTTGTAATTGCTGAAATTAATGTTCGAGATTTTCTTGAGAATATAGTAGATTTTTTTCATTTGCTCGTCATTGATCTGCGCTTCGGTTTTTAAAGGCAGAATCTGACGCTTTAAGGCATTGGAGATATGGCTCAATTCCCAAGCCATTTCTTCGGGAGAAAATTGTACGTCAACCAATCCGGTGCGTAACGCACTTTTGGGCATACCGTCAAACTTCGCTGTCTCCGGATTCTGAACCATAATCATGCCGTTGTTTTCTTTGATACTTTTGATTCCGTTGGAGCCATCAGAGCCCGTTCCGGATAGGATGATTGCAATTGCACGCGCACCGGCATCGTCTGCCAGTGAACGGAAGAATACGTCAATCGGAAGATTCAGTTCATGCTCGCGTTGGGCACTTAATCGTAAAATCCCCTTGGAAATGCGCATGTTTTTACCGGGCTGAATGATGTAGACACAATCCGGCTTGATTTCCATGCCTTCCTCAACTTGAACGACAGGCATAGAAGTATATTTACCGAGTATTTCACTTAAAAGTGACTTATAATCGGGGGAAAGATGTTGCACAACGACATAGGAAAAACCGGTATCGGACGGTAATGTAGTCAGTAACTGTTGCAATGCTTCCAAACCTCCGGCGGATGCGCCGATACCAACAATGTAGCGGAATCTTTTTTCGGATTCTGTATTTTCAGTCTGTGATAAGCTACTCATGATGCGCCTCCGTGAAAAATAATCTTTGGTAAAAAGAAAATCCAATTACAAATAGTGTAACTGAATTACATACAGAATGCAAGTTTTTAACTAAAAATTGCAGGGCAAATAAGGCAATGTATGTACAATTAAAGTATATTAGCATAGAATCGATATTTTGACAGTGCAAATATCTTTTGTTTGTGTTAGAATAGGGTGGTGTTGAAGTTTTTGGCATATTTTGCACCTGTATAAATAAGTTTTGGCAGAAGTTTTTTGGAGGTTAGAAATGAGAATAATTATCGTCGGTTGCGGGAAGGTCGGATTAACGATTACCGAGCAACTGAGTCTTGAAAATCACGATATTACAGTCATTGATGCAAGTGCGGATGTAATTCATGATGTTACCAATAATTTCGATGTTATGGGCGTGGTCGGTAACGGTGCGAGTTACATGGTACAGAAAGAAGCCGGGATTGAAAAAACAGATATGCTGATTGCCGTTACGCATTCGGACGAATTGAATCTGTTGTGTTGTCTGATTGCGAAGAAAGCAGGTAATTGTAGTACGATTGCCCGCGTGCGGAATCCGCTATATAATAACGAAATCAGTTTCATCAAAGAAGAATTGGGATTGTCGATGACCATCAACCCGGAATATGCAGCGGCTACGGAGATTGCTCGTATTTTGCGTTTCCCGTCTGCAATTAAAATTGACACATTTGCAAAAGGGCGTGTGGAATTATTGAAATTCATGATTCCGGAGAACTCGGTTTTGCATAACAGCAGTTTGATTGAGGTTGCCGGCAGAATTAAATCGGATGTACTGGTCTGCGCCGTGGAGCGTGGAGAAGAGGTTGTGATTCCGAACGGTAGTTTTCGCCTGCAACAAGGTGATGTTATCAGCATTGTTGCATCTCCGCGTAACGCCAAGGACTTTTTTGAAAAAATCGGATTTGATACGCATCAGGTCAAAGATACGATCATTGTCGGCGGTGGAACCATTGCGTATTACTTGGCAGAGCAACTTTTGAATATGGGTATTGGTGTCAAACTGATTGAGAAAGACAGAAGCCGTTGTGAGGAATTAAGCGAGTTGCTTCCGAAAGCAGTTGTTATCAATGGTGATGCGACGAATCAAGACGTATTGATAGAAGAAGGGGTTTCCTATTGCGAATCATTTGTATCTTTGACAGGAATCGATGAAGGGAATATTTTTCTCTCACTGTTTGCAAGAAACAGTTGCCCCAAAGCGAAAGTCATTACGAAGATTAATCGAATTTCATTTGACGATATTATCCATACATTCAATTTGGGCAGTTTAATTTACCCCAAGAATATTACTGCGGAGTACATCATTCGTTATGTACGTGCAATGCAGAATTCCATAGGAAGCAATGTGGAGACGTTGTATCGAATTATCGAGAACAAAGCAGAGGCTTTGGAATTTTTAATCAGTGCGGAAGCACCGGTCATCGGAATTCCGCTCGAGAACCTGCAGATTAAAGAGAACCTTTTGATTGGCTGTATCAACCGTGGCGGCAAGATTATGATACCAAACGGCAAAACCGAGATTCAACTCGGGGATACGGTCATCATCATTACCACGCAGAAGGGGCTGCATGATGTCAGGGATATTTTGCGTGACTAAACTTTGATCAGAGAGTAGATTGTTATTTGGAGACCGGATTATGAATTTATCAATTGTTCGCTATATTTTAGGGTGGGTATTGACGCTGGAGTCTATTTTTATGCTGTTGCCAAGTTTGATTGGTTTGATTTATCAAGAACGCAGCGGCTGGGCATTTCTGATGATTGCAGTGATTTGTTTCACACTGGGGATGCTCATCAAGTTTAAAAAACCCAAGAATCAAATGTATTTTGCACGAGAAGGATTTGTTACCGTTTCACTAAGTTGGTTGGTAATGAGTATTATCGGAGCGATTCCGTTTGTCATCAGCGGTGAAATTCCAAGTTTTACGGATGCACTTTTTGAGACCATATCGGGATTTACGACAACGGGTGCAAGTATCCTTACAGATGTAGAGACCTTAAGTCACGCATGTTTGTTTTGGAGAAGTTTTACACATTGGATTGGCGGTATGGGCGTATTTGTGTTTTTGCTTGCGGTTCTTCCAATGGCGGGCGGGTATAATATGAACCTGATGCGTGCGGAGAGCCCGGGCCCTTCGGTCAGCAAACTGGTTCCGAAGGCACGCGAGACGGCCAAAATACTCTATATTATCTATTTTGTTATGACAATTACAGAAGTAATCGCACTTTTGATAGCGGGAATGCCGGTGTTTGATGCTTTTACGATTTCATTCGGAACAGCGGGAACCGGTGGATTCGGAATCTTGAATTCCAGCATCGGCGGTTACAACGCTGCGATTCAATGGATTGTAACGATATTCATGATTTTATTCGGTGTCAATTTTAACGCTTACTATTTAATGCTTGGAAAGAATCGCAAAGATGTATGGAAGATGGAAGAAGTGAAGTGGTATTTCGGAATCATCATCGTAGCGATACTGGTGATTATGTTCAATATTCGCGAACTTTCCGGCAGTTATACGAAGGCGCTTCGGGATGCAGCATTTCAAGTAGGTTCCATTATTACGACAACGGGCTATTCCACCACGGATTTTAACCTTTGGCCGGCATTTTCGCAAACCGTTATTGTCTTTCTGATGTTTGTAGGCGCTTGCGCCGGAAGTACAGGTGGCGGTGTTAAGGTATCGAGAATTCTAATTCTTTTGAAATCTGTGAAGCAGGAAATCGGCTATCTGATTCATCCGCGAAGTGTCAAGGTTATTGAAATGGACGGAAAAGCATTGGATAAAAGTGTTGTCCGCAGCGTTAGTATCTTTCTTGTGACCTATGTATTGATATTTGGCGGTTCTTTATTGGTATTATCATTGAATGAGTATGGTTTTACGACGAATTTCACCGCGGTTTTGGCGGCGATGAACAATATCGGACCGGGCCTGGAACTTGTGGGACCGACCGGAAACTTTGGGTTTTTCTCCGTGCTGTCGAAGTATGTGTTAATGTTCGATATGCTCGCCGGGAGACTGGAACTCTATCCTGTATTGTTACTGATTACTCCTTCGGTATGGAAGAAAAATTAGTCTTGTAAATTATTTATTTGGGCAATCCAAAAACGGTTTTCACGTTTATACGCGAAAACCGTTTTTTAGTTTAATTTTTATGTTTGATCGGAACTATCCGTTCCGTCTTCCGGCAATTGCTGTGGCTTTCCGTGTAATTCAAACCAAGCAGAGAAACCGATAACAGCGGCAGCCAGAACAATAATCAAAATGATTTTCATGGCGACCCTCCCAAACTTCAGTCATAAAGTGATACGTGGTATTTCAAACTGCGATATATTTTATAGACTACAATAGCGGGGATTGAGAACGTTGCATAAAGTGTTGCGACAACACCAACAATGCCGCCGAAAATGGCAACAATATAGATCAATATATTCATAGGATTCCTTTCTTATGTAAAGCGCATAAGCGCATAAAAACAATGGTATGAATTCTCATACCGTTAACGAGTTATCATTACGCGTGTAAATTATGCTACTCGTAGACTGTGTTTTTTTCCGTCCTGATGGTGGATAAATTGCAGAATTCTTCGCACAAGACAATGGCGAGAGCGAAGAAGCATGGTGAACCGCAGCGATGTGAAATGCGGTATCAATACGGTTAGAATCAGAATTGCCGAAAGAAAATGTGAATTTCCATTTGAAGTACCAAAAACACGATAGGTTTCAAAGAATCGAGTAAATCTCGGCACCTGTCGGAATTCGGTTTGTGTTGCCACAATTTCAAAACATGTCGTATCGCATGAGTTAATGGAAGAAGTATTGGTCGATACAACTTTAAAATGATATACCTGAAAGTTAAGATTCTGTATTGAAGCGTGTAGTCCGGAAAGCGTAAAAATCAACAACAAAAGAAAAACAACTATATTCGTACGCCATTGCTTGCTCTGCATGATTCTCACACTCCTTTCTGTCAAAAATCAGTATCTTACAAATCGTATTCTTCCGTTACGCTATGGAGACCTGCGACGGTTTCCACCGGTAGTGAAAAGACTGCCGCATGTGCATCTGTTTTCATGCCGGCCTGATCCATGATTGCACGCATAATCGCATCTTTTTCCTTATTCTTGGCGACAATATAAATGATGTCTTTCTCCGTTGCAATGGAAACGCCAAAAAATTTGGAGGTGAATTCGCTGCCGGTACCTTTGGCGTGAATTGCCGTACCGCCGCGCGCACCGACGCTCCTTGCCGCATCCATAACCAAATCAATGTTTCCTTTTTCTGCAATTACTACAATCAATGCATAGGGTGTTTCGTTCATGTCAGCTACCTCACCTGTAAGTTGTTGTTTGCCTGTCAGATATTCCAGTGTCATGGAACCGCCGATGCTTTCGAGCGGAAGCGTCAGCGCAATTCCGTTGCCCGGGATATCAATCCCCATTTTGTATACCAAATCGTGTTGTAAGGGTTTGACACGCTCAGCGGGGACAAATGTCTGCAACATGATTTTTTCCGTATCCTCGATACCGAGATAATCCAGCATACGCTGATTGGCAGTACCGTTACAAAGAGATGCAAAGATGACGGCTGCGTCATGTTTTTTATAGAAATCAATATAGGCTTCGCCATTTTCACGCTTAATGATATTAATGAATAATTTCATCTGATTCATGGTCGACCTCCGCTTGAATAATTGTGTCCTCTGCTTGCAAGGAATTCGTTGTTTGTGCTTTTTGCTTCGACTTCGCTTTGGCTTTGATCCTGAAGATAAGCCCGAGAATCTGTATGGTAATGAGCGGTGTCATTGCAACCATAGCGACGACGCCGAATGCATCGATTACCACATTACCCCCGCATGCCTTGCAGGCACCCATTGCCAATGGAAGCAAAAAGGTTGCCGTCATGGGTCCGGAGGCAACACCTCCTGAGTCAAACGCAATTGCGGTAAAAATCGGTGAAACAAGAAATGACAAAACAATCGCCAACAAGTAACCGGGAATCAGCAGATACAGTATCGGAAGGCCGGTAATAATTCTCAACATCGAAAGTCCGACAGAAATTGCCACACCGATGGATAAACTGGTACTCATGGCTTTTTGCGGAATCATACCGGAAGTCATCTCAAAAACCTGCTTATTCAAAACGTGAACTGCGGGTTCTGCCATAACGATAAAATATCCTATGATCATGCCGATGGGAATGATAATCCAGTTACGTTCAAGTCCTCCCAATTGTTGCCCAAGGAAGTTGCCGACGGGCATGAAGCCGACATTGACGCCGGTTAAAAATAAAACCAAACCGACATAGGTATAGACCAAACCGAAGCAGATACGAATCAGGGTTGATTTTTTTCCGCGTCCGCCGAGCCGTGTGTGATTGATTTTGCTTTTGAGTAATTCAAATAAAAAGTAAAAGATAACAATCGGCAACAAAGCGAGACCGACTTCCTTCAGATAAGAAGGAAAAGCGTCAACAAACATCTTCCACAAGTCTCGTGAGGTTGCAAGTGCCGGAATGGTGACAGGTGTATAGACACTCTCACCGGGGTTATACAAAAGACCGAGAATCATGACGGTCAGAATCGGACCGACAGAGCATAGCGCAACCAAACCGAAACTATCATTTTCGGCATTTTTATCTGCACGGATGGATGCGATACCGATACCGAGCGCCATGATAAAAGGGACTGTCATGGGACCGGTTGTTACACCGCCGGAGTCAAAAGCAATTGCAAGGAATTCCTTCGGCACAAAAAATGCCAAAGTAAATGTTATCAGATAGAGTACAATCAGCAGGTGGGAAAGCCGAATGCGAAAGAAGATACGTAAAACCGCAACGACCAAGAAAACACCGACACCTGTCGCTACTGCAAGAATAATCGTTAAATTCGGAATATTCGGAACCTGTTGTGCGAGTACCTGCAAATCCGGTTCGGAGACAGTGACAATCATTCCGACCAAAAAGCAGGTAAGAATAATCAGCCATAGTCTCTTGGATTTTACCACGGTGGAACCGACGCCTTCTCCGATTGGGGTCATGGCAAGGTCTGTGCCGAGTGTAAAAAATCCCATGCCAAGGATCAACATAATTGCACCGATGACAAATGCCATGAGAATGTCGTTCGGGACCGGAATAATCGAGAAGCACAGGATGAATACGATTCCGGTGATGGGGAGAACGGACATCAGGGATTCTTTCAGTTTTTCGAACAAGACGGTTCGGTTATGTAACAGCACGCAGGTTCTCCTTTCGAGGTTGATGTAGTTTATTAATGTAATGCTGCGTAGTTGATGAAAATATGTTCACCGCAAGGAGCGATGCCCTACGGAATGTATCTGTAATCAAGAATGGTTCTGCATCGATTCTGACACGCTCTCGCTCGGTAAGAAGCATAGCGGCACATAAGGCTGTTAAAGGACACAGCCTAAATGCCGATGCTTCTTAACGGTCTTCATCGATTTGCAGAATCCATTCTCTTTTTCTACTGTATCGAAGAAAGCCGCGTGTAATTGCAAAAGACTTTAATGCGGGTTGATGAAAAATATGTTCGTTAGCAAGGATTTTTGTCGCCGTCGGTGCTTAGGCGCAGTGTTTCGGCGCCTTACGCACCGCTACGAGCGGCAATAAGCGAAAGCGCTCCTTGCGGTGAACATGTTTTCATCAACCATGCAAACCATGCAAACCACGCACAAAATTCGTTTACAGTATAGCATACCCATCTGATTCTGAACAGTTAAAAGATATTTATGCATATGCATTTCATTGTCGAATTCAGAACCGTAAAAGGCGGAAAGGCGAAATAAAAAAGCCACCGGAATCCGATGGCCTTTTCGTTATGTTAGTTCATGCGCGCATTACTTTAGATTGACAAAATTATTTGATAATCTTAATCTTTCCAAGTAACGGAAGTTCTTTTTCTTCACCCTTGATTGCAGCAACGAGTCCCATTACTACACAAACAACAATGAAGATAGACCAAATCCAGCCAATGACAGGAATTACTGCAGCCAGACCAAAAAGGAAGCAAACAAGACCATTGTTTAAGTGATGTTTTGCAAGAGCGCTTTCCTTATCGCCTGCCAAGTAAGCGATCAAAAGGCCAATCCATGTACAATAAGCCAATATACACGTTGTTTTGGTATCCATTTCTTATCCTCCTTGAATTATGTATTTGTAAAAAAACCTATACAAGTAGAGTATACAGATATTCACAAAATTCGTCAACCCTAAAAGTGAATTTTCGTTCTTTTGTACAATGGTTTATGTGCCTGTATTTATCAGAAAAAAGTTCAAGTCTGATGCGATTTTGCACACATGTTACGTAATTTTTAGATAATAAGGTGACAGGTGTGTGAAATATTGCATTACTTTGAGCAAAAACATTGAAAAAACAATGAATTACTATTATAATGTTATAGGTATCGAGATAATCGGTAGCAGGGGGTGCGGATGAAATTACGGAAGATTTTGGTCGTGGAAGATAATGATATTAATCGAGAATTGTTATGTGCGATTCTGAAGGATGAGTATGAAGTTCATGAAGCATTGAACGGACAAGAAGCATTACATTTTTTACAGCAGAACGGTAACGACATATCAGCGGTTTTACTGGATCTTATGATGCCGGAAAAGGATGGATACGAAGTTCTAAAAACGATGCGGCAACAGGAACCGACAGCGCAGATACCGGTCATCATTATGACGAGTAACAATGATGAGAAATCGGAGATTAAAGCATTGTCTTTGGGTGCCAATGATTTTGTATCCAAGCCGTATAATCCGAGTATCGTAAAACATAGACTTTTTAACACAATTCGTTTCCATGAGAATGCAGCCTTGGTGAATGCCATTAAGATAGACGCTTTGACGGGCATTTACAGCAGGTCTGCTTTTTTTGAGAAAACGGCGGAGATGATTAAGGAGAAGGCGGCAGGTTATTATGTGATGTCCTGCTTTGATATCAATAAGTTCAAACTTATCAATGACCGGTACGGAAATGAGACCGGTGATAGGGTTTTAAAACATATTGGCAACGTATTCCAGGATGGATTTACAAAAATAGATGGAATATGCGGACGCGTATCGGATGATTGTTTTGCGGTATTGTATCCGAAGGCGGAGATGGATTCCGATGAATTGAACCAAATATGTCAGAGAGCCATTTACTTTGATGACACGATTGTGCTGAATTTTAGCGTCGGTCGATATTTGGTTGATGATCTGACACTGTCACCGAGTGCCATGTATGACAGAGCCGACATGGCGAAAGCTTTGGTTAAGGGGCGATTCGATAGAGATATTGTTACATTTGATGAATCCATGTTACGGGAAATGCAGCGCGAGCAGATGATGAGCAGCGAAATGAAAACTGCGCTTTTGACGAAGCAGTTTGAAGTATGGTTTCAGCCGCAATTCAATCATGCAAGCGAGGCGTTAATCGGTGCGGAGGCATTGGTACGGTGGCGTCATCCAACATGGGGGATGATTTCGCCCGGAGAGTTTATCCCTGTGTTTGAGCAGAACGGGTTGATTTATGAATTGGACAAATATGTTTGGGAGCAGGCTTGTTTGTTGATTCGCCATTGGATGGATGGTGGAGAACAACCGATACCGATTTCCGTGAATTTGTCAAGGTGCGACATTTTGCGTGCGGATCTTTTTGACGTGATTACGGGTTTGATTAACAAATATGAAATACCGACGGATTATCTGCGTTTGGAAATTACGGAGTCCGCATTTGCAAAGAGCGGTATTGTCGATGTGGTCAGCAAACTTGTATCATACGGTTTCATCATGGAAATTGACGATTTTGGTAGCGGATATTCTTCTTTGAACACGCTAAAAGACGTGCCGTCACAAGTGGTAAAACTCGATATGAAATTCCTCGAGGGGGAAGAGAATTCCGAACGTGGCGGCAATATCATCGAGTCGGTTGTCCGTATGACGAAGTGGCTCGGAATGACAGTGCTGGCGGAAGGCGTTGAAACTGCGTCGCAGGCGGACTTTTTGAAATCTATCGGGTGTAAATACGTGCAGGGGTACTTATATGCCAGACCGATGCCGATGGCAGAGTTTGAGGAATTTGTACGACGTTTGCATTGCGAGGAGCATCTGTCCGTCTTGGAAAAAGTCGAAACTTTGGATCAAGGGGCTTTTTGGAATCCGCAATCGCTTGATACGTTGATTTTTAACGCCTATGTGGGCGGTGCATGTGTGGTTGAATTTGCAAGAGACAACTTTGAAATTCTGCGTATGAATGATAAGTGCATGAGTGAAATTTTTAGGGAATATACGAATCGACAGCCGGAGGATCGCTTTTCTTGGATTCAATTTATGGAGCAGGAGAGCGATACAGAATTCAGGCGGAAGGTAATGGCGGCAATTGAGACCAAGCAGGAACAAACCTGTGAAATCATACTTTGTTTTGGCGTGGAGGAACAAGATAAAACCTATCTGACCATTGTGATGCGATTGTTGGCGAGTACGGGTGACCGATTTTTATTGTACTGTCTGGTCAGCAACAATTCTGCACAACACAGAGCGGAAGAAAAAGAACAACTTGCATATGAGGAATTGCGACTGGCGACACGTCGGCAGTTGGAGGAAACAGCCAGAAGGTTTACGGATGTAGTAAAAGACACGCCGGGGGGACTGGCACGACTTTGTGTGACAAAAAACGGTAAAATTTACGTGGAGTACATTAATGAGGAATTGATGGAACTTTGCGGCGTATCTGCAGATATTCTGTCTGATGAAAAGGCACCTGATGTCATGGAGTTCGTGCATCCTGACGATGCTGACAGAGTTAAACAGTTGATTGCGGAAATGTTTGAAACTGGAGAAGAGCGTAATTCCGTTTACAGAATTCGAATCAAAGGGGGGCAATATGCATGGCTCAATGTCTATGGGAAGATTTCCGAAAGTACGGACGGAACCATGTATATCAATGCACATTACAGTTTGCTGACACCGCAGGAGAGACAGGAGATTTCTTTTAAAGAAACCGTACCGTTTGTTTTGCAGGCAGTTTTGAAGTTCTCGAATGATTTGACGTTTGCAAAAGACAGTAACTTCACTTACTTGTGTTGTACCCGCGCATTTGCCAATATGGTGGGACTTGAGAACGAAGAAGACATTGTCGGGAAAACAGATTACGATTTGTTTGAGCGTGAACTGGCAGATAAGTACAGATCGGAAGATATACGCCTGATGGAGAGCGGAGAGGCAATTGTCGATATCGAGGAAAGAATCCCCTCTGCAGAAGGAAGAAATCATTATGCGATAGCTTCCAAGTATTTACTATATGATACGAGCGGGACAATTGTGGGAATATACGGAACCGGACGTGACATCACGGAGGATCGCATAACATATGAACAGTTGCGTGTACTGACAGACAGTATTCCGGGCGGAATTGCAACATTTGAATCATCGCCTGAGTGTCTGCGAATTCTTTATTCCAATGAAGGTTTCTATCGCTTTTCGGGATACTCCAAGGATGAATACGAACAGTTATGTGCGCAGGATCCTCTTTATATGGTTTATGAGCAGGATCGACATGTGATTTATGAGGGGATTGCAGATTTGCGTGAACATCCGGAAGAATCGGCGGACTGTGTGTTCCGATGCCATACAAAAGACGGAAATTTCCGCTGGATTCATTTGCGCGGGAGTGTTACGGATATCAGCAGTGACACAATGATTATCACGATGGTTCAGTTTGATATTACGGATCAAATGGTGGCGGAAGAATCTCGACGCATTCACGAAGAGGAAATCAAGGTTGCAATGTCCCAGATGGGTAAGATGATATGTGAGTACGATCCGACAACCGGCACATTGATTATGCCGGAAGCATATGCAGATATGTACGGTGTATCCGTCGTTAAGGAAAATATGCCCTACAACTATGAAGTTGATGATATTCTGGATCCGGGTTATTATGAAACGTATGTCAAGTTTTATGAGTCCATCAAACAGGGACAGCCAACAGGAGAAGCCGATGTGCATATCAAACGCAAGGATGGCACTTGGCGTTGGGAACATTATGAGTTTGTAACGTTTTTTAGCGATGATAATAAGCCCATTAAAGCAATCATATCTGTGGAAGATATGACAGAGCATGAAGAAATTCTTCAGAGATATCAACATGAACAACAATTACGCCATGAACTGATTAAGGACAGCATTATTTATTATGAGGTGAATCTGACAAGCGGTCTGATTGTGGAATATCTGTCGCAGTACAATGATGTGGAAGGGATGCATACTGGGCAACAGAGTAACGACAAAATCCGCGATGAAATCCTTAAAAATATCTTGGAAAATGATTGGGAGAATGTGCAGAAAACGCTGTCCCTTGAGGCCTTGCGGAAGGCAAATCGCCAAGGCAAACATAACATTGTCACCGAATATCGACGAAAACTGCAGGATAATTCTGTGTTGTGGGTGCAAGCCAATGTTACCATCATGAAGAATCCTGGAGATACGGATGTCATTGCATTCGTGTTTGTAAAGGACATTGATGCGGAAAAGAAAAACTATCTTGCGTTTGAAAGCGTGGTGGCTTCGGAAATCGAGTCGGTCGCACTGATTAACATTAAGAGTGGTATGAGTCGCTTGGTTAAGGAATTGAACCATCCGGGCGAAGCCAGAGTGAATGTGAAGATACCTTATGATAATTATTGTAAAGGTTTGATAAAGAAAAATGTGGTAAAAGAAGATCTTGAAGCATGTTTGCACTTTTTCACGGTGGAAAGCCATGTAAAAATGTTAGAAAAGCAATCGTCCGCTACAATTACATATGCAATATATAAAAAAGATGGAACAAAACGATGGATGCGTGCCGTGATTCATTATTTGGATCGGACACAGGAGGATATTGTTCTTTCTCGATGCGATGTCACCGACATTTATTTAGAGGAACAACGTCAAAAATTGGCGTTGCAAAAGGCGGTACGCGATGCAAACGAGGCGAATCATGCCAAAAGCGACTTCTTATCACGTATGAGTCATGACATGCGTACACCGATGAACGCAATTATCGGAATGGTATTTCTTGCATTGGAAGAAACGAATCCGGAACAAATACAGAAGTATCTAAAAAACATTGACTCATCCAGTCATTTCTTGCTGGGGCTTATCAATGACGTTTTGGATTTGAGCAGAATCGAAAGCGGAAAAATCGAATTACATAAAGAGAGTTTTCGAGCGGATGAGTTTGAACGCGATATCAATACGGTCATTCAACCCTTAATGGAGCATAAGAAACTGGACTTTGTTTTACGTTTACAAGCCAATGATACTGCAATTCTGGTTGATAAATTACGCTTTAAACAAATTTTCTTCAATCTGCTGTCAAATGCTGCAAAGTATACCAAAGAAGGCGGGCGTGTGGAATTCATCGAGGAAACTTTGCCGGAGAAAAACGGTAAATACGGAATGCGCTTTATCATTCGCGATAATGGTATCGGAATGAGCAAGGAATTCCAAGAAGTATTGTTTACACCGTTTGCGCAGGAGCGACACAATGATGAGCGTCAAGAAATTCAGGGAACGGGACTCGGTCTTGCCATTGTTAAGAATCTTGTTGACGCGATGGAAGGCAATATCAGCGTAAAGAGTGAAATCGGTGAGGGAAGCGAGTTTACAGTTGATTTGTACGCATATAAAGTTGATGATAAAAATCGCCCCAAAGAAGAGGAAAAAATTGATTACAGTTGTCTTGCAGGCATCCGTGTGTTACTTGCTGAGGACAATGAGATTAATGTATATGTTGCGGAGGGACTGATGAATCGCATTGGCGGGACAATTGAAGTTGCGTCTAACGGTCAGGAAGCGGTTTGGATGTATGAGCACGCGGAGGAGGGTTATTACAACCTGATTCTGATGGATATCAGAATGCCGGTAATGAACGGGTTGGAAGCGACGCGTAAAATACGTAGTCTGGAACAAGGTCAAAACAGACACATTCCAATTATTGCGATGACGGCAGATGCATTTATTGATGATCGAAATAAGACGTTGGATGCAGGAATGGATGCACATATTGCGAAGCCGATTGAACCTAAGGTGTTATATAAGACGTTGGTTCGGATTGTGCAGGAAGAGATGGAGTGAATACATTGACAAACGTAAAATAGAATGATATTTTAGTGCGTTGCAAAACGAGTTACTGCAATAATATTACAAGAACTGTCTTGAAAATATACTTTCAAGCAGAACACTCTATGCTCCGGCAGAACAACTTGATTTAGCAGAATGGAAATCTTCCCATTGGGCTTGCATTTGTATGGAATGCACTTATTTACTAAGGCATAAATTTTGAAAGGCTTTGGGTATGAACTTTGTATTCATGAATGCTAGCCTTGGTGAAAGGGGATGTGGACTTGAAGAAGACTTTTTGGGTACTAGTTACGATAGGGATGATTGTTTTATCATTATTTATTCTATACATATTTGGAGCAAAGAACTATGAAACAAAGTCATTGAAAGTAATTAAAGAAATCAACAGGGCAATCTATAATCAAGATTTTGATGCATTTGATAAATATATGAAAGAAGATTCTTTGGTTGTTGTCAGTAGAGAATATTTATATAGCGAGATGAAAACCGGGCTACAAAAACAATGGGAAAAAGAAAAGTGTTTAATTGGGCTTGATGGTATCCATGGGAGTATGTACTATTATCTGCAACAAGCTGTTACATATGATGCATACTTTGAAGTTTTCGATGTAGATAATAATGTAAAGAATGAGTTACACATACAGGTTATACTTCACACAAGTAAGGGTGAAACGAAAATATCAGTCATTGAGATTACATGTACTGATCAAGAGTTTATAGAAGAATTGTTTGGAGTGTCTTCTGATGAGTGATACAGTAGAAACAGTTCATATGGGAGGGAGACAATGACAAGGCGCATTCATATTTGTTCAACAATCATTATTGTAGTTGTTGTAACAATAACATCACTGTCTCTATATATAGATTATTATGAAAAACAGATGGAAACAGTCAGAGATGATTTTATTGATTGTATCATAGAAGCTGATTTTGAGCGATTTGATTACTATATGCGAGATGATACAGATTTCCCCCAAAATATGAAATATTATTGCGATCTAAGGAACCAGGTGAAAGAGGAATTAGAAACATTGGAAATGAATCAAGAAGACTATGATTATATTGAGTGTTTCGAAAGTATTAATCCAAGAATTATGCATTTTGCTTTTCAATTCAAGGGCACAAACAGTTCAAATCAGGAATATGAGATCACGTACAATATTACAATGAAAAGAGAAGGGAACGAATATATTTGCACGAGAGCTTCTATTAGGAATAGCCGTAATCCAATGAAGTTACTCAACGGTAAAATACTGAATCCAGAATGAATATCAAATTCTATTTATGTGAGATTGCCGTTGAAGATAATGAGTAGATTTTGGTAAGTTGGGGGAACAGTACGTGAAAAGAAAGCATAAAATTGTAATTGCTGTTGTGGCGGTATTGATTTTGATTATTTTCGGCGTCGTATTCTGTAAAATGGAAAGAGCAAAAATGGATAGAACTATCCGGAATTTTTTTATGGCGCTGGATCAAGGGAACTTTGAACAATTGGATAAAATTATGTCAGAGGATGCTTATTTTTTGCAACAGTCTGTTTATTACTATTCAATCAGGGATGAAATGAAAGAAAGGTGGGATACAATCCGATATACCGCGGGAGAATACATAATTTACGAATATGCCACCGGATACGGATACATACAAGGAAAGGCGAGTATTGCTTTCGAAATTCCCGTATATATGGAGTCCACACAGCAGAGCGGGATTATAAGCGGAAAAATCGATTTTGCACGTGATAGAAATGGTGAATATAAAATTGTTAAAATTAATTCTTCGGATTATGGCGATTTTGGACTTTTTAACTATTTACTATGTGGAGCAGATTTAATTAGGTAGTCAGAACTGATATGCAAATGTAATTATTTTATGCAAAGCATGATATTAAGAGAGGTGTCTTTTGAAAAGAAAAGGTCTTTTTATAGTTGTAATCTGTACTATTCTATTATTATTGATTGTTCTGTTTTTATATGCCAAGGAAAGAGACGAAGAGAAAGCTAGAAAAACAATCAATCGTTATTGTGAGTCAATATGTGTGAATGATTACGCTCATGAACTATAGTCAAGTAAGTGGACACAATTAGTAGAGAAAACTTTCCGGAATCAT
>CAYMCV010000013.1:5842-34041 GCA_964389005.1 uncultured Lachnospiraceae bacterium | reverse complement strand
GTAGAGCACCTGACTCTTAATCAGGGTGTCCAGGGTTCGAGCCCCTGATCGCGCAGGTGAGCACTGGTTTTGTGGACGATAGAGCCATGGGGTTGGTGCTTATTTTTTACCCATAACACAAAACATGTTGATTGTAAAAGGAGGTACTACAAATGTCCAGTTCTTATTCATCCGCATACAACACAACCGCCGATGCATACTCAGCCATCGCGGCAATTGGCGGAATTGGCGTAATTCTATTCTCTATATTGATTGGTCTTATCATTGGACTCGCAGTGGTAGTTGTTATTTCCATTCCTATTTATCAAATGGCCAAGAAGGCCGGACATCCGAAGCCATGGTTGGCATTCATCCCGTATGGCCGGCAATATGTTATTTCAACCTTACCGCATCGTACATACAAGTTGTTTTTTGACTGTTTCCGAACAGATAAGCGCTCCAAAGCGTTCTGGTGGTATTTTGGAATTGCCTTTGGTGTTGTTGCAGTTAGTTTAGTTCTGGCGTTTCTTTGTATCATTCCAATTATTGGGTTCTTTTTCTCATTGTTGAGTTACGGTGTTTCAATCCTGTCATCGATTGCAATGGTTCTCATTATGTGGCGTATGAATTATGACTTTGTTATGACTTACGATACGAAAGAAACTGCGCTCTTGATTTCCATCATCAGTTGTTTTATCCCGATTGTATTCGTAGTCTATACCTTTATTGTTATGAATAGAGAACCTTCCTATGGCTTTGATGGGTATTTTGATACTTCCGACTGGGAATATGAAAAATAGTTACTTAGAATCAATAAAGAACGCATGCCGATGTGCATGCGTTTTTTTAATGTCAAAAATCATTCCTATTCCGTTCTTCTTTTGATACGAACTTGTCCCGGCGTGATGCCGCGCAATTTTTTGTAGCTTTTGATCATATGGCTGCAATCCGCAAAACCAGTTTCCTGACTGATGTATGTCAAATCAAACTCCGTAAAAAGCAAATACTCCTCAACTTTGTAGACTCGCAATCGCTCCACATATTCCTTGCAGGCAATTCCGTAGATTTCTTTGAAACGCTTGGCAAAATTCGAATAACTCATGTCGCATTTCTCCGCGAGATCTTGAACGCGCAGACCTTCGTGCAATGTCTCTGCAATGTATTCAGTAATATTCTCAATGTCAACATCGTCATCATCGCCATACACATTGCTTGCAATTGACATCCCACTGTCAAGCCAGTGACGAATCACGCAAATCAGTAACTCATATATGCGATTTTTAACAATCATGTCGTATCCGTAAAGAGAATTTTGAGTCTCTTTTAGACAAATGTCGAACTTCTCTTGGCATCCCATGTAATCGGCGACTTCCTTCGGGAAGAAAATATCCATATGACAGGTCTGGGCATAACGAAACAAATTTCGTAATTTCGGTGCATAGGATGAATTCATGTTGAAATTACCGATGTCAAATTTAATAACCATGTATTTCGGAAACATTTGGTTCGCACGATAAACGGAATGTCGTACCTTCGGATGGAAGACAATCATATCGCCCTCCTCCAAGAGATAATTTACATCATCGACACCAATGCGTGCGACACCCTCCACCATATAAATGATTTCTACAAAATAGTGCCAATGTGGCCTCACCGGAAAAACTTCCTGCGCGGCATCGTACCAAAAGCACTCAATCGGTGTATTTAGCGTATCGCTTCTTTCAAATAAATCCATCGCTTTCTCCTTTTATCGACATTTACAATCGTATGTGCGGTTGTCGTTTAAGAGATTTGTACAATTTTTACATATTTTTATTATATCACAAGCATGCATCGGATACTATAATAAAAATAGTACAGACTTTCGCAGTCCCTTTGTTGGATGCGTGAAACGGATTTGTGTTGGGAGGAGAATTCATATGAAAATACTTTTTATCGGTGGTACGGGCACCATCAGTATGGCAATTACGCGCCAATTGGCGAACAGTGAACACGAACTTTACATCTTGAATCGCGGTAACCGTGATTCCATTTTGCCGGCAGGCGTCAGAACCATTCATGCGGATGTGCAAAACGAGGAAGATGTCAGCGAGAAGCTTTCGCACATGAGTTTTGACTGTGTTTGCGATTTTATCGGTTTTGTACCGGCACAGTTGGAGCGCGATTACAGACTTTTTGCCGGTAAAACCAAGCAATTTATTTATATCAGTTCCGCGTCGGCATATCTAAAACCACCCGCGAATTACGTAATCACGGAAGGAACTACACTTTCCAATCCTTTTTGGACCTATTCCCAAGAGAAAATCGCTTGTGAAGAGTATTTGATGCATCTCTATCGTAAGTGCGGTTTTCCTGTGACAATTGTAAGACCGAGTCACACCTATGACGAACGCAGCGTACCGCTCGGCGTTCACGGTTCCAAGGGAAGTTTTCAGGTCATCAAGCGTATGCTGGAAGGAAAGCCCGTCATTATCCATGGCGACGGCTCCTCTCTATGGACGATGACGCACAACAGCGATTTCGCTAAGGGCTTCATCGGATTGATTGGGAATCCGCACGCAATCGGCGAATCGTTCCAGATTACCTGCGATGAAACCATGACTTGGAATCATATTTACCGCACTATCGCCGATTGCTTGAATGTCGAATTTCGCCCATACTACGTGGCTTCGGATTTTCTTGCCGCAGTCAGCAATTACGATTATTTCGGAAGTCTTCTTGGTGACAAGTCCAACTCGGTCGTGTTTGACAATCGTAAGTTAAAAAGTGTTGTGCCCGATTTTAACCCCTCGGTTCGTTTTGAACAGGGCATTCGGGATACGCTTAAATTTGTCTTAAGTCATCCCGAGTATCAAGTTCCGGATCCGGAATTTGACGCTTGGTGTGATCGCGTCATTGATACACTTGAAGCTGCCAAGAACACGATTCTCGGTAATGCATAGTGATAAGGAGGAGCATTTCATGGTTTTGATAAAAGGAAAATGGGCACTCGTTACGGGTGCCGCACGCGGTATCGGGTATTTGTCCGCCAAATTTTTAGCTTGTTACGGATGTAATATTGTTGTTCACAGCAGACAATTGTCGCATACAGAGACTTTGCTTACAGAATTGAAAGAGTATGGTGTTGATGCATACGCTGTGGAGGCAGAGTTATCCGACCCGGCAAGCGTACAGGCGATGCTTACCGAAATCGAACGACGTAATACTCCGATTGAAATTGTACTGAATAACGCCGGCATGCAAATTGCCTATCGAGAGAGTTATTATCAAACACCTGTTTCTGACTATACCGAGAGTTTTATGGTCAATACCATTGCCCCGGCAATGATTTGTTATCATTTTTTACCCAAAATGATTGCAAAGGGCTTCGGAAGAATCGTAAATACCACCAGCGGAATCCGGTTGGAACCGGAACAGGCGGGGTACTCCGCCAGCAAAGCCGCACTCGATAAAATCACCATCGACCTTGCATCCAAAATCGACGGAACCGATGTCATGCTTAATCTAGTCGACCCCGGTTGGTGCCGAACAGATTTGGGTGGACCGAATGCACCAAATGCACCGGGAAGTGTACTTCCGGGCATTGTACTCGGCGTTTTCTTGGATGATCACAAATCAGGACGATTACTGAACGCGCAAGATTATCACGGATTGACGCTTGAACAGGCAATCGATACGTTTTCCGCCCAATAATTTGCTTATATACCCATTTTGCACATATTGCATCAAAAAAGGAGTTCTGTTTCTGACAGAACTCCTTTACTATTAATACTACTGTAAACGCTTCAACAATGCTTCTCTTTGTGCTTCGTATCCCGGCTTACCCAAAAGAGCAAACATATTCTTCTTGTAACTCTCCACACCCGGTTGATTGAACGGGTTCACGCCCAAAATGTACCCGCTGGCACCACATGCAAACTCAAAGAAGTAGAACAATTGACCAAGATAAAATTCATTCACCTCCGGAACGGAAATCATCAGGTTGGGAACCTGTCCGTCCGTATGCGCCAGAATCGTTCCGTTCATTGCACTCTTATTCACGAAATCCATATCTTTTCCGGTTAAGTAATTCAAACCGTCAAGATCTACCGGTTCTTCTTCAATCAGAATTTCTTCACGAGAAGTCTCTATGTTGATAACCGTCTCAAAAATATTTCTGGATCCGTCCTGAATGAACTGTCCCATGGAATGAAGATCTGTGGTTAAATCAACGCTTGCAGGGAAAATGCCCTTCTGATCCTTTCCTTCGCTCTCACCGTAGAGTTGCTTCCACCACTCGGAAACAAAGTGTACATTCGGTTCATAATTGGCAAGTATTTCAATCTGTTTCCCTTTACGTAACAAGATATTACGAACTGCCGCATATTGAAGCGCATCGTTTTCTTCAAATGCATTGTTTAATGCCAGTTCACGGCCGCTTGCCGCACCCTGCATCAGAAGGTCAATGTCCGCACCGCTGACAGCGATGGGAAGTAAACCAACAGCCGTCAATACGGAAAAACGTCCTCCGACATCATCGGGCACTGCAAACGTCTCGTATCCCTCTTCTGTTGCCAGTCCCTTTAACGATCCACGTGCTTTATCTGTTGTTGCATAGATTCTCTTGGCCGCTTCCGCTTTGCCATACTTCTCTTCCGCCATCTTCTTCAGCACACGGAATGCAATCGCCGGCTCCGTCGTAGTTCCCGATTTGGAAATCATATTGATGGAGAAATCTCTGTCCCCGATTACATCTGTCAAGTGCTTTAAGTATGTAGCGCTGATAGAATTACCTACAAAATAAATTTCCGGTGTTTTACGGATACTTTTATCAATGATGTTGTAAAAACTATGTCTCAAAAACTCAATCGCTGCTCGTGCGCCCAAATATGAACCGCCGATACCGATTACCAGAAGGACCTCGGAATCACTCTGAATCTTTGCAGCCGCTTTCTTAATTCTGGCAAACTCTTCTTTGTCATAATTAACCGGTAAATCAATCCATCCCAAGAAATCATTTCCGGCACCTTGCTTGGAAACCAGAAGTTCCTTGGCGTCCAAGGTGATTTTTTGCATTAAATCCACTTCATTGCCACTGATAAAATCAGAGGCTTTTGCATAGTCAAACGTTACTTTTGTACTCATGGTAAACTCCTTTTCTTCTTCTCAATCTATTCTAAAAATGTCAGGTTCTTTCCGTCACGGTTTAGTGTAGCAAAAAAGCCTTTCCATTTCAAGACAAATCAAGATAAAAATTCCTGTAGTAACTGCTCCAGTTCTATTTGTTCTTTGCCACCGAATTTCCGTTTGCGACTTCTCTCGACATTTTCCTGAATGGGGAACTCTTTTAGCACCGCATCCTTTGGCAATACTTGTAATCGATTGACCATGTGATTCTCCAAATAATCAACGATGTTTGTCTTCAGTGTGGTGCGCTTGGCACGGGCATCCACAAGGGAAGTAACGCTAAAATAAACATATAAGCCAAACAAACTTACGATATAGTACGGAAGCAAATCCATAATTCCGGCACCGGAAACAATTTTACGATAAATTCCGATTCCGGCAATGAATACTGCCAACAAAACCATTTGCCCCGACAAGGCGGAAAGTCCGCTGAACGTAAAGCAACCGATTTTGATACGGTTAATGAATTTGTCGACAAATGCGCTTACGTTAGTCATACCATCATTCATCTGATAGCAATTTGCAAATTTTAACTTACATTGTTTTAGCAATTTGTTTTCGGTTGCGGTCATATTATCCGTTTCTAATATCATACTTTGAAACAGAACCCCTATAATAATCTGTGCCACAACACTCAGCGTCATAAGAAAAATGGTTACATTTGTAATAAAATCTGTTTGAAAAAACTCCATACTATCCTCCTTACAGAATTTCTTTCGACGGTTAATGATACAATTTTCATACACCAAAAATTATAGAGGAAATCCAACTTGTCTTCAATATATTGAATGACAAAATTGATTTACAGAATTCGCCATAGTTTTTCATGGAAACAGTAGAAACTGCACTTTTTTTCTGATATAATACATTTTACGTGAAAAATTTACATATTCTTTTTTTATCAATCGGGTTATACTTTTAATGATTTGGATGAATCAGTGCGAACACAGGAGGTTACATATGAGATATACGCCGAAGGGTGTCTGTTCAAACGCCATAGATATTGAACTTAATAACGGAGTTATTGAAAGTGTTCGTTTTTACGGTGGCTGTAACGGGAATGCGCAGGGTATCTGTGCCCTTGTGAAAGGTATGCCGGTACAGGAAGCCATTGATAAATTATCTGGAATTCGCTGCGGATTTAAATCCACGTCTTGTCCGGACCAGCTGGCAATTGCACTGAAACAGATGAGCGCGAAATAGACGCAGGTTTAGTGAAAGTAATTATACAGGCGTCAATGATGTAATTTCGATGCCGACACGGAGGTTTATATGAAACGTATCGTTCTTACCGGCGGCGGAACTGCCGGACATGTTACACCAAATATTGCGCTGCTACCTTCTCTGCGCGACCTTGATTATGAGATTTCCTACATCGGTTCCATAAACGGTATTGAGAAGAAACTCATTTCCGATTTTGATATCCCGTATTATGGTGTTGCCACAGGGAAGTTTCGTCGATATTTTGACCTCAAGAATGTCTCGGATCCTTTTCGCGTCATGAAAGGATATTCGCAGGCACGTAAAATACTTAAAGAACTCAAACCGGATGTTGTTTTTTCCAAAGGAGGATTTGTTTCGGTTCCCGTTGTCAGAGCAGCGGCATCGCTCAAAATACCCTGTATCATACATGAGTCGGATATGACTCCGGGACTGGCAAATAAACTTTGTATTCCCGTGGCAACAAAAGTTTGTTGCAATTTTCCTGAGACCTTCCAACAATTACCTCCGGAGAAAGCGGTTTTGACCGGCTCTCCCATTCGCGAGGAATTATTGAACGGTAATCCGATTTCTGCATTAGATATGTGTAAGTTTAATGCCAACACACCCGTAATTCTGGTTATCGGCGGAAGTTCCGGTTCCGTTGCAATCAACAAAGCGGTTCGTGATGCCTTACCGAAGTTATTGGAAGATTTCCAGATTATCCACATCTGCGGTACCGAGAAAGTCGATAACCTTTTACTGAATCTCCCGGGATATATGCAATTTGAATATCTAAAAAGTGAATTAAAAGATGTTTTGGCGATGACGGATATCGTTATATCTCGTGCCGGTGCCAATGCCATTTGTGAACTGCTTGCATTGAAGAAACCTAATCTGCTCATTCCGTTGCCTGCCAAGAGCAGTCGCGGTGACCAGATATTGAATGCAAAGTCCTTTGAAGCGCAGGGCTTCAGTTTGGTTTTGGATGAAGACGACTTAGATGAGACGACATTAACGGAGAAAATACACGAATTGTACTTCAACCGTAAGCGATACATTGATATGATGGCGCAGAGTAAACAAGGTGATTCCATTCATCGAATCGTCTCCCTCATTGAAGACGCAGTATCCAATGAAAAAAAGAAGAAATAATATGAAAGGAGTGGCCTTGCGGCCACTCCTTCATTTTACGCTATTTCTTTCAAAAGCTTAATGATTTCTTTTACAACATCCACTTCGTCCTGCGCCTCATCTTGATACTTCTTTTGGTTTACTCTTCCGTACAGAGGCACTTCCAAACTGTCTTTTTTTCGCTTAATGACTACGTGAACTTGGTTTTTCTCAAAACCGATCATAAACGGATTCTTCTTCTCCAATTTCGTTAAATGTCTTCTAAAGGAAGAATCCAATATATCCTTCTTATTCTTATCTCCCTTAACGTAAACACTGAATTTGTTGTCAAAATCCTCATCTTCCGTCTGCATCTTAAAGAAACCTTCCGGTTGCGGATATGCGTTTTTGCCAATCTTGAAGTCCTCGCAAATAATCTGCATTTCTTCCTTAATCTTGGTCTTAATATCACAGGTAATCCATACGCTCTCGATTCTGGCACTTTTTCGTTCCTTTGTGCTTAACTCAATGTCGTACCGAACAAAATCCACTTTGTCATAACTACCGCGTACACTGTCAGTTGCCACTGCGGAGCGTGCTTTCTTTAAAAGACCCGAGTCTTTGATTTCACGCAACTGCGACTTATCGAAACCGCGATATGTCGCCTCTGCAAACGCATCTTTAAAAACAGGTTCGATTACATCTGTCTTGAATGCCTTTGCATACTCTCTGTAAAGCCGTTCTGTTCCAAGGATATACGGCATCACATAGACCCAGAAGAATACGACTACAATGATGATTGATGATACAACAATTCTGCCCACATACCCATCACTCAGTATATTCTTCGCAAATACGAGATACAGATATACCAATGCTGCGACCATAATCAGAATCCAAACACCTTTCCACAGCATATCTCTTTTTTTGCACTTCTCACGTATATCTTCCCACGTCAAAGCTTTCTCGTTGACTGCCTGATTACTGTCAGTCTGTAATGCTTCTTTTGATTCTTCCTTATTCATCATCATTCCCCTTCTTGTAGGTATTCCTTGATTGACTGTAACTCTGTATCGGTCGGATGCATGGGATTCCACAACAGATTCTGTCCGTCCTCCTCATACCGCGGAATTAAGTGTATGTGAAAATGCATTACCGTCTGTCCGGCATATGTTCCGTTATTCTGTACCAAGTTGAAGCCACAACAATTCAGCTTCTTCGTCATCGATATCGCAAGTTTCTTGGCCAGTTTCATAGCTTCCCCGGCAATATCCTCCGGAATCTCATAAATGTTCGCGTAGTGCTCTTTCGGTAGAATCAATGCATGTCCCTTCGTCGCCGGACTCAAGTCCAGAATCACCCGGAACATATCATCCTCGTAAATCGAATTGGTCGGAATCTCTCCATTCGCCAATTTACAAAAAATACAGTCCTCTTTCTTCATTTCCTTTCCGCCTTTCTGCAACAAAATAATTGATAGTAAGATACTGTTACGAATGATTACGCTATCATATAACTTTGGTCATTCATTAAGTGTTTCTTGTAAGCATGAGCTCGTATAATTTACTACGCTTGTATCATGCAAATATGAATAACTGATCCAACATTCGAAGTATCTTGAAATCACCCTTAATTTTCATCTCTCCTGCCATAAATGACCTTTGAAATGTCGTATCTGCGGATATTATACGATCCAATATATCCGCTGTGGTTCGAATATCAACATCCGCATATTCGGAATTGCCGTATGTAACCTCTGCCTCTGCATTATCGATACGAATAATTAAATCCCTACGATATCCCTCGATTCCCATCCGATATACCGCATGAAAACCGGCTTGTGGTTTAAAATGTTCCCGAAAAATCTGCGGGTACTTCTCGTTTTCATCCGAATCCTGATGAACCATCATATCGCGAAACATATCCGTCAGTTCACGAATATCTTCTTTCTGTCGCTGTACAAAATCTTCATCTGATGCATATACGGATAATTGCTCGGTCTCCTGCGGTGTCAAATCAACGTTCTGCGTAAATGATACCTTCTGTTTCACAGCTTGATTGCTTGCCGGAAAACTAGATAAGCGTTGATTGATTGTCCGATACATATTCTCTGCTTTTTTATCGATGATATTAATGTAATCCTTTTTGCATTCCAATTCTGAAATCTCGGGAATATATCCACAAATTCCGCTGCAAGGCAATCCACCCAATATTTCCCATGCAACGGACAGATTGAGTTTACCTTCACGCTCTCCGTACGTGGTACTCATAACTACAGGGCACATATATATCTGTGATATCCGCTCTTTATCGCCATACAGCCAACACGCATCTAAAAATTGTTGCATATATCCGCCGATTCCGTACCACTCGACAGTCGAAGCCAGAATCACACCGTCTGCGTCTTTAAGTGTCTGCGGTAACGTCGTAATACTGTTCTTCATTTCATAAAGATCATATCTCGTCGTTGTAACATTCAACTCTTCAAACACCTTCTGCATCTCATGAATGACAAAAAGTGTCGGGTCACCGATGAGTCCGCGACCGCCATAATAGATGTTAATCTTCATGTTTCTTTTCCTCCCGCATACATTTACGTTTCTTCCAAAGACCTACCAAACCACAGGTGGGAATCGCAAGAATGAAACCGGATAATAAGCCACCAACATGTGCGGCGTTGTCAACACCCGCACTGATAAAACCTATATACATAATGAATGCAATCAACAACAATATCTTTCCGGTCGTCAGATACGCCACTTTCCCGCGACGAATGATGACCAACCAGAGCAATGCCCCAATAATTCCAAAAATCGCACCGCTGGCGCCGACAGATGATACGGTATTCCCTGTTCTGTAACTGCACGCCAAGGAACATAAACCGCCGGCTACGCCCGAGCCCAAATATAGAAACAACAAACCTGCTTTGCCAACTTCCCGTTCCAATAATTCACCCAAAAGGTAGAACATCAACAGATTGCTGAAAATGTGCGAAATATCCACATGTAAAAATAGGGAAGTCATCAGTCGATACCATTCACCGTGAAGAAACACCTCCGTCGGACTTAATTCGCCAAACAAATACAGTTGGTTTCCCATAAAAGTACAAATGATAAAGACAAGTACATTCAATCCCATCAGAAAGACGACCATCGGCGGGACATGATATTTCTCGACGACCTTTGTCTCCGTTGGTGCTTCCCCCTCCGCTTCCTGTTCCACACCGGAAATCCGTACGAAACCGTCTTCTCCGACTTCAATACTACCAAATGCATCCGGTGTCTCTAAGAACGTTTCCAAACTCTTCCGTAATCCGTAGTAGTCTTCTGCTTTGGTCTCATCAATATATAAACGATGATTGGTTGTATCCACTACCCAGCTGAAGCGGTCGTCTGCGCATGCATCACTTGCAAGCACATAGTCTTCACACAACAGCAAAGACAACACATGCATATCCTTCAGCCCCTTCTCCTCAAGAAGTTGCTTGGCGGTATCCCGCACCGATACAAACGCTTCCCGTGTAAAATTACTGTCTTTTGGAATCTCCATAACCTGGATCACATTGACGAAACTGTATTCCCGCTTGATAAAAATAAAGAACTCCGACAGATTCGAAGGAAGTACCGCAAATCCTGTTTTCAACATATATGCCGCAAGTTGATTCCTCATACGCATCCCCATTTTGAATTTGTCTTTATTTTATATCAATTCGATACATTTTCCAAGCCCCCAACACATTAAATTCACATATTACGTTCAAAAGTCCGAAGAATACTGCGATTGCAGTATAAGAGCGTAGACATAAAACGGCAGTATGAACGTCAGGTGTAGATAAATGTACTGTTTCCGAATTTGATTTCATCTCCGGGTTCCGGCATAACCGTTTCATATGCCTGTAGTCGAAAATCGTTCTTAAATGTACCGTTTAGAGAATTCAAGTCCTCCAAATGAACTTTTCCGTCCTCTTCAAAAAAACGTGCATGCAAACGACTGACAGAAGCATCTTCGAGTACAAAGTCAACCGATCCTTCCAATTTTCCAATAATTACAGGAAGCATATACAAATCAATTTCTGTGCATTTTGTTCCATTGGTTGGTTTTAAACGTCTTCTTTCACTTCCTACGGATTCTGCAGAAAACAAAACTGTGCCACAATCCATTTCTTGTAATGTCTCTTCATATACAGAAGGTTCTTGCTTTGTTATATCGACCGGATAAGTGTATTGCATCGTTTCCTTCGAAATATTCGTTGTTTGTGTCCCTTTCGTCTGCCTGCCGGATAAGAAATAAGTAATCCCAATGATACCGACAATTGCAACTGCAATTGCTATAATGACAGAGGAATATCCGAAACAAATCTTTCCGATAATGGAAATTACAAGAATCGTAATCGCAACGATAAGCGTTTTCCGCGGTGTTTTATGTAATAGATCCATTGACGGCGATTGTCTGTCATCAATTATAGTAACAGTCGGTTCCGGCATCTGCTCCTCGGATACCACCACCTCTGTTTCTATCTCTGACGTATTGCCGGATAAACTTGCTGCTTCTGTATCTTCCATAAAACGTATAATGGTATGAAACACAAAATTATCTTCTTTACATAATTTAAAGAATTGATATGACAGGGTAACCGCTCGCTTATCTTCATGGTCGACACGATTTAGTATGAACTCCGCAACTTGCGTTAATGGTTGTGCTTCCATAACTTCTTTCTGCGGATAAAAAACCAATTCTGCACAATTCGTTTCCATATTGATATAGATATGTTCCGGTGTCAACAACAGAAATGCCGCATCCAAAAGGTACTCCTGTAAAACGCAATAGATATCTGCCATACTCCTCAGCAGTTGACGTATATCCTGATACTGCATTTCACGTCTCTCATAGACACGCGTCAATGTCTGTTTCGAACTTATTTCGTAGTAATATTCTTCCTCTCCGTCAATCACGCGTGAGCTGACGTGTAATAGTCCCGGTATATCATTTTCAAGCAAGATTCTGCTTTGATAATTATTCTCCGAACAACCTTTTGTCACAAGATAATTATGATTGTAATCTCTTTTATATCTAACATCCATGCCTTTCTCCATTCGCTAAAATTCATCCTCCGGTATGTCTTCTTGGATTTCCGCATTGTCTTCTTGGGTATCATCATAATCACCCGCAATTTCAGTCAATCCCGCAAGCTTCTTACACATGCGCAAAAACATAACCTGGCGTCTTCGTGCGGTACTCTGCGAAACGTGAATTTGAAAATAATCCTCTCTTATAAACCCCTCCGCCAAAAAAACCGTCGGAACATCCATCTCGACATCATATGCAACCGTAACCGAATTGTAATTTACAGATGTCGTAATCTCTGTACTTTTTGTAAACAATAATTGATTATCCAACAAAGATTGCGCTTTTTTCTCGGCAATTTCTCGTATTTCTTCGTTTGATTTCTCAGGAAAATTCGCGCCCTCCATTGCTGCCATATACGCATATTCCATCAGCATTGCTCGATTATACAAAAAACCCGTCAAATAGATAAAAAAAATAACAAGCATCAAAATCAACGGAAAAATCAACGCCGCTTCGACGGTATACGAAGCATTACACCCTCGCACTCTATACTCTTTCATCCGACTCCTTTCGCGACACAGATTACCAAATAGCCGACAAACAGAAACGGTATAAACGGTAACTTGGTCTTCTTGTGTGCTCTGTGAAACATCAACAAAAATAACGATATTCCTGCTGCCGCGCCGACAGCGACAAGCATAACGGACAGATTGTCATGTAAACCGAGTCCGAAGCCTGTAATAGCAAGTGTCCACGCATCACCGTAACCGATGGCTTCTTCGGTCAATTTCCCAATTATCAAAAGAAAGATTCCTACTCCGACACCCATAATACAATTAAGGTTTACATTCCTTTTTGCAAGAAGAAATATCATGGCAACTCCCAAGCCAAACACCAGCAGAAACCAATTTGGTATTTTCTTGTACTTTATGTCATATATGCTCTCCCCAAACAACATCATTCCCATAAAAACAGTGTTTACGATATTCATTTGGTTCCTCCGTTCTCCATACACCTTTGACAACAAGGCAGATTGCCGATTTCTGCTAAATTAATACACGTTACCGTTCGTTTTAATCCGCTGCAACCGCGATCATAGTGATAGTGATCACCTTCCTCGGAAATATAGATAAACCCTTCCGCCTTGTTATTCTCAGCACAAAAGGCACACGGTTTGTATTTAGAACCATCGGCATTCCTTGCATCCAATAATTCATCGTCATTGATGATTTTTATTGTCAGATCAAGATGCGTACACTCAGCCGAAGTGTGATAAACTGAATTATTTTCTGTTATATATACCCAGCAGACAGAATCTTGTTCGACAGCGGACGTCACGTCATATCCCGTCCATGCACGTATGCGACATCTGTTCAGAAACACACTGTTTCCGATGCCAAACAAATTGAGATACGGCGTAACGCGATATGTAATCGCCAAATCGATAATATCGTCTGCATTCATAATATCCGAGCGATAAAAAGTAATGCCTGCTTTACCGTCTGTCAATAATGCTTCGTAAGCATTTTCCTTGCTATAATGCGTCAAGAAAGCAGCGCGCGCATAACCTTCTCTGAATCCGAGTTCCAAAATGTCCCCATTTTCATCACTGATATTTGTCTTATCTTTGAGTAAATCATATGCATGCATATTAATTGCCATCTCGCGTCCTGTCTGATGCAAAGATGCCTCCATTGCTGCATATAAGCCAAGCATATCGACGAGCGACAGCAAATTTATGACAATAATCAGAAAAATCGGAAGTACCATTGCCGCCTCAACTGTCATACTTGCTTTTAAATGTCTTGTTACCTTTTGTTGCATAACTTTCTCCAACTTCTTCAAATGTAAAACGAGAGGATACACCTTTCTTTCAGGAACATAAGACTTTGCTTTAAAAAATAACCCAAACGGAGAATTCCCAGAGAGAGAGACTTAACTATGTTAGTTAACAGAATGCCCCGAAAAAAAGGCGTATTCTCTCGTTTTACATTCATCTACCAATACCCATACTTTCGCTCTAATAAAAAACACTGTTCATAACTGCTTTGAATCATGATTCTAACCGAAATTGCATCCATACACTGATCTAATCTAAAAAACTGATTTCCTTCGGTTTTTCGGATATCCATTTCCATAATATCCATGCAGCGACTGACTTTTAACGGTAGCGGTATCATTCCTAAGAAAATTCGCAGATAGTCTTCATAAGACAAACCCTTTGACAAAACATCACCGGCGGGAAGATCACCTTTTATCGCATCTTCATCTGCACCAATTTCTGTAATGTTTCCTGCCAATCCGGAAAGACTTAATTTCCAATCGTCTTTGCCCTTCACCAGCGGTACACGCCCACCGGTTGTGATTTCCTTCAAATCGCAAACACTTTCACCGATGGCCCACAAACACAGGATACACTGGGTAACCGCCTTTTCTGCCTCCGGAATGCAAAGCAGAGAAGAAAGCACTGTTCCTAAAACACCCGCTTCTTGAACTTTCTCTTGGTCGCTCGAAATAGTAAGCATATTGGCGGCACATCGTAAGTATAAAATAGCTACAACTACCATTCTTAAATTCATATCATCGGCAAACCCACCGGTTAAGATATATTCAGTTTGATATTTCAAGTGCATCTTGTCCGTATTGGAGCAGTAGTTTCCGCACTTTTCCATGATATACTCGCCGAACCAAATTCCATCTAAAACATCTTCCGCTTCAAATGTTGGCGGATATCCTACTCCGTTATTGTCATCACGAAACGACGTGTAATTTCGAAGATCAATCATTTGCGTGGATAATTCTTTATCATTTTGAAACATAAACTGCATAATTTCCAACTCAATTGCCGCCATCGGTTTATCAAACTCCTTATAAAGTTTGGTTTCCTTCCAAATGGTATCGGCAAGTGTCTTACCGCCGGATTTTTCACTGATTTCCGCCCTATAACTTTCCAACTCGCTCCCGATGTCTCTTTCATTTAATTTGTAAGTTTCTGTCGCCTCTATCAAGTCTGCAATATCCTCAATTGCTTCAAGTCCGATTTTATCACGCATATAGGAAACCGCCTGTTCTTTTACGGCAAACCCGAAATAATCCGATGCCAGTTCCGCCTCCGTAATCTGCAGCTGACTTAACGATAAATCAAACCAATCACTGTACCCGATTCTGTCAATGCCTTTTCTGGGTTGTAAATTGTACATCAGATAATCACACATATGTGCTTCCGTGTTATGAAAGGAGCCCGTTTGCATTCCATAGGCGCAATCAATAAACAGTATGTCGTATTGGTTATACAATTCGCGGTGATATTCTGCAAAAACCGACTGTATTGCCATGTCTGCAGCGCAATCCGCCACCAACTGCATCGCCGTACTCCGAGCTCCTTCCACTACGGTAAGAACCATTGAAATCAAGACTGTGAGCACCAAAGATAAAAAGACTGTAATCTGTCCTTTTTTCATAGAACCTCTTCCTAGAATTTTTTGATTTTCTTATTGATCTTATCAAATATGTTCTCAACAATATCAAGCATTTCATCCTTAAAAATCAAAACCAACCCCACCAAAACAACCAAAATTAAGATAATTTCAACCGTGCCCAAACCATCTTCTTCCGTAACAAAACGTTTTAATTGATTCATAGATTTTCCTCCCTTCTTTTAAGATTATTGCTACAAATGACTCCTACAGCGAGAAAGATGAAAATGCAGGAATCATAATCACAATCATGACAATGAGCAGGAATAATAACATTGGGAACAGAAGTTTCGTACCTGCTTCCTCACCTTTTCTGCGTGCGTCTGCCTTGTTTTCCTCCCATGCCCGTTCACCTTCTTTTTGCAACTCCGAAAGCATACCGGCATTACCCTTCTTACAATGTGACGACAAAAGCATCCCGAATTTTACATACTCCTTGTTTCCGCAACGCTTTCCGAAATTCTCATATGCTCTGACTTCGGCAACACCGCTTTCCATCTCCCGCACCGCCATTGACATCTCCTCATATGCAGCCCTTCTTACTGTATTCTCTGCCTCATAGTCAAAGACAATTTTACGAAAAGCCTCTTTTACGGGAATTCCTGCACCGAGAAAAATTCCGAGTTTACTCACAATGAGCGCATAATCTTCTTTTAGTTCCGTTTCTCTTTTTTTGATCCGTTTCTTAATATCCGCATTTCGCAATACAAAATTTGCAACTCCTGCAATGATAATGAGCACACCCGGAAGTAAAGTCTTTCCGCTCTTTTGTTCCTCCCAGGTAATCTCCTGTTCATCTATGGTTACAGGCAGATGAAATTGTTCTTCCTGACGACTACTGTCCTCTGCCCGGTTTACAGCCTCCGTGAGTTTCTTTACAAATGTCTCATTTTCGGTCAAGATTTTGGGATACACCACAATCGGAATACGCTCTTCATAAGAATAATCACCGTAACTGATTTCGATGACAATATTCATTTCATTTCCTTCTGTAGTTATTTCTTCTGTCAACGCTCCGTCTTCTGTGATCAGTGTTCGGTTATCGCAGGAGACATCAACATCAAAAGGATATGCTTCCGGAAATGTAACGTCTGTAAAATTTAAATCCTTACAAATGTAGCCTGTTTCTGTATTCTCACCGAGGACATCCGTAACAATGGTTTGTAAATGAGTCTTTGATAATTCGCAAAAGGTAGCTTCATCATATTGCTGTGCATAGATTGTCAGCGGCAACTGTTCTCTGCCTGACGTTGTTTTTGCAATCAATACGGTCTTCATCTCATCTTCCTTATAATCGGGACGCTGGATCCGTTGATTCTCGTATAACAATCCGTCCTTAAGTCCAAGCCATTCGGCACCGATTATAACCATACTTCCCAACAAAATTAACAACAATGTCTGAGACAGTTTCCCAATGGTATACTTTTTTGCTTCTTCCGAAGGATTTCGTTCCGGAAGCAATTTGATAAACAATGCTTTGGAGAAATCATTATCACGCAATGTCAAGCGATAGATTCCCGCTGCTGCCCGTCGAAACGGCAGTAGAATAGCACTGTCTTTTTGGGTATGTACACACGGTTCGTTACAAAACATCAGTAATACCAGCAAAACGAGCACGATACCGATGATTCCGGCAAATATCATTTCACTACCTCCCCTTTACCATAAACGTTTGTACAGTACATGGATCCTTACAGTAGACGTATGTCCGTAATTCTCTTTCCGACCCATACCGCAAACAAGTACACTGCCAAGCAAACCGACATGACCGTAACTCCGAACAGATTGTAATACAACGAATCAAAGAATCCCGGTGATGTAAAACCGATGTAAGAAATAATTGCAAATGGGACCGCACACATGATTTTATATTCAAATTTCTTCTCTGCAACGGCAATTCTGATTTCCCTTTGTGCATCCGTTTTCCCGTTGATACCGTCTGCACAGGCGGCAATCATTGCCGTGAAATCTCCGCCGTTTCGTTTGGCCATACAGAATACTTCCGCAAAGTCACGAATGTCCCTGACCTCACTTCGCCTGGCAAATTCCGTCAGCAATTCTTCTAAAGTACGATTGTTCTTAAATCCGCTTACAATCAGAAACCATTCTTGTGCAATGGCAGAATCTTTACCGAACATTGCACATATTTCGGTATAAGTCTCACGAAAAGCATTCTCTATGGAATATCCCGCCTGCAAATTTGCCGCTACAAATCCGATTGCTTCTTTAAATTGCAATCCCAGTTCCCATTTCTGTCTCTCCATTTCATCACGCCTTCGCATTCGAACATACGGTATCATCAACGGCAGCAGGAACGGAAACGCCCATACGGAACGGTAGAAGAAATATGCAAGAAATGCCGTCAATAACAGTCCTTCCATAGGAAACTTCCAGCTCTGCAAATTCAACAAATACCTGCCGCTTCGAGTTTGTGTGTGTTTCTTAACGCTTGTTGATAAACCAATTGCCCGCATATCGTATTGTTACACTCCTTTCCGGTTTCTTGAAAAGTATACAGTGTTCCTGTCTGCACCTCTCCGTCTCTCATTCCGTAAATCTCACTGATTTCCGTAACTCGTCTGCTTTTATCACGCAATCTTCCCAACTGTACGATGATATCAATACCTGAGGCAATTTGCGCACGAATTGCCTGTAATGGCAAATCCATCCCCATCAGTGTCATTGTTTCAAGACGAGAAATCATATCCTTTGCACTGTTGGCATGTGCCGTTGTCAAACTTCCGTCATGACCGGTATTGAGCGCCTGTAACATGTCAATGGCCTCACCGCCTCTGACCTCACCGATAATGATTCTGTCCGGACGCATACGAAGTGCGGTATGAATCAAATCGCGTATGGTAATCTCACGACACCCTTCCACATTGGCATTTCTTGTCTCCAAACTAACCAAATTCTTAATCCCTCTGATTTGAAGTTCTGCGCTGTCCTCTATTGTAATCACACGCTCTTCGATCGGAATAAATCCGGCAAGCGCATTGAGAAACGTTGTCTTACCGCTACCGGTCCCGCCCGAAATCAAGATGTTATACCCGGCTTTGACAGCATTCTTTAGGAAATCTGCCGCTTCTTGGGTAATACTTCCCATCTGAACCAACTTCTCCATAGTGATTATTTGATCCGAAAAACGGCGAATGGTAATTGTCGGACCGTTAATTGAAATCGGTGCAAGAACCACATTGACACGGGAACCGTCCTCCAATCGTGCATCCACAATCGGCGTACTCTCATTGATGACACGATTACAACCGGATACAATCTGTTGCACGATATCTTCGAGTTTCTCACGATTGTCAAATACTCTGTCCCACAAGTACAGGCGTCCCTTCTTTTCGATAAAAATACTGTCTGTACCGTTAATCATGATTTCCGTAATTTCCGGATCTTCAATCAGTTCTTGCAGTAAATCAAGTTTTCGTATGGAATCAAACAATTCCTTCGCTGTCCGCTCTCTATCCGCGAGACTTAGGTATTCTCTCCGACTTTCATCCGCAAGTATCAGATGTATCATTTCTCGAACTTCGTCATCTGTAATTTCTCGTGTAAAATCAATTTGTTCCATTACTCGTTGTTTTAGGATATCTTTCTGTATCATTGTCCATCACCTTGGCTATTTCTCTGCTATATTTGAAAAATCCTCTCTTACCGTTTTGCGCACATGCTCTGCCAAATCTGTATACAGTAGTTTGTCAATGTTCTGATTCATCCCATGGAACAAAGGTAATTCCAACTTTTTTGTTTTCTCCAATACATCACTGTAAGAAATCGATTGAAGCAGCTTCTCGTATTGTTCTGTTTTGGCTTGTGCAATTATATCGGTCTTTGTAATTGTATATACGCATTCGCAATTGCGTAATATATCCGGCAATCCCTGGACCTGATCGGATAAATCCAGCACCAGATATTCATAACCATAGCGTCCGCTAAGTTTGTCCAACAATTTCAGCCATTCCTCCGCCCTAATCTCACCAATATCCCATAGAGACAACGCAGGCGGTACATAAGTCAGACCGTTTATGGACTGAATCGTACTTTGAAAGCGTTCTTCGAAACGATCTTCAAGATTCTTAAGATAGTACATCAAATCTGACAAATCAGAAGTCCCTTCCTGTAAAATACGATGTTCGAATCCTGCATACGGTTCGAAGTTTAGATACAAAACCTGTCTGTTGCGTGCAAGAATCTGTCCGAGTACCATGGCATACGATGTCTGAAGACAACGCTTAATCGGTGAATAGAATCCAATCAATTTACAAACACCTATATTTCCGTCCGTATGTAAGAGATTTCCTTGCTCCTCTCCGCATAATTCACATAATCGTTTGATAAAATGCTCTCCGGAACGGTACTTGTAAATCCCCTTATACTCATCCGTCTCTGATAAGAGAATCGTCTTGGCGGCCGGCAATTTCGTATCCTGCTGCCAAACATCTTCCGACAACACCGCCACATCAATTACCTTGTTCTCCGCAAACGCACAGCATTCATGCAACGAAGTAAAAACATATACCGCAAAAGGTATGTTTCTCTTACGATTCAAATACTCCTGCAAGCGAACCAAATATTCTCGATTGGAATCACAAATTGCCAAAATCTGCTTTCTCAAACAATCCCTCCCACAACCAAAAACGCACTCAATGCAATCGGTATACTAAAGTGGATAATGTTCTTACCCTCTTCTTTTAGACCTGTTTCACGATAATCACAAAACACCGCTCTTCCCGATATTGCAGAAACGACTATATTTTGCGTACAAAAATAGAACCTCTTGAATCTTGTTAACAAATTCTTATGAACCAATAACTTCACCAGTGAAATCATTGCGCCAATGACAATTGCCAGCGCCAGACATTTCAGATTGTCACAGAAGCCAAAATAACCGCCTGTAACAGCGAGTAATTTGATATCACCCGCACCGAGTCCTCCAATCAGGAAAACCGGAAAAAGCAGAACTATCGGAAAAACCATACCGAAAAACCAAATGCTCAATCCATTGAGCCCTTCTGATAAAACTTGATGATAAACGCCGGAGAGTAATCCGAAGATAATAAAAGAATTAGGAATTCGATATTCCGATAAATCGGTTATGACGGCTCCCGACAGTAAAATCATTAACGTAAACATTACTGTCCTCCCATAACGAGCCATATGTTACATCCGATGAGTGACAGGAACTGCCGATTTGAATCATTTCTCTCGAATGTGTTTGCATTATATCTTGCTTTATTTTGTTTGTCCAGTCCTATTTTTCAAAAAAAATCTTTTCGTAAAAAACTCACAATAACTCAATTACACCAATCGCATAGAAAAGCAAAACCCCAGGAAAACCAAGGAAAACGCTTATGATAAAAGTAAACAAATTTATCCCGACACAAATGTCAATGCCTTTCATCGCCAATGCTTCGTTGATAAAATAAATCGCGATCATTGACAACACTCCGCGTAGCAGCAACGTAACAATTAACTCCGGTATTCTGCGCAATTACAAGCCCTCTTTTTACATAATTCCTGTCCTTTCAATTTATGTTCGTATGAAACAAATTATACTCGGCATTTTCTGGTATATTTTTCTTTTTATCCGCCTATACTTTTAACAGACCAAAAAAAACGGAGGTTTACCATGAAAATTGCTAATCGACATATTCAATACGCACCGGAAACCGAAGCACCGCTCTGCGGAGAACGCCTCAGAAAAGAAATAGAAAAGGCACTCGCCTCATTGGAAAGTGCCTACTGTGGTTTTGATAATGTAACCGACCCCGATTTAATTGATTGTTATATCTATCAGGTAAATTCTGCGCTAAAAAGATATAAATTTCTGCTTTCGCAAGTTCCCGACAATACCGAAAGTTACTATGCGTAAAACCCTCTGTTTTCGATTGGGTTGGAGAGATTCTCCGATAACTCTGCGCCGTGATACGTCAATCCGGCATACACCGACTGGGTATTACTCATAATCGGCTGCGAATCATCCGCTTCACTAATCTGCTGGTATGCGTTATGCAGAGAATTGATAACGATGCGAATATGTGACAGACATGTCATGTCCTTCTTGATTTCGGCACGAATCAATTCTCTGTTCACATAAATGTAGAGTTGCAGCAAATTTTCCGCAGGTTCATATTCGAAATTCAGCGAAGCCATTAACTCATTGATGCATCCTCTTGCCCTGCGAAGTGCCTCTTTGGTTTCAGCCGGTTTCTCTGCGTTCGCCGCATTTTCGGCATCGTCAACATAAGATAAAAGCATCTCATATAAAATTACAATCATCTGTGTTTTGTTGGCCTGCGATATCCGTAAGGTATATTCTTGCTTTTTTTCACTTGTCATAGTCGTTTCCGCCTTTCATGCTTACTGCAGTAGTTGTAATACCTGTTGCGGACGCTCATTTGCCTGCGCCAGTATTGATGTTCCCGCTTGTGCCAAAACCTGCTGTGTCGTATACTCTGTCATTTCCGTCGCCATATCCACATCCATGATTCTCGAATAGGACGCCGTCATGTTCTCTCCTGTAACATCGAGACTTGCCGTTGCATTCTCCAAACGATTCTGATAAGCACCCAATCGGGAACGAACCGATGAGATGTAAGTGATTGCGTCGCTGACTTCGGCAATTGTCTTTTTGGCTGTTTCTTTCGTCAAGACATTCGTATCTGCAAGTCCCATATTCTGAAGTGAAATTTCCGGAATGCGAATTTCCAGTATCTGCCCTTCATTCGCCCCGATTTGCAATCGCAGAGCACCAATCCCTGTCAGGTTCAAATCCACATTGGTCGCATCCGCTTTGGCTTGCAACTTCACCTCGAATCCATTTCCTGCCGTTACCGTAATGACATCTTTCGTAATATCACTGACCACCGCATCTGTCGGAAATGAATTGTCACTTCCGTCAGTTAAAATAGACGCAGCCGTCACAATTGTGTTTCCATCGGCATCAAGACCTGTGGTAATCGAATTCAAGGTATAATTCTTTGGTGTTGCACTGTCGGAATAATACATCACCTTGACATTATCGTCACTTGAATAACCACGCAAATCAAATTCACCGTTTAAAAGTGTCTTACCGTTGAATTCCGTCGTGTCGGCAATTCGCGTAATTTCTTGCTTCAACTGTTGAATCTCCTCATCCACGCTCTTTCTGTCCGTGTCCGTTTGCACTCCGTTTGATGCTTGAACCGCAAGCTCGTTCATTCTCTGCAGAATTGCATGAACCTCACCAAGCGCGCCGTCCGCCGTTTCCACAATGGAGATTCCGTCACTTGCATTCTGTGTCGCCACCGACAACCCCTTAATCTGTGCATTCATTCTTTTAGAGATAGCGATTCCCGCAGGATTGTCCTTGGCATGATTGATTTTTAGGCCGGAAGACAACCGCTCCATAGAACGCGATAAATTGGTTTCTGTTTTGGATAAAGCGTTATTGGCAAGTGTTGCCGAAATATTGTAGTTAATTCTCATGGCGTTTCCTCCGTTTGACTTCTTTGTATGGTTAGAATCAGTTCTTTGGCAATTTTGTAATAAGTTGCTCCGTCCGATTGAGATTCTTTCGTCGCTGTATCGCTCATCTCACTTGCTTTGTGTTCGACGTTCTCCTGTGTGCGGAACTTCAATCCCTCCGGTCGGTTTGCTATTTGATTGCTGTAAACCGCCTGCATGGAAACATCAATCATACTGTCACATATCTCTTCCGCAAGTTTCTTTCCGGCAGGTTTGTCATATAGCAAAAACCCTGTCAATCCGGTGCTTTCCTCCCGAACTTCCGCCAAAACGTTTCCAAGTTCCTCCGTGGAAGTCTGTATTGTGACACCTCTGTCAGTTCCGTCTCCGGTTCTGACGCGAACCCGAATGACACTCCAGTCATCCTTAATCTTTATCGGTATCTGATAATCCTCATATGTAGCATACGCACTCGAGAGAGACAGTTGTTTATATGCCGCCGAAATTGCTTTTAGATCAACACTTGTCACGTCCTGTGCCTGTATCGCATCCCGGAACACTGCCTCCGCTCCCGAAAGCATCTTGCGGTATGCATCTTGTGCATTCTCTCTGTCGGTAAACCGATTGGTAATCTGAAGAAACAAATCGTTGAGTGCTCCCTCTGATGAATTCGCATCATCCGTCGATGTCGATTCTTCCGCCTCTGTATTGTCACGCGTCAACAATTTCCGAAATGCCGTACCGCGGTTTCTGACAATCTCCTCCGCCGCAATCATATTCGCAGGCGTTATCGGTTGTTCATACCGCATCAGTTCCTCCGTAGCGGTATTCCCGACATTCTGCAACTGCGTACGCAACCTGCGATAATCTTCCGCGACAGGTGTCGAATCAATCTGTGCATCCGCATATGCCGCAAAAATCTGCTCCGTTATGGTTGCATTATCTGTCTTTATGACTTCCATTCCTCCTGCATCCTCTTGCAGACGAATATCCATCCCCCGCCGATTGCCGGTTCGAAGTGCGCGAAGCAGATTGGAAAACTGCAATTCTGCACCGGTGTTCATCATACTTCCGATGACAGCCCCGTCACTTTTCTCAATCTGGCGAAGCAAACGATATATACCAATATAAGACGCCTTCTCCTCCGGCGTAATCTCCGATTTTTGTTCCAATCTGGTTAAAAAGCCTGCGAAATCGCGTCCTTCTTTTACAACAGATTCGCTATCCGCCTTCAACGATTCTTCAAGTACGGCGAAATCTGTCGTCAAAGGGTTGATGCCCTGCCGAATCCAAGACAAAGTCTTTGAGGGCGTCAGCTGTGAAACCAATCCTTTGAGTCTTGCGTCCAAACTCGATACCGCTTGCAAATGTTCCGCGGTCACTTCCATCCGATTATATCCGAGAATGCGAACCGCACGACGATTTTCATCTGTTGCTTCCATTCCCAAATCGGCAAGAATTTCATCCGTATTTCGAAATGCCGTCTGAATCGAGTCGCCCAAATCGCGACGCGGTGCCGTCATCAACGTTTCATATGCCAAACCGGCTTTCTGATAATCCTGCCTGTGAATCTCGCCATGTTGATAAGCACTTTTTAGGGTAAATGTCTCTTCCTGTAACAGACTTCCGACCAACGCCGCCGGCATAATCGGCAATTCTCTTTGAACCGAAAGACATTCCCGATAAATTGCATCGTTTTCATGGATATGTGCGGTGTCGCCCTTGCCAAACAGCGATTGCAACTGTGCTTCTTCCGCCGCACGCAATCTTTCAACCACTTCCTCAAGCGGTGCCGTATCAATCGCAAAACCGCTACGCAACAAACGCATGTTGCTTTCAACCGTCATATGAAGTCGTATTTCTTCCATGCAGCGTTGTGCATGCAAATACACCTCCGATGAATCCGTAATTACCGCAACTCCCTGCGCTGCAATAAGATTCTTCAAATTGACTTTTTGCCCGCTTGTTACCACCGCGGCAATTGTCTCATCATCTACAGCCGTAACGGATTGGTAGAGACTCAGCGCCTCTTCCTGAATCGGCTCGTATCGCCCCAAATCTGCCGCCGTCGCCGGCTTTCCCCTAGAAATCGCTGCTGCCATTGCTATTGCCAGAACCTCTTCGGTCGGCGGGAACGTAATCTCTCGTAAATTCACAAAGTTTTGCAGATTTTCTATCGTCAAACCGATTCCGTTCTCAATCATCCACGCCGCATAACCACGATGCTCATCGTTTACGGGAAGCCCCGCATTTTGAATGGTCTTGTCGATTTGCTCCCCGAGTGAGTCCCACGGAATCTCGGATGAATTCTTCGAATAGTAACCGCCCGCCTCCTGACTGTAATAAGTGCGCCCTTGCCTCTTAACAGCCTCCGTTGACGAATGTGAAGCCAGATAAAAATTCTCAATCGTAGGCTCCATGCGGTTCATAACCAGATATTTGTAGGTGTCTTCGGAGAATTCGCCCATTTGGGATAAAAGTTCCTTCGCACGCATCATTCCTTCAATGTTTTCTTTGCAAATCGCGACATCTGCCTTTTGAAATGCATCCGCAACCGCCCGCGCGCCGCTCTCACTACCCATGATTTCCCTAAGCGTATCCATGTCGACATCATCGGTGTATCCGCGAATGACAACGCCGGATTGCGCCAATGTCGCTTTGATGCGGTCCATAATGGTAACCATCGTCTCAATATCCGTATCTGCGGGCGAAAATCCTTCCTCGTAAAGCTTCGCAAAATCTTCGTCCGACATAGAATTAGACATTACTGCCATATAGTTTCGCTGCAAATCCACATCAAAAAGACTTGCATCCTGCATAACGTCTTCTGCGGTCCTTCCGTGACCTTCATAGATTGAGTTATCCTTAACTACGTCAGAAATGTCTAACATATACCCGCCGTCACTTTTTTGCGACCTGCTGCTCTTTTCAGATGCTCTCGCACCGGACTCGGCGGAAACGTATTGAGTTGTTACCGTATGTTGATTCACTTTTTCGTTCGTTGCATACGGAATTTGCATAATAGCCTCATCGAATCGTTACTTGTTGTTCTCGTCATTCATCTAAAAATGAACTTATCAATGAATGACCGTTGCACAGTATATTTCGGCTAACTTTCATATTTTCTTAACGCTTTTCGTCTCCCGATAAGTATTTTTCCAAATCTTCCCGCGTCTGCTCGTAATTTTTAGCAATAATCCCTTGCATCCCCTGCGCCTTAGCCGCCATAATGTTGTCGACACGGTCGTCAATAAAAATGCACTCCGCCGGATTCAATTGATAGGTCTCAAACAGAATCCGATAAATATCCGGCTCCGGCTTCACCGCTTTTACCTCTCCGGACACAATTCTTCCGTCCGTATATTGCAAAAAATGGAAAATTGTCGACGCATGTAGCGCGAATAATCGTTTGGGGTAATTCGATAAAAGATAAATCCGATAGCCTCTGCCTTTTAGATTCGATAACCATGCATCGGTGTAGGGATAGACCGATACGATTTCAAAACTACGTTCCCAGAACAAATCAATTTCCTTATCGTAACCGGGGGTTCGTTTCTTCATAATATCTACCACTTCCGCCTCAGGCAGTACACCTCGGTCAAGTTCGTTCCACAGTTCGCAATTGACCACGCAGTCGGCAAGAACTTCAATTGTCTCCTCCGAGAATCCCAAGTCCTCCATATAAGCGCGCCACCGGAAATCAACCAGCACATTTCCAACGTCAAATATAATATTTTTTATCATGATTTACTCCCTCTCTTTCGCCAATCGGCCCAATTTCTTCAAGAAATAGATTCCTGCCCACAAAGATACCGCCAATGTAAAGATATCTGCCACGGGTTGCGCAACCTGTACCCCAAAAATTCCATAGATAAAAGGCAGGGTAAAAATAACCGGTAGGAAACAGATCCCTTGTCGGCAGCCGGCAACCAGCGTTGCAAGCATACTCTGTCCACTTGCCTGCAGCATCATGTTACACATGACAATCCACGCATTGAGCGGAAACGTCAGACATTGCAGGCGTAAAGCCAAAGTTCCGATTTCGGCAACCATCGCATCTTCTTTTCGAAACAGGCCGACCAACTGCGGCGCAAAGAAGTAAGCCACTGCTGCGATGACCACCAAGAAGAAAAACGAGTACTTCACGCAGAACCAAAAAGCCTCCTTCACTCTTGCATACAGACGCGCGCCAAAATTATAACTACATACCGGTTGAAATCCCTGACCGAATCCAATCAGCGCGGAATTCGCAAACATCGTAATGCGCGAAACAATGGAAATTCCCGCGATTGCCGCATCCGCATCGGCACCGGCAATCCCTTTTGTAATCGTATTTAGGAAAATAACGGAAATACTCGCCAGTCCCTGACGAAATAATGACGGCATTCCGCCCGAGAGCATTTCTTTGATGAGTGAAGAGGAAAAGGGGGTTCTCCGGAATGAAATCCGAATATTCCCACCGCGAGTCGTCGCGTAAAGCAGCAACAGGAAACTGAACAACTGGCTCAAAATCGTTGCAAGAGCCGCACCGGAAATGCCCATATCAAACGTAAAAATCAACAACGGATCCAGACAGAGATTGATGACGGCACCGCTCACAATCCCAAGCATTGCATACACCGCATTGCCCTGGTAACGAATCTGATTGTTTAGAACCAAAGATGCCATCATATAAGGTGCCCCACACAGAATAATGCGAAGATAATCCTTCGAATATGGCAGAATGGTATCGGTGGAACCTAA
>CAYMCV010000013.1:0-5832 GCA_964389005.1 uncultured Lachnospiraceae bacterium | reverse complement strand
AAATTAAAGTTAAATAAATCTGTAATCATTAAGATAGTAATCATAGCCATTTCTGTTGTTGGCATCTCCTTTTTATCTGTCTGGGCTTTTCGTCAATATAAAGAATTAAAAAAACCGCTGGTTCCGGCAATCAATGCCATAAAAAAGGCACAACTGACCATTTGATTGGCTTCTTCTTGCTTCTTCTCACCGAGTTTCCGCGCAATAAAATTGCCGGAACCATGACCAAACATGAATCCCAGCGCCTGAATAACCGCCATAAGCGAAAAGACAACGCCAACCGCGGCCGTTGCCTGTGTATTGATCTTACCGACAAAATACGTGTCGGCCATATTGTAAAAGGATGTGACCAGCATGCTCGCGATGGTCGGCAATGACAATTTCAAAATCAGCCGATTCACCGGAGCCGTGGTCATATCCCGGAATTTCTCCTCTTGCGTCATGTACTCAATACTCCTTCTTTTTCTCAATCGAGAGCGAGACGAAATAGGAAATCACATACAGCATAATACATACTACAACTACCGTGGCAACTACAATAGGCGTATTCTTCTCTACAAAAACTATGGCATTTGCAAGCGCCGACGGCATGTCTTCGGTTTGATTTTTACCCAAATTACCGATTGCCATACTGCCAAGACCGATTGCCGCAGCAAAAACGAACAATCCCAATCGTCCTTTCTCTACTCCAAAACGATACATCATCGGAAGGATAAATGCAAGAAAGAAAAGACCTACAACCATGACGCCAAGCGTTGATAACATGATTTCCATGAGTGTCATATCCATGTTTTTGTACCGAGCAACCAAGTAAGCAATCGGTATCGTAAGCGTCGAACCGATGAGACAAAGCAGCATCGGAAAGATGTATTTTTCGCCAACCTGTGTTGCTTTTGATACGGGCAATGCCTGTGCATACACCCCCCATTTGCAACGCTCTTCATATGCCATGCAGGTTATCGGCATCATCAGCGCGACAACTGCAACAATACCCGTCATCATCATGGGCTGCTCCCCAAAATATGCGATAAAAATATAGATGAGGAACAGAAAAATAAGCATTTTCCCTTGTCTTTTAATTGTATACAAATCTTTTAACATAATTCCCCACATAGTTAAGCCTCCTTTTTACCTTTGATATAGAACAACATGATATCCTCGATATTTGCCTTGTCAAACATCAAATCTTTCGGTCTTTTCTCTCTGCGCATCAATACTTCCACGCCGAATTTGTTGTCACGGTACGCTTCTATGTCCTCTTTGTGCAGTTTCTTGAATTCCTCCGGGGTACATTTTACAATGACATACTCCTCCTTGAGTTCATCTTTCGATTCCGAGAGAAAAACCTTTCCCGCGTGAATGAATGTGATATAATCGCTTGCCTTTTCGAGGTCCGAAATGATGTGAGACGAAATCAATACGCCGTGATCCTCTTCCTGTATGAATTCCAAAAGTACATCGAGTAAATCATCTCTGATGATCGGGTCCAATCCACTGGTTGCTTCATCTAAAAGTAAAAACTTCGCATGGTGTGAAAGTGCAACCGATATTGACAGTTTCATTTGCATGCCTCTGGAAAACTCTTTAATGCGCTGGTTCTTCGGAATGGAGAAACGCTGAAGCCACTTCAGAAATTCGCCCGATTCCCAATTTTTATACACTGCTTTCATCACATAACTGACTTCCTGCGCAGTCATTTCTTCCGGGAAATTACATTCGTCTAGAACAACGCCCAAATCTTCTTTTAGCGATGCTTTTGTGACATCTTTTCCGAATATCTTGATTTCTCCGCTGTCAATATGTTTTGCGCCGATGACGGATTTGATGATTGTGCTTTTACCTGCGCCGTTCTCGCCGACCAAACCGACGATGGAACCTGTCGGTACCGTCAGACTGACATTGTCTAATTTGAAGTTTGCAAAAGTTTTCGTGACGTTCTTTAACTCTAGAATGTTGTCGTTCATAATTGTCCTTTCCGCACGTATTGTGCTTCCTGTAAGTCTTCTGCCTTCGTTGTCAATTATTCCGCATCATAGATGATGTCGAGCATCTGCATCATTTCTTCCTTCGTGATTCCCGAACTTCGCGCTTCCTCGGCCGCCTTTCCCAAAAACTCCTCGATGCGTCGATAGTGTTCTTCCCGTAACAGCTCCCGGTTCTGTGTCGAAACATAGGAGCCCTTACCTGCTACTGTTTCAATGAAGCCGTCGCGTTCGAGTTCTTCATACGCGCGCTTCGTCGTGATAACGCTAATGCGTAGTTCTTTTGCCAGATAGCGTATGGAAGGCAGCGCCTCTCCGGGCTCCAAGACACCGGTCAAAATGTAGTTCTTAATTTGCAATTCTATCTGCTCGTAAATGGGCTTATCGCTGGAGTTGCTGATTAATATGTTCATTTCTTTCCTCCGATGATGCTATCTGTTTCATCTGTTTCATCTGTATATAAACATTATATACACCATGTGCAGACGGATGTCAATACTTTTATCTAAAAATGATTTATCTTTTATCCGCCTTCATTTCCTGCAACATACCCAACACCACAAGCGCGTTCTCGTCCGCCTTTGCCAAGGAAATCAACAATCTGTCGCAAGCGGAAATGATGTCTTCGTCACTTGTCGGTGTATTTAGAAGCGCACGAATATCTGCCTGCGGATTGTCGTTTGTTTGTTGCAACATCCGCAAGATTGCTTCCAACGAGTAGTTGGCACAGCGCAGGGAACGTATAATTTTCAGTCGCCGCATGTCTTTGGCGGTATAAACGCGATACCCATTGTCTTTGCGCTTGACTGACAGTAACCCGTTCATCTCCCAGTTTCTGAGCGTATCTGTCGTCAGCCCCAAGTACTCCGCCGCTTCTTTCCGCTTCCACAATCTGTCGTCCTCCGTCGTTGTTCCCGAAACAATTGTCTGCACGATTCTGATGGCTTCCTCTGCGTTTGTCGTTTCTTTTTGCAATTGCATACGGTAATCGCCCAAAAGTCTGATTGCTTCATCAAAATCACAGTTGGCGGATGTTTTTATGACATCTATCATTTTTTTACGCAGGCCGTTCTGTAACACCTCGATTCGAAATGCAAAACGCGCCATGCGAATTTGTCGAATCTGTAAATCGGTGAATACACGATAACCGTTTTCTTTTCGCACAGGCTTCGTAATCAGCCCCCATTCTTCATAGAAACGAACGGTGTTGGGGTGTATTCCGATGATTTTTGCAACTTCGGCAGTTCTGTACTCTCTCAAAACAATCCCTCGCTTTTATCTTGTAAAATACAACTTATCCACTGATCTATGCGACGGCTTTCTTTTTACCGGATAAGAACAGTAACAGCAGTATCGCAGCAAGCAATGAAAGCGATGCGCCAAAAACAAAAGGAACTTCCGCTCCGAATGCGGACCACAATGCGCCGCAAATGACGCTTGCCGGCAGCAGTGCGATTCCGGACACGGTTGAGTGCAGTCCAAGCATAGTCCCTTTTAGTTCCGCAGGTGCAATATCGGCAATCAGCGCTCTTTCCACACCGGCCGTCATTGCCGTGAACACACCGTAAAGTGTGAACATCGCAATCATCATGCCCTTCGATGCGAGAAATGCAAATCCGAAATAAACAACGGAAAACAGCAAATATCCGACAACCAGAATTGATTTACGTCCGATTTTATCTGAGAGTTTTCCAAACGGAATCGCCAGCACAGACACGACTGCATTATAGATAAAATACAAAAGGATGACGGTTGTATCATCAAAACCGACACTCTTGGCGCGCAGCAACAGAAACGTATTGGAGGAATTACCCAGCGTAAAAATGAACACGATCACCAGATAGAGCTTCAGCCGACTGTCAATGGCACCCAGCTTCTTCCAGAATTTCTCACGCACACGAATCTCGCGTGGTTCTTTTTTCTCTTTGATAAAAATGAACATAATAAGAGCAGCGACCGTCGGAATCACGGACAGCAAGAAAATGGTTCTATACCCGGCAGTATTGTCCGAAAGGCTTTGCAACAAAAAGTATGACAACAGTATGCCGATTGCGGAGCCTGCCATATCAAGCGCTTTATGGATACCGAATGCTTTACCGCGCGAATTTGCATCCGCACTTTCGCTGACCATGACGTCACGGGGCGCAGTTCGAATACCTTTACCGAGTCTGTCGATGACACGGGCGGCAAGAATTCCACCCCACGAGGATGCAAGCAACAACGCCAGTTTATAAATGAAACCGGTTGCATATCCGCAAAATGCGATGGGTTTTTTATTCTGATATTTGTCTGTGATATAGCCGCTAAAAACCTTGAGCAGGCTGGCGGTGCTTTCCGCAATTCCCTCAATGATTCCCACTAGCGCCGGTGTCGCGCCAAACGCCGCCGTCAAGTACAGCGGAATAATAGGGTATACCATTTCGGAACTGATATCCGAGAAAAAACTGACCAAACCCAAAAAGATAATATTCTTCATGACTGCCTCCGTCTGTAACTGCATGTCTTTACAAATGTTACAGCCATTGTAGCACCAAAAGTGAATCTTGTATAACGCTTCTTGCGGTTTTCTTCATCTTTGTTTATCATTGCAACAAGTAATAGCATAAAAATGTATTTTGGGGCTTCTTCTTGTGAAGAAACCCCATATCATTAAATTATTCTTTACGGCGATTGCAATTGTCGTATTGGTGATATTTTTCATCTATAAACCAATTTTTCATAAATCTCATGATTTCTTCTGCTTCCTTACTTGGATGAATATGTTGATATTCATCCTCTGTAAACAAACAAATCAGTTCACTACTATCATCATTCAAATATCGAATCCCATAATATTCCTTGGTTTCATATTCAGGAACTCCGCTAAATGATAATTCAATTAAGTCAGCATCCTTATTAAGGTCTAAAAGTAATGCATATACCTCGTCTACCTCATCGGCAATCACAAAATCAATTGGCTCTTGCTCCAATATTTCAGAAAAATCAATTTCTTTAATCACCGTTGTTGCTTTGTAGTAATAAATATTCCCTTGATTATCAATAACATATAGACTGTATAACCGTTCACCTAAATCTCTGTCATAATCATCATCAGTAATCAAAAATACTGCTTTCTTCTCATCCTCTTGTGTTATGACTTTGAAAGTTTCATTAACATATTCTGAATCTAGAGTCGGGTTAATTGACTCCGATTCAGTGGTGGTTGTTTCCGGTGTTTGATTTGAGCAACCAATTGTATTTGCGATTGTAAATCCTAATAAGAGTATGCAAATTTTCCTCGCGGTTTTCTTCATCTTCACCCCTCATCATAGCAAACGGTATATTGAAATTGTATTTGGGAGCTTCTTTTTGTGAAGAAGCCCTAATTATCATTACTCTTCGCGATACTTTCCGTCATCATATTGATGATATCTTTCATTAGCAAACCAATTCTTCATCAATTCAACTATTCTTTCGGTATCTTCAGCTGGATGGATACGTTCATTCTTTCTATCGGCATATATACATAAAAATTCTTTTCCGCCTTCTTTTATATATCGCACACCATAGTAATCTTTATTTGTATGTTCAGGAATTCCGTCATATGATATCTGATCCAAATTAGCATTACTATTTAGATTTAACAACAAAGCATATGCTTCATCAATTTCATCGGCATTAACAGAATCAATTGGCTCTTGTATCAATATCTCTGAAAAATCAATTTCCTGAAATACTGTTGTGGCTTTGTAATAATAAATACTTCCAAAATTATCAACAACATAAAGACTGTATTTAAGATCACCAACTTCCCACTGATAATCATCAACGCTTAGTAAGAATACTGCTTTCTTCTCGTCCTCTTGTGTTA
>CAYMCV010000012.1:29012-34361 GCA_964389005.1 uncultured Lachnospiraceae bacterium | reverse complement strand
GTCACAATTCGCATGCAAATTGAGCAGGTGCCCGCAATGCTTGCCGAGAAGCTAAAAAAGAAGTTATGGAGATAGCGGATGAAGATTCCCTTCAAAAAGGCGATACAGGCTTCGCTTTGCAAAAAGAGAAAAACCGAATATGAGCGGGAATGCGTTGCACAGGGGAATGCGTATGCCAAGAGGGCGGCGCTTTTTGATCAAAAAAGGATGGCTCTCCTCGCAGGTTATGAAAGCCGATTCACAATTGCAACCGTAATCATCGAACAATGTGGGGCGCCGTTTGACCCATGTTCCTATAAAGAAGACATTTTGCTGTTTTTGGGAAGCGACGGAGAGCCGGCTCCTTTTTACAAAGAAGCCGTAGCGGCATACTTTGATATGCATCCGGAATGCATGGTGGTTTACAGCGATGAGGATTATCGCTTGCGTGGCAAAGATTTGGCCGCATTTGCACCGATTTCAAAGCCCTGTTGGTCTCCGGAAACCTTTTTTTCCTATAACTATTTCGGGAAAATATTTGCCGTAAGAACTGCTGTCATCGACGAGACTTGCAGATCCAAAGAAGCGGATTGCGAGCTTGGTATCTATGACTTTTTGCTCCGTGTCACTGAGAAAACAACGCAGATAGCACATATGGAGGAAGTTCTGTTTCACAGATATGCAAAAGGGGATGGTATTGAGGATGCAGAGCGTGCCATAAAGGCGGAGGACGAGACGCCGGGGGCTGGAGAGAAGTATCGAACCATCAAGGAGGCCGCGTGCAAGCGCAGAGGAATAAATGCGACGTTTGACGTTTGCAGTGGGATTCTGTATCCCGTGTATCAAACAAAAGCAGATGCCAAGGTCAGCATATTGATTCCGTCCAAAGACAATCCGGACGTATTGTTCCGCTTATTGAATTCCATTTTTAGCCATACAGTTCAAAGCAATTACGAGATAATCGTAGTTGATAACGGCAGCAGCGATGAGAATCGCAAGAAGATAGAAGCATTTTGCAAAGGTCGCGTGAAGTATCTCTATCACCCGGCGGAGTTCAATTTCTCCGCAATGATGAATCGGGCGGACAAAGAAGCATGCGGCGATTGGATTCTGTTGTTAAACGACGATATTGAGGTGTTAAGCGACGGATGGTTGGACGTTTTGCTCGGACAGGCGATGCAACCGGGAATCGGTGCGGTCGGGGCGAAATTGCTGTATCCGAATTCGACAGTGATTCAACACATCGGAGTGACGAATGCGATTGACGGACCGGTGCACAAACTCATCGGTCAGGAAGATGCAATATCCCATTATCGAGGGCGCAATCGCTTGGTTTATAACGTTTGCGGCGTAACCGGCGCCTGCCTCATGGTTTCGCGGGAACTTTATCATCAAAACGGTGGTTTGAACGAAGAACTGCGTGTGGCGTACAACGATATTGATTTGTGTTTTGCTCTGTTGGAGCGCGGTTATCGAAATGTGGTGCGTAACGATGTGGTTCTGTACCATCACGAATCCTTGAGTCGGGGGCATGATGCACTGTCGCAGGAGAAGATGCAGCGTCTCAAACAGGAACGAGATTATCTATATAAGAAACATCCGACGTTCTATCACCATGACCCGTATGAGGGAATGTTCAACGGCGGCGGTTCCGATTATACATTGCGCGAGGAATACGGAACGAATGAGGCGAAGCCGAAGGAACTGCGGATGAAACTTTCAAAGAGAGATTATACGCATCTTCCGGGTGGAATTCATGTCAATTTGGAACGCGCGGAGCGCGAGCAATTTTTATCTGCTGCAGAAGGCAGATATGATGTGGTTTCCGGCTGGGTCGTGGTGCCTGAGGCCGATAATTGCAGATATCAATTTCGCTTGGTGCTCATGGGAGAGAATCAAAACTATGAGATGCCGATGAAGAAATACTACCACGCGGATTTAAGCGAAGGATTTCCAAAGGCAACAAATTTGCGTCTATGCGGATTCTTCTGTTATATTACCGAAGGTGAATTGCCCAAGGGGACATATGTCATTGGAATTTATGCTGCGGACACATGCTCGCGTCAGAAATTATTTCAAAGGACGGAGCGGACATTATCCATAGAATAAAACGATAAAAGTCGGCAACTACTGTTTATCATATCAGAACGGAGAACGGCATGCAGGAAAAAGAAATATCCAAGGAACAGTTGGATTTTTACCGGTCGGAATGTGAGCGTTTACGGGCGGAGAATAGAATTCTTTCTTCAAAAGTTACCGCTGCGGAGGCCAGACAGAAGGAAGTACAGGGCAATCTTGACAGAATCAAGGGCAGTTTTGCTTGGAAACTTGCGAAACCGTTACGCGTTCTGCGTGTACTTTTTATACGAATCGGTTATTATCGTTCACCCAAGCGAATTGTGAAGAAATTACGTGCCAAGAAGATGGAAAAAAGAGCCAAAAAAGCCTTTGGGACGAATTCGTTTCCGGACGAAGCAAGGCGGAATCAGGAGATGCAGGAGAAGTTTCAAAAAGAAATCAAGTTCTCCGTGCTGGTACCGCTTTACAATACGCCGGAGAATTTCTTGCGGGAGATGATTACGTCTGTCACAGCGCAAACCTATCAGAATTGGCAACTATGCCTTGCGGACGGCTCCGATGCGGAACATACCTTTGTCGGAGACATTTGTAAGGAGTATGCGGCAAACGATGAGAGAATTTGTTATCGGAAATTAGAATCGAATGAAGGAATTGCCGGAAATACCAATCGATGTTATGAAATGGCAACCGGTAATTATATCGGTTTGTTTGACCACGATGATATTCTGCATCCTTCGGTGTTGTATGCCTATGCCAAAGTTATCGACGAACAGGATGCGGATTATGTTTATTGCGATGAGGTAACATTTACCAAAGGCAATATCAATCATATGGTGACATTGCATTTCAAACCGGATTATGCGTTGGATACCTTGCGTGCCAATAACTATATCTGTCACTTCAGCGTGTTCTCAAGAGAACTGTTGAAAGAAACCAAACTGTTTCGTTCGGAATTTGACGGCAGTCAGGACCATGACATGATACTCAGATTAACGAGTCTTGCCCAAAATGTCGTTCATGTACCGCGTGTGTTGTATTATTGGCGTTCGCATCCGGGAAGTGTTGCTTCCGATATCGGAGCCAAAATTTATGCAATCGATGCCGCCAAACGTGCCGTGGAAGACCATTTGGAGCAATATGGCATCTATAACACCGTCATTTCAAGTACGCGGGCATTTGAGACAATTTTTAGATTGGAATATGAATTGACGGCGGAACCGCTAATTACAATCATAGTTCCTAATCGCAATCATTACGCGGATTTATCGAGATGTATTAAGTCCGTCATAGATTTGAGTACTTATCGTAACTTTGAATTATTGGTGGTCGACAACCAAAGCGACGATGCGGAAGTACTTAAGTATTACGAAGAAATTGAGAAAAACCCGCAGGTAAAGGTGTTACATTACGATAAACCGTTTGATTATGCAGCCATCAACAATTATGCGGCAAGTGAGGCAATGGGAGAGTTTCTGCTATTGCTGAACAACGATACGATGGTCATCACACCCAAGTGGATCGAAGAACTGCTGATGTATGCACAACGTGCGGATGTGGGTGCCGTCGGGGCCAAATTGCTGTTCAAAAACGATACCATTCAGCATGCGGGAATTGTGCTTGGATTGGGGGCACATCATACTGCCGGACATATTCACTATGCGTTTGGGAATCAACACATCGGTTATATGGGACGACTTTGCTATGCACAAAACGTCAGCGCCGTAACGGCGGCATGCATGATGGTGCGAAAGTCATACTATATGCAGGTGGGCGGAATGAGTGAAGAATTCGCGATTTCGTTAAATGACGTGGATTTCTGCCTGAAGTTACGCCGATTGGGCTATTTGAATGTTTTCACACCGTTTGCGGAACTTTATCACTACGAATCCTGTTCGAGGGGGAAGGACGAGTGTGGCGAGAATGCCGAGCGGTATGCGAATGAATGTGCGCATTTTCGCGAGATTTGGCAAAAGGAACTTGCTGCGGGAGACCCGTATTATAACCCGAATTTCGCACTAGACCGCAGTGATTATTCCTTGAATGTTTAGGTTATCTATTGTACAATGATAAACAGTTAAAATCGAACGGGAGGTAAATATGGACTACAAAGAACAATATAATTTTTGGCTGAATCATTCCTATTTTGACGAAGATACGAAACAGGAACTTCGGTCCATTGCAGATAATGAAAAAGAAAAGGAAGACCGTTTTTATCGTGATTTGGAATTCGGAACCGGAGGGTTGCGCGGTGTCATTGGCGCCGGAACCAACCGTATGAATATTTATACCGTGCGCAAAGCAACGCAAGGACTTGCCAATTACATTCGTCTCAATCACGCGGAGCAGATGGGAATAGCGATTGCATATGATTCAAGAAGGATGTCTCCGGAATTTGCGGATGAAGCGGCTCTGTGTATGGCGGCAAACGGCATTCGTGCCTATGTGTTCGAATCGCTGCGACCGACACCGGAATTGTCTTTTGCAGTCAGATATTTGGGATGTACCGCAGGAATCGTGGTTACCGCAAGTCACAATCCGCCGGAATATAACGGTTACAAGGTGTATTGGGCAGATGGTGCGCAGGTGACTTCGCCGCGTGATAAAGAAATTATTGCCGAAGTACAGAAGGTAACCGATTATGATGAAGTGCGTACTATGGATAAAAATGACGCAATTTCACAAGGACTGTATCGTGTAATCGGCAGTGAAGTCGATGATGCTTTTATGGAAGAATTAAAGAAACAAATTGTACATCCCGAAGTGATTCGCGAAATGGCAGATGAAATCAAGATTGTCTACACACCGTTCCACGGAACAGGAAATCTGCCGGTGAGAAGAATTCTGAAAGAACTGGGATTCAAGCAGGTTTTCGTGGTTCCGGAGCAGGAGTTGCCGGATCCTGATTTTACGACACTCGACTATCCGAATCCGGAAGATCCGAAAGCATTTACTTTGGCACTCAAACTCGCCAAAGAGAAGAATGCCGATATCGTTCTTGCGACAGATCCGGATGCAGACAGACTCGGGATTTATGCGCTTGACAGTCATACCGGTGAGTATATTCCTTTTACCGGGAACATGTCCGGAATGCTGATTGCGGAGTATCTTTTAAGAGAGCGGCGTGCAACCGCAACCATGCCGGAGAATCCGGCGTTGGTTAAGACCATTGTTACAACGAATATGGCAGACCTCTTGGCAAAAGCATACGATGTCAAGCTCATAGAGGTTTTGACCGGTTTTAAATATATCGGTGAGCAGATCGGTCTTCTGGAGCAAAGTCACGAGGAAGGC
>CAYMCV010000012.1:11352-29002 GCA_964389005.1 uncultured Lachnospiraceae bacterium | reverse complement strand
GTGAGCAGATTAAGTGGTTTGAAGAAAACAATACGTATCATTATGTTTTTGGACTGGAAGAGAGTTACGGTTGTCTTGCGGGAACTCATGCAAGAGACAAGGATGCGATTGTAGCGGTGATGTGCCTTTGCGAAGTTGCCGCATGGTGCAAAAAGCATGGCATGACGGTTTGGGATATGATGCTTTCCATGTATGAGAAATACGGATTCTTCAAGGAGGATTTGTATACCATCGTACTGAAAGGCAAAGAAGGAACGGAGCAAATCGCAGCAATTATGGAGCGGCTTCGCAGTAATCCGCCGAAGCATTTCGGAGATTTGCAAGTTGAGTTATTGTACGATTACGAGAAAGACATAGTCAAAGACCTGCATACGGGAGAAGAACATCCGACGGGACTGCCGCAATCGAACGTACTGTATTTCTCACTGACGCAGGATGCGTGGTGTTGTGCAAGACCTTCGGGGACAGAACCCAAAATTAAGTTCTATATGGGTGTAAAAGGTAATTCCATGGAGGATGCGAAAACTAAGATACAAGCATTGACGGAGGCGTTGAAGTCAGAATTAAACGGATAATATGATGGGGTTATTCTATGGGGAAATTTGGCGATAATATGAATAAAACTCGGCGCTACATGAAAAAAAACGGTTTGATCAAAACCGTTTTTGCCGCATCGGAGCGTTTGGCAATCGGGCATGCACAAAAATATGTATTTCAGGAGCCGGAAGAAAGCATTCTTATGCAGCAACGGGAGCAGATATGGGACGATGCACCGAAAATCAGTGTTCTTGTGCCTGCATATGAAACGGATGAAGCGTATTTGTCGGCGATGATTGAGTCTGTCGTAGCACAGACCTATCAGAATTGGGAACTTGTGATTGCAGACGGCAGTACGACCGACAAGGTGACCGGTGTGGTCACACCTTATCTACAGGAGGAGAGTCGAATTCGGTATCTGAAGTTGGAGCGCAATGAGGGTATTTCAAACAACACCAATGAAGCATTACGCGCAGCAACCGGCAGTTATATCGGGTTATTGGATCACGATGATTATCTGACACCGGATGCCTTATGGCAGGTTGCGACAAGAATTGTACAATCGTCGCCGCTGTTATTGTACTCCGATGAAGATAAAACAGATGAAAGCGGGAGTACATTCTTCGAGCCAAACATCAAACGGAAATTAAATCTTGATTTAATTTTAACCAATAATTATATCTGCCATTTCTGCGTCATTCGTGCTGATGTCATGAAACGCTTGGAGTTTCGCGATGAGTATGACGGAGCGCAAGATTATGATATGATACTTCGAACCATTGCATTGGCGGAAAGTCCAAAAGAGATTATTCACATACCGATGGTTTTGTATCATTGGCGTTGTCATGCGGCATCAACGGCAGGCAATACAGACAGCAAGGAGTACGCATACGAGAGCGGTCGCCGTGCCATTGTTGACTTCTGTATGCAACGAGGGTGGAATGTGACGGTTCAACACATGGAACATTTAGGCTTTTATCGGATTGAATATATACCGGATTTGTTTACGGTACGTCCCACGGTCGGTGTGATTGGCGGACCGATTTATCGTGGCGCAAAGGTGGCGGGTGGCGCCATGCACAGGGACGGAACGGTGATGTATCAAAATCTGCCCAAAGCTTACAGCGGATATCTGCATCAGGCAAAGCTGCGACAGGAAGTCAGCGTCGTGGACTTGAGGAATGTTTCCGTACGTGAGGAACTCATGCCGCTTTATATGGAATTTGTGGCGAAGGCAGAAGAGAGCAAGCGAGCGGATTGGATTTCATTAAGCGTTGCGTTTTGTGAGCAAGTCAAAATGCGGGGATATCAGATTGTCTACGATCCCATGCTTGAGGGAAAGAGAAGAAACCGAGGTACGGGACAATGTGCAGAGCAACCATAGTCATTCCTAATTATAACGGTTTATCGTATATCGCAGCCTGTCTTACGACACTACGAAACCAGGATGCAAGCGATATCGAGATTATTGTGGTTGACAATGCATCAACCGACGGAAGCAGAGAATTGGTTATACGTGATTTTCCCGAGGTACGTCTCATTCCGATGGAGGAGAACACCGGTTTTTCAAAGGCGGTCAATGTCGGAATCAAGGCAGCTTCGGCGCCGTATGTAATTTTGTTGAATAATGATACCGAGGTTGATCGGGCGTTTGTTAACTGTTTGGTCAATGCGATTGCGAAAGATGAACGTTTATTTTCTGTAGCGGCGAAGATGATATCGTTGCAAGAGAAAGATAAGATTGATGATGCGGGCGATTTTTATACGGTGCTCGGTTGGGCGTTTGCACGCGGAAAAGGTGCGAATGTGACGAAATACGAGAAGGCGGGTGCGGTATTTTCAGCCTGCGCAGGCGCGGCTGTTTATCGTCGCGAAATTTTTGATGAAATAGGATACTTTGATGAAGCCCATTTTGCCTATTTAGAGGACTTGGATATCGGTTATCGGGCGCGAATTTACGGATATCGAAATGGGTATGAACCGTCAGCAATCGTATATCATGCGGGAAGTGCTGCATCAGGCGCACGATACAATGCGTTCAAAATCGAACTTGCCGCACAAAACAGCGTGTATGTATTGGCAAAAAATTTATGTTTATTGCAATGGATATTGCATTTTCCGATGATTTTATGTGGCTTTTTTATCAAATGGATATTTTTTACAGCCAAAGGATACGGAAAAAACTTTTCTTTGGGTCTCAAAAGGGGTATCATATTGTCAAAGCAGAAAGAATCGCGAGAGAAAAAGGTTCGGTTTCGTTTACGCAATACGATACATTACTTACGGATTGAATGGGAATTATGGGTGAATTTGTTTCGTCTGCTCTTTTATCGATAAACGTCGGCGAAACACATTGGACGTCATATCAGAAATAAAAGTATTGAAATTTTCGTAATAATATTGTAACATACTGTCTTAGGGGCGTTTTGGAAGAATTAACCTTTGGGCACAAACCGAAGTTTACGAGGTGGATGTTGTGATTAAGGACAATCAGAAGTTATTGAATCGGCTTCACGTCGTTCTGGATGCCGTGGTTACGATTCTCGCATATATTACAGCATGGACTTGGCGATTTGTGTGGTTTCCGGAGGAAGGGGCAGGTGCACTTTCGAAGGAAACGTATTTTATTGCCCTTTATTTTATTGTTCCTCTCTATTTAGTTTTGTACGCATCGTTTCAACTGTACAAATCCAAGAGATATTCGAGTAAGCGCCGTGAAATTTACGATATTTTTCGTGCGAATGCAGTCGGAATGATTGCATTTTTCGTTATTTTATATGTAGTGAATGAGCCTGACTTCTCGCGTTCGGTTGTGGGAGTATTCTGCGGGCTGAACATTGTCTATATGACGCTGATGCGCGCGTGCGTTCGTTTCTTTTTACGCTCAATACGCAGAAGCGGATATAATATTAAGCACATAGTATTGGTTGGATATTCGAGAGCTACGGAAGAATATATTGACCGAATTTTGTCGAATCCTCAATGGGGTTATGTGGTATGTGGTGTTTTGGACGATCGAGTTCCGGCAGGAACCTTGTATCGGGGCGTTAAAGTTCTTGGGAGAATCGATAACCTGATGGTGATTCTGCCGGAGAATAAACTTGACGAAATTGCCATTACACTGGCATTGGCTGATTATGACAGATTGGAAGAAATTGTCAGTCTGTGCGAGAAATCCGGTGTTCATACGAAATTTATCCCGGACTATAACAGTGTCATCCCGAGTAAACCGTACACAGAGGATTTGTCCGGGTTACCGGTTATCAATATACGAAGGGTTCCGCTGACCAATACCTTTAACTGGGTGGTAAAGCGAACGGTTGATATATTCGGTAGTTTATTTGCAATACTGCTATTTTCACCGATTATGCTGATTTCGGTTATCGCAATCAAATTGTCCGGTCCGGGACCGATTATTTTCAAGCAGGAGCGTGTGGGTCTGCATAACAAATCGTTCCAGATGTACAAATTCAGGACAATGATTGTTCAGACGGAAGAGGATGAGCGTCAGGCGTGGACAACCAAGAACGATCCGCGAGTTACGGGAATCGGAAGATTGCTTCGCAAGATGAGTTTGGATGAGACGCCGCAGTTTTTTAACATATTGAGGGGTGATATGAGTCTGATCGGACCGCGTCCGGAACGACCACAGTTTGTTGAGAAATACAAAGAAGAAATACCGCGGTATATGATTAAGCATCAGGTGCGTCCGGGACTGACCGGTTGGGCACAGGTGAACGGGTATCGCGGCGACACATCAATTCGTAAAAGAATCGAATATGACATCTATTATATAGAGAATTGGACATTGGCGTTTGATTTTCGTATTCTGGTCTTGACGATTTTTAAGGGTTTTATCAATAAAAATGCATATTAGCAGTATCAGTGGAGGACAAAATGAGTACAAATAACCAAAAGAACGGAAACAATCCGAAGAAGAAACGTAAGGCGAACAAGAAAGGAAAGACATTACTTTTATTGGTGGAGTTATTGGTTCTGGTGATTGCAATCGGGGCGTTGCTGATTGTGAATAAAGTATTGAAGAGCGGTGACGGCAGCGGTGGTATGACAAGTATTGCGATTGAGAATGTCGAGACCAATGAAGGTGTGGCGGAGAATTTTGAAAACGACGAGAATCTGAAAGGTTATACGAATATTGCATTGTTTGGTGTGGATGCGCGTAACGGAGAACTTCAGAAAGGTACACGTACCGATACCATTATCATATGTTCCATCAACAACGAGACCGGAGATGTCAAGTTGATTTCCGTATATCGTGATACTTACTTAAATCTTGCATCTTCCGGAAAGACACAGTATAACAAGTGCAACAGCGCATATGCTTACGGTGGACCGCAACAGGCAATTGATATGCTGAATATGAATCTTGATTTGAATATTACAGATTTTGTGACGGTTGGTTTTGACGGATTGATTAATACGATTGATGCACTTGGCGGTGTTGAGGTTGATGTTCAGAATGCAGAGATTACGCATTTGAACAACTACCAGCGTTCCATGTACGCAACCGAAGCAAATCCCAATAAAATCAATGAGAACTATACCCCGGTAACTGATGCGGGAAAACAGACACTGAACGGTTTGCAGGCGGTTGCATATTGCCGTATCCGTGCAACGGCGGGTGATGATTTCAGAAGAACGGAACGTCAGAGAACCGTGTTACAGGCGATTTTGGACAAGGCCAAAAATGCATCACCGAGTACCATTTCCGATATCGTGGATGAAGTTACTCCGATGATTGCAACTTCTTTGGATGTCAATGAAATCGCATCAATGGCAGGAAGAGTTTCGACATATAATATCACGGAAACCTGCGGTTTCCCGTTCTCGGACAGCATTACCACCGGTAAAATCGGCGGCAAAGGCTCTTGTGTCGTACCGGTTGACTTGGTAACCAATGTTACCAAACTGCATGCAACATTGTTCCCCGAAGCGACATATACACCCTCTGCACAGATTACAGAGTACAGCAATGTGATCAAGAGCGAAACAAGTCCTTATTTAAACTAATACATGGTGAGAAACGTACCATGACACAATGGCGGGAGATACTCCCGCCATTGCTATTTTTAGAGAAATGTGGTAAACTGATAAAGATTTTGCGGTTTGGATAAGAAGTATGGAGATTAGGATGAAAACAGTTGATATTATCATTCCTGTGTATCAGCCTTCCACAGAGTTTGTTGATATGCTTGTACAACTTGAAAAACAGACATATCCCATTCATAAAATAATCATTACCAATACGGAAGAAAGATTTTTTAATCTTCTTTTTTTTGGAAATCGTTATTTGGAGCAACACAAGAATATTGAGGTAACGCATATATCACGCATGGAGTTTGATCACGGAAAGACGCGTGCAGAGGCGATTGAACGTTCAGATGCAGATTTTTTTGTCTGTATGACCGATGATGCCATGCCGAAGGATTTGACGTTGATAGAGAGACTCCTTGAACCGCTTCTTTCCGGCAAAGCGGATATTTCTTATGCACGGCAATTGCCGCGTGAAGACTGCCGTGAGATTGAGCGATTTACGCGTGATTTCAATTATCCGAAGGAAAGCCGTATCAAATCCAAAGATGATATTTCTTCACTTGGAATCAAAACCTACTTCTGTTCCAATGTATGTGCTGCATACAATCGTAAGGTATATGATGAATTGGGTGGTTTTTTGAGGCATGTCATTTTTAACGAGGATATGCTGTTTGCTGCAAAAGCAGTGAATGCGGGACATCGAATTGCCTATTGTGCCGATGCCGAGGTGATTCATTCTCATAATTTTAGCAATCGGACACAGTTTCAACGAAACTTTGATCTTGGCGTGTCTCAGGCGCAACATCCGGAGGTGTTTGAAACTGTATCCTCAACGGATGAAGGTAAGAAACTTGTGCGTATGACACAGGAACATCTGATTTCTATCGAGAAGTGGTATTTGGTGCCGAAACTATATATATCGTCAGCATATAAATTTTTTGGCTATCGCAAAGGTAAAAATTATCGAAAGTTATCAAAAAAGAAAATCAAAAAGTATACGGGAAATCGGTACTTTTGGTTGGTAGATGACATCTTGAATGCGGTGATGGTGGATCCACATGAAGGATATGGCGTTTCGGAAACAGTAAAAAATAAATAAATGAGAGGAATACAGATATGTGCGGAATTGTGGGATATATCGGAAAAGAACAGGCAGCACCGGTTATTTTGGACGGTCTGTCCAAACTGGAGTACAGAGGGTACGATTCTGCCGGCATGGCAGTTTATGACGGAAGTGCAATTCAGATTGAAAAGGCAGTGGGACGTCTGAAAGTATTGGAAGAACTGACGCATGGCGGAGAAAACATGCCGGGCGTTGCAGGGATCGGTCACACGCGTTGGGCAACGCATGGCGCGCCGAGTGATGAGAATTCACATCCGCATTACAATGAGAAAGAGACGATTGCAGTGGTGCATAACGGTATCATTGAGAACTATATTGCCCTGAGAAACAAGTTGATTGCCAAGGGTTATCGGTTTATTTCCGAGACCGATACGGAGGTGTTGGCGCATCTTTTAGATTACTATTACAAAGGCAATCCAAAAGAAGCGATTACGAAGGTCATGCACAGAGTGGAGGGCTCTTACGCACTCGGTGTTATGTTTGCGGATCAACCGAATCAAATATATGCGGTTCGAAAGGACAGTCCGTTGATTGTCGGAAAGAGTCAAAGCGGGTGCTTCATTGCTTCGGATGTGCCTGCCATCTTAAAATATACGAGACAGGTATATTTTATGGAAAATCAGGAACTTGCGGTATTGTCGGCGGAAGAATTGCATTTCTACAGTGTGGATGATGAGGAAATTATAAAGGATGCCACATTAATCGAGTGGGATGCAAAGGCAGCGGAAAAGGGCGGCTATGAGCATTTTATGCTGAAAGAAATGTACGAACAGCCCAAAACCGTACTAGATACCATTTCTCCGCGCATTCGTGAGGGAAAAATAACGATTGAAGAACTTGGAATGTCCGACGAAGAGTTAAAAGCCGTAAAAAAGATTCACATCGTGGCTTGCGGTTCCGCTTATCATGCAGGTGTTACCGGCAAATATGTGATCGAAGGATTGGCGCGTATTCCGGTTGAAGTTGATTTGGCATCGGAGTTTCGATATCGTAATCCGATTCTCGAAGAGGGTGCAATGGTCATTGTGATCAGTCAGTCCGGAGAGACTGCGGACACTCTGGCGGCATTGAGAGAGTCAAAAGCGCGCGGATTTAGCGTACTTGGAATCGTAAATGTTGTGGGCAGCAGTATTGCGAGAGAAGCAGACCACGTTATGTATACATGGGCGGGACCGGAAATTGCGGTTGCCACAACGAAGGCTTACAGTGCACAATTGGTGGCACTCTATCTGCTTTCCATGAAATTGGCTGAGGTTCATCAGACGCTTTTGGGCGAAGCATATGAAGCGATGTTGGAGGATTTGCAGAAATTACCGCATCAGATTGAATTATTGTTGGAGAATCGTACACGGATTCAGAAGTTTGCCAATCGCTATATTGCGGCGAAGGATATCTTTTTTATCGGACGCGGTATCGATTATGCAATTTCATTGGAAGGCTCGTTAAAACTGAAAGAAATTTCATATGTACATTCCGAGGCGTATGCCGCGGGGGAATTGAAACATGGGACGATTTCCTTGATTGAGGAAGGTACGTTGGTAGTCGGGGTATCCACGCAGGAGAATCTTTACCAGAAAACCATCAGCAACATGGTTGAGGTAAAGGCAAGAGGGGCATTTGTCATGGCAGTTACCAACGAGGACAATGTTGAAATTGAAAAAGTTGCCGATTATGTGATTTATGTTCCGAAAACAAATGCATACTTTACGAATTCTTTGGCAATTATTCCGTTGCAGATGTTTGGATATTATGTTTCGGTCGGCAAGGGTTGTGATGTCGATAAGCCAAGAAATCTTGCAAAGTCGGTAACCGTAGAATAAGTTTTGATATCCCGGATTGTGACATTTGATTGGAAGTTAACAGAAACAGCAAAGAATTATCACATTTTTATCACAAATGATTTTTACTATACAAATATCAAAAGTTGCTTTTGACATTCGGGATGCTTTGATTTATATCCCACATATGAGATTATGATGAAAAGGAGATAAGCTGATGGAAGATAATCATTTTTATGACGGAGTGACACCGCCGCAACCGACCTCGTATCAATCGACATCAACGGGACAGCCTTATGTTCGACAAGGGCAACCGTATCAACCGACAGGACCAAACCTGACACCTCCACCGTCACCGGCACCGACCGTTGCACCATCCTCGGCGCAAAATATGGGTACACCGATGAGAAACGAGCCGTACAAATCGGTTCCGCCGCAAGCACGCGAATTACGTCCGCAAAACCCGCAGCCGCCCAAACCCAAAAAGAGCAATTTCTTTGTAAAAGCATTGGGAGCAGTCGCACTGGCGTTGATTTTCGGCGTGGTTTCCGGCGTGACAATTTGGGGTGCATTTTTGATCGGAAATAAACTGGATTTGTATACAATATCCACAGGCAGTGAAGTGATTACTTCGGAGCCGGTCAGCGATACACCGGAGAAGAGAGAACCGACAAGTGTAACCAGCGAAATTACAACAGGAGTTTCGGAACTTCCGTCGGAAACGATTGGCACTGAAGCAAAGGATGTTTCAGAAGTTGCCGCTGCGGTTATGCCGAGCATGGTTTCCATTCTGACGACGATAGACTATAAATATTATGGATATACCGAAGAAGCTGAAGGCAGCGGTTCCGGATTTATTGTTGGCGAGAATGAGACGGAACTTTTAATTGCAACGAATTATCATGTAATTGAAGGTGGGAAGTCTATTCAGGTTCAATTTGCGGATATGAGCACTGCAGAAGCTGTGGTTAAGGGTAAGAACATCCCGATGGATGTTGCGGTCATTGCTGTCAAGATTGATTTGCTGGAAGAGGGAACCAAAGCACAGATTTCTTTTGCAGAGCTTGGAGACTCCAATACATTGAAAGTCGGTGAACCGGCAATTGCAATCGGAAATGCCTTGGGATACGGACAGTCTGTAACGACAGGCGTCATCAGCGCATTGAACCGTGAGCAAACCTTGAGTGACGGAAGCACAGGATATTTTATTCAGACAGATGCGGCAATCAACCCCGGAAACTCCGGCGGTGCGCTTTTGAATATGAAAGGCCAAGTTATCGGAATCAATTCCAGTAAACTGGGCGGTACAATCATTGAAGGGATGGGATATGCAATACCGATTTCCGTTGCACAACCGATTATAACGGAATTGGCATCCAAGAAAACATTGATTGAGGTTGCACCGGAAGAAAAGTCTTATTTGGGAATTAGCGGAGCAACCGTATCATCGACCAATACGGCAGGTGCGCCGGCGGGAATCTATATTTCGGAAGTAACGCCGGGATCTCCCGCGGATTTGGGCGGAATGTTAAGAGGCGATATCATTACGGAGTTTGAGGGTGATTCCTTGGCCAATATTGAGGATTTAAAAATGTATCTTGCATCTTATCCGGCGGGGACCACCGTAACTATTACCGTTATGCGTGATTTGGGTGACGGCTCCTATCATGAAGTTGAATTGACCGTCACATTGGAACACGAAGAATAGCATTACTGCAGAACCCGGAGGATGGAAATGAAGATTGACGATGAAGAAAAGGACGCGCTAGTGGAAGAACAATCGGACGAAGAGACAAAGAATGAGACACAGAATCAGGATAAGTACGAAGAAGTATGCGTAATGTGTCACAGACCGGAGAGTAGCGCGGGCTCTATGTTCGAGATTATGGATCACATTTTTCTGTGTTCTGATTGTCTGCGAAAGTCTATGGATATGGTACGCAGGTCGGAAAACGGCGGTGCGTTAAAAAATTTACAGGGAATGGCAATATCCGAGGAAGACTTGTCGAGGCTTTCTGAGCAGTTTCCGGGGTTTAATTTTGCAAATATATCCGATATGGCAACGCAAACAAGTATTCCGAATAAGCAAAAAATCAAAAAGAAAAAAGATGCAGAGGATGTACCGCAAATTGATCTGAAGAAGGTACCGGCACCGCATATCATTAAAGCGCAGTTGGATGAATATGTTGTCGGTCAGGAACAGGCGAAAAAGGTCATCTCCGTTGCAGTATATAACCACTATAAGCGCGTTGTTACCAATACGATGGATGAGATTGAGATAGAGAAATCCAACATTTTAATGATTGGACCGACCGGCTGCGGCAAGACTTATTTGGTCAAGACGTTGGCACGTCTTTTGGATGTGCCGCTTGCCATTGCCGATGCAACATCATTGACGGAGGCGGGCTATATCGGTGATGATATCGAGAGTGTTGTCAGCAAACTTTTGGCGGCTGCGGATAATGATGTACAGCGGGCGGAACAGGGAATTATTTTTATTGATGAAATAGATAAAATAGCCAAGAAAAAGGAAACCAATTCCAGAGATGTCAGCGGAGAATCCGTACAACAGGGTATGTTGAAATTGTTGGAAGGCGCCAATATTGAAGTTCCGGTGGGCGCAAGCAGCAAGAACGCGATGGTTCCGCTACAGACGGTGAATACGCGTAATATTCTTTTTATCTGCGGCGGTGCATTTCCGGATTTGGATGAGATTATTCGCCAACGCTTAAGGAAACAGACTTCCATTGGTTTTAATGCAGAATTAAAGGATAAATATGACAAAGATAAAGAAATACTCAAAAAAGTAACAGTGGAAGACATTCGCAAATTTGGTATGATTCCGGAATTCATTGGGCGTTTACCGATTATCTGCACATTGGAGGGCATGAATCGGGATATGCTCGTCAATATCTTACGGGAACCGAAGAATGCAATTCTGAAGCAGTATCAGAAACTATTGGAGTTGGATGAGGTCAAATTAGAATTCGATGACGGCGCACTGGAAGCCATTGCGGAACGCGCACTCGAGAAAGAAACGGGGGCACGTGCATTGCGTGCCATCATAGAAGAAATCATGCTGGATATTATGTTTGAGATTCCAAAAGACGACAATATCGGATTCGTAACGATTACACGCGATTATATTATGGGAACGGGCGGACCGTTGATTCAGGTTCGAAACTGACAGTTGCTGCATATGCTGATATAAAAGAGTTTTTAGAAGGCAGGTATGGACTGTAAGTTAGCGGCGATATCAAACGATTATGCGGATGTTGTGTTGGATTTTCAGATTGGCGACGCCATGTTTGAACAACCTGTGAGCGATTACTGTGTACAACGAATTGATTCACAAGTGCGGGTTTACTATATTGACAGAGCCACCATTCCGGGAATATCGGTTACGGATTACCAATACACATATTTACCGAAGTGTTATGGACAAATGCAGGATGTAGGAGAGGTAACTTCGACACTGTATGTGGACAGAGCTTTATTGGGTGATTTTGACCCTAATGCATTACAAGCAGCCGGAATCCTTTCGGTTCAGAGGAACCCTTTGCTATTGACGGGGCGCGGGTGTGTAATTGCATTGTTGGATGATGGGATTGACTATCGCAGTCAAGTATTTAGAAATGCAGACGGAAGTACAAGAATCCTTTCGATATGGGACCAAACAATTCAGACAGGTTCCGTGCCGGAAGGCTTTTTTTACGGAAGTGAGTATACAAGAGAAGATATCAATCGCGCCTTGGCGTCAGAGAATCCTGCGGAGGTAGTTCCGACAGCGGATAGTGAGGGCGGACACGGAAGTATCATGGCGTCCATTGCTGCAGGAAGCAGAATCAATGAAGGTATCTCTTTTGTGGGGGCGGCACCGGATGCCGATTTGGTGGTTGTGAAACTCAAACAGGCAAAACAATATCTTCGGGATTACTACTTTATACCGGAGGGGGTAACCTGTTATGCGGAATCAGATATTCTGCTTGCGTTAAAGTATGTGCAGCAGTTCTGTATTACATTTCAAAGGCCTTTGGTCATCTGCCTTGGCTTCGGAACCAATCAAGGAGAACATTCCGGGACTGCGATTTTGGACAGTTATCTCAACAGATTGGGAGAGCGTAGAAGCATTGCTGTAGTAACGCCGAGCGGAAATGAAGGAAATGCGGCACACCATTATCGCGGTGAAATCATCGGTGAAGACAGAAAGAGTGTTGAAATCAGAGTAGAGGAAGGCGCCATCGGTTTCGTTTTGGAAATTTGGGGAAGCATTCCGTCCTATTTTAACATCGGCATTCGTTCTCCGGGAGGAGAAGAAATCGGTCGCATCAACGGTAGAGTCAATCAGAGCGTGACATATCGATTGGTCTATGAAAAGACAGAAATCACGGCAGATACACTGGTTGTGGAGCAAAGTTCCGGCGAAGAAGTGGTCGTATTACGATTTTCCACGCCGACACCCGGCATATGGACCATCAATGTCACCGCGGAACCGATTTATGTCAATACGGTGTTCAACATGTGGCTTCCGATTTCTCAATTTTTAAATCAAAGAGTCTATTTTCTGGAACCGACGGTGGATACCACACTGACGCCGCCTTCAACATCCGCATCTCCGATTACGGTTTCTGCATATGATGACGTGACAGGCGGTATCTGGTTGGAGTCCGGACGCGGTTATACGCGCCGAGGGGTAATCAAACCGGAACTGGCGGCACCGGGTGTCAATGTATCATCCATCCGCGGGAAAGTGACCGGAACCAGTGTCGCTTCGGCTGTGACGGCGGGAGGCGTTGCACAATTTATGCAATGGGCAGTGGTGGAAAGAAATCAGCCGCTTGTGGATGGCGTCGATGTCAAAAACTATCTGATTCGCGGTGCGGATCGCAGTCGGAATATTTATTATCCGAATCGAGAATTCGGTTATGGCTATTTAGATATCAAGGGTGCGTTCGACGCATTGACGATTATACCGTAGAATTTGTTAAAACTGTGGATAATCGCATGGAAAATAGGCATAAAATGCGATATTTAAGGCAATTTTCCTATTACATTCAGGCGTAAAATATGTTATACTGTTTTTATCCTATGTGATTCGAATGCAATGAAGAAAAGACAACGTGCAGTTTACATAGAGGAACGCAAGTCCTGATGTAAGAGGCACGTTTTAAAGTTTAGAGGAATCCTCTTGGTAAATGATTCGGAAAGGAGAGTGTAGCATGTACGAAGTTGATACGAATGTGATTTATGGGGCAAATGGTGTATGTACGATTGTAGACATCAGGAAAGAGAAGTTTCGCGGGACGGAACGCGCATATTATGTGATGAAGCCGATGAGCGATAAGGAGTCTACGATTTTTGTGCCGTTGGATAACGAAAGCAGTATTGCCAAGATCAAGCCGTTGCTGTCTGCTACTGAAGTCCATGCGCTGATTCAGAGCATGCCGGGAGAGGAAATTCTCTGGGAGGACAATGACAAAGCACGAAGAGAACAATACGCTGCGATTCTTGAAAAAGGTGATAGGAAGGAATTAATACAACTTGTCAAATCAATTTATTCGCAACAGGCCAGCCGAGAAGAAAGCGGAAAGCGGTTGTGGGCAATTGATGAGAATGCCATGAATCGGGCTGAAAAGATGCTGTATGAGGAGTTTGCGGTTGCACTTGGAATTGAACCTGAGCAGGTGCTTCCTTATATCATGCGTGAACTGGAACGATTGGAAGAGAAGGCAGATGCGGAGCAATCGTAATTTTTAGCTGTAACAAACCAAAACCGGTGATTTTTATGAGTAAATCGTAAAATCATCGGTTTTATTCATAAAGGCATGGCAACATTAACCAATGACAAATGACGGACTAGATGCTATACTGATGGCGAATGAGCAGAATAGGAGGCAATGATGGCAAAAGGAAGAAACGAGGCGATATGCGCGCTCAGTCAGGATGAATTCAAGAAAATCATGAAAGAAACACGAATGAAGCTTGCAGCGCAACAGCAGGTAATCAAAAACAACCGTATTCCCGTACTGGTTCTGATGGAGGGCTGGGGTGCGGCGGGAAAGGGAACACTGATCAGTTATCTGATTCGTGATTTGGACCCGCGTTTTTTCCGTGTTGTTCCCATGAAGCCGCCGACCAAAGAAGAGAAGAGAAAACCGTTTCTTTGGAGACACATCAGCCAAATACCGGAAAGCGGAAAATTTGTTTTTATGGATTCGGGTTGGATGGAGGAGACCGTCAATGAAGTTGTCGACGGGAAATGCAAGAAGAAACAACAGGAACGAAGATATGAAAGCATTCGTACTTTTGAACGACAGTTAACGGATAACGGCTATCTTGTGCTGAAGGTTTTTGTTGATGTATCTGCAGAGGAGCAGGAAGAGCGTATTGAGAAACTTTTAGATAATGATGATACAAAGTGGCGGGTGAGCAAGCGAGATTTGGATCAGTTACGACATCGGAGGGCATACGAGAAGCAATACTGTCAATTCATGAAAGAGACCAATACGAAGTTGAATCCGTGGCATGTTATCGACAGTAGCGACAAGGCGTTGGCAGAGTTACAGGTATGCCGATTGTTGATTGACGGAATTGAGAAGTCGGTTGCGGATAAGGGCAGAGTGCGCGAATTGACAAACAAGGAGTTTCCGCTACTTCCCATGCCGAAACTTTCCGAAATTCCGTTGGATGTATCACTGAGTGAAGAGGCATATGAAAAGCAGTTGGAGGAGGGGCAGAAACGCTTGAAACAACTGCATAACAAACTATATAAAAAGGGAATTCCTGTAGTCGTGGCATATGAAGGTTGGGATGCAGCGGGAAAAGGCGGCAATATTAAGCGCCTGACAGGGGCATTGGATGCGAGAGGGTTTGAAGTTCACCCGATTGCGGCACCCGAACCGCACGAATTGTCGAGGCACTATCTCTGGCGATTCTGGACACGGCTACCCAAAGCGGGACATGTGGCGATTTTTGACAGAACTTGGTACGGCCGTGTGATGGTGGAACGTTTGGAAGGACTGTGCTCGGAGGATGATTGGAAGCGTGCTTATCAAGAAATCAATGAATTTGAAGCAGAATTGTCCGATTGGGGTGCCGTAATCTTGAAGTTCTGGATTCAAATCGATAAGGATACGCAGTTGGCACGTTTTGAGGCAAGACGCGATAATCCGGAGAAACAGTGGAAGTTGACCGACGAAGACTGGCGCAATCGTGAGAAATGGGATGTTTACGAAGAAGCGGTCGATGAGATGATTGCCAAAACATCGACAACATATGCGCCGTGGCATGTGATACAGTCGAATGACAAATACTTTGCCAGAATACAAGCGATGCAATACCTGATTACAGCCATTGAAGAGAAACTTCGCGAGACCGAGTCTAAAGATACTGTTAAAAAGTGTAAAGAGAAACAGTCAAAATGACCAAAGAATCGGAGTGAAAATACCGACATCGATAAAAAATTAACAATATTTCATTTTGGCAATTTACAACCCAATCATTTCGTGTTAGTATGGCGAAGATGAAAAGCCATGAAAAGGAGAAAAAAATATGAGCAATAAGGTGACCATTATCGGAGCAGGAAGCGTAGGATCCACAATTGCATATACAATGGTAATCGGTGGAATTGCATCCGAAATAGTAATGATTGATATTGTAGGAGAGAAGTCGCTGGGTGAAGCACTTGACATTCGACAGGGTGTACCCTTTTGCCCGCCTGTATCCATTCATGCGGGAAATTATGAGGACGCCAAGGATTCTGATATTGTCATTATCACTTCCGGTGTTGCCAGAAAACCCGGTCAGTCACGTCTTGATTTGGCACAAACCAATGTTGACATCATGAAATCAATTATTCCGGCAATTACGAAGGTGGCGCCCAATGCCATCTATATCGTGGTCAGCAATCCGGTGGATATATTGACCTATCAGTTTGTGAAATCTTCCGGTCTGCATGAACGTCAGATTATCGGTTCCGGAACGATTTTGGATACAGCGCGTTTGCGTTCCCGTATTTCTGACTACTATAACTTAAATCAACAAAATGTACATGCTTATGTGTTCGGTGAGCATGGCGACACATCTTTTGTTCCCTGGTCGGTTGCCAATATTTCCAATGTTCCGATTGACACCTACTGGGATTCCTTAACAGATAAAAATCCCAACACACCGCCGTTGATTCATTCGGATGTCGAAAACTATATTCGCAAATCGGGTGCTAAGATTATTGCGAGAAAAGGTGCGACATTCTATGCGGTTGCAGTATCCGTATGCCACATTTGTAAGGCAATTTTTAGCGGAATCGATACCACAATGACAATTTCATCTATCATGCATGGGGAGTACGGCATTGAAGATGTATGCTTAAGTACATTGTCAATTGTAGGACGTGAAGGAATCAGAGGCAAGATTTTGGTACCGCTGACAGAGGAAGAAGAAGCATTGCTCAAAAAGAGCAGTGACAGTTTGAAGGCGGTTGTATCAAGTTTGAATTTCTCGTAATGATGATTTCGAGGAAAATATGTGATGAAACAGACAGACGGAGGACAAGAAACAATGGAGTATCGTATAGAACATGATTCAATGGGTGAAGTTAAGGTACCTGCAGATAAGTACTGGGCGGCTCAGACGGAGCGCAGTCATGAGAATTTTGTCATCGGCGTGGGGATTGAGACGATGCCGCGCGAAATTATTCATGCATTTGGTATTTTAAAAAAGGCAGCAGCCATTGCAAACCATGCATTAAAACCGGAGAAGATGACAGATGAGAAATTGAGTGCCGTTTCAAAGGCTTGCGATGAGGTTATGGCGGGAGCGCTGAATGAACATTTTCCGCTTGTCGTATGGCAGACAGGTAGCGGAACGCAGTCGAATATGAACGCGAACGAAGTGATTGCGAATCGCGGTAATGAAATCGCAGGAACCAAGCTTTTGCATCCGAACGACGATATCAATATGAGCCAGTCCTCCAATGATACATTTCCGACGGCAATGCACATTTCGGCAGCACTGATGATAGAGGATCGGTTGTTTCCGGCACTTGATGAATTGATTGCTACGTTTGTAAGACTGGAAAAAGAAAACGAAGGTATCGTTAAGAGCGGCAGGACGCATTTGCAGGATGCCACACCGATATGTTTTTCGCAAGAAATCAGCG
>CAYMCV010000012.1:0-11342 GCA_964389005.1 uncultured Lachnospiraceae bacterium | reverse complement strand
CTCGGAGGCACAGCGGTGGGAACCGGACTCAATGCGCCGAAGGGATTTGATGTTGCGGTTGCGACAGCAATTTCAGAGATTACGGGACGCACATTTATCACAGCAGAGAATAAGTTTCATGCATTGACGAGCAAAGATGAAATTGTATTCGCACATGGTGCGCTGAAAGCACTTGCGGCAGATATGATGAAGATTGCCAATGACGTTCGATGGTTGGCAAGCGGACCGCGAGACGGTCTCGGAGAGATTTTTATTCCCGAGAATGAACCGGGTTCTTCCATTATGCCGGGGAAAGTGAATCCGACGCAATGTGAGGCAGTTACGATGGTAGCGGTTCAGGTCATGGGAAATGATGTTGCGGTCGGAATGGCGGCAAGTCAGGGCAACTTTGAATTGAACGTTTTCATGCCGGTCTGCATATACAATTTCTTGCAATCTGCGCGTTTGTTATCGGAAGCAATCGTATCGTTCAATTTAAACTGTGCGGTCGGAATAAAAGCAAATAAAGAAAAAATGCATCACAATCTTCACAATTCGTTGATGCTTGTTACGGCTTTGAATCCATATATCGGTTATGAGAACGCCGCAAAAACGGCGAAAATGGCATACAAAGAGAATATTTCTTTAAAAGAAGCTTGTATAGCACTTGGCTTTTTAACGGAAGAAAAGTTTGACGAAGTATTTCATCCGGAGCAGATGGTTTAGTACAGGCAAGCGAGAAACTTTGGATACAACGGAGCAAATGGAGGCAAAAGAGATGGTATACAGTTATTATCCGGGTTGTACATTGAAAACAAAGGCGAAGGAATTGGATCAATATGCAAGGCGTTCTGCCGAAAAACTCGGGATTACATTGGAAGAATTGGATGACTGGCAGTGCTGCGGAGGTGCGTATACCTCATCCAAAACGGAGATTGCGACAAAACTGTCTTCCGTACGTGCCCTGGAGGAAGCAAAGCAAAAAGGAACCGCATTGGTCACACTGTGTTCGGCTTGCCATAATGTCATCAAGCAGACGAATGCCGATATTGCAAGTGATGCAGATATGCGAAATAAAGTTAATAATTATCTTGGACTTCAAGAACCGTACGCAGGAGAGACAAAAGTAATACATTTTCTCGAACTGCTTCGCGATGAGGTCGGTTTTGAAGAATTATCTCAAAAAATCGTCAATCCGTTAACGGGTCGAAAGATAGCGGCATATTATGGGTGCCTCTTACTTCGTCCGGGAAAAGTCATGGCAATGGACGATCCGGAGAATCCGAAGATTCTCGAGGATTTCATTGCGGCACTCGGTGCAACGCCGGTTCGTTATGCGATGCGAAACGAGTGTTGCGGCGGATATGTAACGCTTGAAAATCGTACATTTTCTGATAAAAAGAGTGCGATGGTGACGAAGCATGCGTCGGAACAGGGCGCAGAAGCCATCATAACCGCATGCCCGCTCTGTCTCTACAATTTGAAACGAACGGCGGATGCATCCGTTCCGGTGATTTATTTTACCGAATTGTTGGCAGAAGCACTCGGGCTGAAAGCGGAGGTGTAACAGTATGCAAGATTTCAAATTAAAAGAACAGATTCTGGAAATCAGCGGTGTAAATACAAAAAAGTGTATGCGATGCGGTAAATGCAGCGGTACCTGTCCTTCTTATGATGAGATGGAATACCATCCGCACCAATTTGTTGCGATGGTTGAGAGCGGAGATATCGAACGATTGATGAATTCCAAGTCATTGTATCAATGTCTTTCTTGCTTTGCATGTGTGGAGCGTTGTCCACGCGGCGTAGAGCCGGCTAAACTGGTTGAGGCAGTCAGACTTGCTGCGATTCGGAGACAGGGGGAGAATCATCTGACACCGAATCAAATTCCGGAACTTTTAGATGAAGATTTACCGCAGCAGGCAATTGTGACGGCATTTCGGAAGTACAGCAAATAGGAGGAGAAAGCAATGCAGAAAATAGGCGTATTTGTATGTCATTGCGGTACGAATATCGCAGGAACCGTGGATGTACATGCGGTCGCAGAGGAACTAAAGAAGGAACAAGGCGTAGTTTTCTCGCAGGATTATCCTTATATGTGTTCACAGGCAGGTCAAGATATGATTCGCGACGCAATTCGTGAGTATGGTTTGAATGGAGTAGTTATTTGTTCCTGTTCACCGAGAATGCATGAAGCAACGTTCCGCAGAACTGCGGCGGCAGCAGGATTGAATTCTTATATGGTGGAGATTGCAAACATTCGCGAGCAGTGTTCCTGGATTCATAAAGATATGGAGAGCGCAACCGAGAAAGCAATCATTTTGGGACGTGCAGCGATTGCGAAAGTGAACTTAAACGCACCGTTGACTGCGGGGGAGAGCCCGGTTGTCAAACGTGCATTGGTAATCGGCGGCGGAATTGCCGGAATTCAGACGGCATTGGATATTGCCGAAGCCGGATTCGAGGTCGATATCGTCGAGAAGCAACCGACCATCGGCGGTAAAATGACACAACTTGACAAGACATTCCCGACACTCGACTGCGCGGCTTGTATCTTGACACCGAAAATGGTGGATTGTGCCCAAAACGAAAAGATTCATATCTATTCATACAGTGAAGTATCCGATGTCAAAGGATTTGTCGGTAATTTTACCGTTACCATCAAGAAAAAGGCACGCTATGTGGACGAGACGAAATGTACCGGTTGCGGAATCTGTACGGAAAAGTGTCCGATGAAGAAAGTTCCGAATGAGTTTAATCTCGGAATGAACAACCGTACGGCAATTTACATTCCGTTTGCACAAGCCGTACCGAAAGTTGCGACCATCGACCCCAATTCCTGTAATATGCTAAAAAATGGAAAATGCGGTGTCTGCGCCAAAGTCTGTGGTGCGGGAGCCATTGATTATACACAAAAGGATGAATTCATCGAGGAGCGTTACGGTGCTATCGTGGCGGCAACCGGATTCAACCCGATTTCACTTGAAAAATACGACGAGTATGCGTATACACAGAGCAAAGACGTCATCACTTCGTTGGAGTTTGAGCGATTGACCAATGCTGCGGGCCCGACTTCCGGTAAACTGCTTCGCCCTTCCGACGGAGAGCATCCGCATAAAATTGTTTTTGTTCAGTGTGTCGGCAGTCGAGATACCTCCGGCTGCGGTAAAGAGTACTGCTCGAAGATTTGTTGTATGTATACAGCCAAGCATGCCATGCTGACCAGAGAAAAGTATCCCGACACCGAGGTTTATGTATTTTATATCGATGTGCGTACGCCGGGTAAAAATTTTGATGAGTTTTATCGCCGTGCGGTTGAGGAGTATGATGTTCATTATATCAAGGGCATGGTCGGGAAAGTGGTTCCGCGTGCAAACGGTAAACTGGATGTACAGGCTTCTGATTTGCTTGCAAACGAACAGTTGCATATCGAGGCTGATTTGGTGGTACTTGCTGCTGCAATTGAGCCTGATAAAACAGCGCGTTCTCTCGCAACCATGCTGACCGCAAGTATGGATACCAATGATTTCTTTACGGAAGCACATCCGAAACTTCGTCCAGTTGAGAGTCCCACCGCAGGTGTATTTTTATCGGGCGTATGTCAGGGACCGAAGGATATTCCGGAAACCGTATCGCAGGCCGGTGCGGCAGCAGCCAAAGTAATCGGACTGCTTGCAAAAGATAAACTAACCTGTAATCCGTGCGTTGCACATTCCGACGAATTGATGTGTAACGGCTGTCAGGCATGTGAGAAGGTTTGCCCATATGGCGCAATCACGTATCAAGACAAGGAATTCAGGATGCCGGATCGTACAACGAAAATTCGACATATTGCAAGCGTCAATGAAGCGGTATGTCAAGGATGCGGCGCATGTACGGTGGCTTGTCCGTCGGGCGCAATGGACTTAAAAGGATTTTCCAACAGACAGATTATGGCGGAGGTAGATGCGATATGCAAGTAAGTGATAATAAAGAATTTAAACCCACAATCGTAGCATTCTGCTGTAACTGGTGTTCCTATGCAGGTGCAGACCTTGCGGGAACGAATCGTTTGCAATATCCGGCAGATATCAAGATTATTCGCGTTCCGTGTTCATGCAGAGTGAATCCATTGTTTATCTTGCGGGCATTTCAAAGAGGTGCGGACGGCGTCATCATTTGCGGATGTCATCCCGGCGATTGCCATTATACTTCGGGGAATTACTATGCAAGAAGACGAATGACGTTACTTTTTTCCATGTTGGATTATTTGGGAATTGAACGTGAGCGAACCCGTGTGGAATGGGTGTCCGCAGCGGAAGGCGCTAAATTTGCGACTACAATGAACGAATTTGCGGAGACAGTGACCAAACTTGGAGAAAACAGGAGATTGGAGGACTTACGATGCAAAGAGCAATGATTGAACGCGCAAAAGAACTGCTTTTAGATCAAACGGTGAATCGTGTTGCCGGATGGAAAAAGGGTGACCTTTCGTATGATATCACACCGGCGATTTTTGAGAACGCAGACGAAATCGATGCAGATTTTATTTATAATGATTTTTGCGAAGCAAATCTTTCCAAATACATGATCAAAGAATCCGGTAAAGAAGGAAAGATATTGGTGTTCTTAAAGCCATGCGACACATATAGTTTCCAACAACTGCTAAAAGAACATCGCATCCTGCGCGAGAATGTCTATATCATCGGAATTCCGTGTAACGGTAAAATCAATGCAGAAGTCATCAAAAGTACCGGCGTGGAAGGAATCCTGTCCATGGAGTGCAATGAGGATACGGTTACCGTTCACACATTATACGGCGACAGCGAAATGAAGCGGGAAGATGCCTTGGCTGAACGTTGTGTTTCTTGTAAAAGTCATGCGCATGTTATATATGATGAATTATTGGGCGAGACCGGAGAGGTTTTATCATCCGACAGATTCCGTGGCGTAGAGGAATTGGAAAGTATGTCACCGGAAGAGCGATTTGCATTTTGGCGCAATGAATTGTCGAAGTGTATTCGTTGTAACGCATGCAGAAATGTATGTCCGGCTTGCAGTTGCGAACAGTGCATATTTGATAATCCGGCATCCGGCGTATCACAAAAAGCCGCTGCTGATTCATTTGAAGAGAACATGTTTCATATCATTCGTGCATTCCATGTGGCCGGAAGATGTACGGATTGCGGGGAGTGTTCGAGAGTATGTCCGCAGCATATTCCGTTGCATCTGCTGAATCGCAAATTTATCAAAGATATCAATACATTTTACGGAGAATACCAAGCCGGTGCGGATGCGGATACACTGCCGCCGCTTCATACCTATTTACAGGGTGATACAGAGCCGGGAAAGGCTTTTTAAGAACTGTTGATTACGGCTAAAAAACACACGCAGAAATGGAGAAGAATCATGTTCAGACTTCCGATTGAGCAATTAAATCAGTTGTTTGCGGCGATTGCCGAGACTCAAACACTTTACCTTCCGGTGGACAGAAATCCGGGAGAAGCGGAATACAGAGAATGGACACAGGGTGCCGAATTGAGTCGGTCACTCAATACGGTCAGAAGTGCCAAGGATTTCTTTTTCCCGCAGACGGAGAATCTGGTTGATTTTAAAACCAAAAATAAAACCATTGAAATTATGGATACACGCAGTGAAACGGAAGATTTTGTTGTATTTGGCGTGCGTGCCTGTGACTGTAAAAGTTTCGAAATCTTAGACAGCGTCTTTTTGGCGGAACCGGTGGATACCTTTTACCAGAATCGCAGACAGCATGCGACAATGATTACAGTCGCTTGCAACAGGCCGGAAACAAGTTGTTTTTGTAATGCCGTCGGCGTGGATGCAACGAATCCCGGAGGTGACATCAGCACTTGGATGACGAAGGAAGCGCTTTTCTTGGAGGCAGTTACTGCGCGAGGGGAAAGGCTGTTAGCAGCGCTGGGTGATTTATTGACCGAATCAGACAATACAGAAGTCGTAAAACAACAGGAAACAACCAAGGAACTGATGAAGAAGCTTCCGTTTGGCGAGATTGATTTTACGCAGTTTCACGGAGAAGATTTTCTCCCGGTATTTGAAAGCAAAGATTGGGCGGCACTTTCGGAGAGTTGCTTGGGGTGCGGAACCTGCACCTTTGTATGTCCCACTTGCCAGTGTTATGACATCAGAGATTTTGATACCGGACACAGCATCAAGCGGTTTCGGTGTTGGGACAGTTGTATGTATTCCGATTTTACCAAAATGGCACACGGCAATCCGCGACTCACGCAGTTGGAGAGATTCCGTCAGAGATTCATGCACAAATTGGTATATCATCCGAATAATCATGACGGTCAGCTCGGTTGTGTCGGATGCGGACGTTGCGTTACGAAATGTCCGATATCTATGAATATTGTAAAAGTGGCCAAAAAACTGGGTGAAAAATAACAGACGAAATTAGTTTAAAAGTGAAAAAATATACGGAACGGAAATGGAGCAGAAGATGGAAAATGAAGTATTGATCCCAAAAGTCGGAGTAATTACAAACGTCAGAATTGATACACCGGATGTCAAAACTTTTCGTGTGGTAAGCAGAGACGGACAGAAACTGTTTGAACATATTCCCGGACAATGCGCAATGTTATCGGTACCGGGTGTGGGAGAAGCGATGTTTTCAATTACTTCATCGCCGACGAACACAGAATATATGGAATTCAGCATCAAGAAATGCGGATGTGTGACAGAATGGCTTCATGTTGCGGAAGAAGGACAGGAAATCACGGTACGCGGACCGTACGGTAACGGCTTCCCCGTGGAAAGTGAGTTAAAAGGGAAGGATTTATTGTTTATCGCCGGTGGTATCGGTTTGGCACCGCTTCGCTCCGTCATCAATTATGTTCGAGACAAGCGTGAGAATTACGGTAAGGTACAGGTCATTTACGGTTCTCGTTCAAAAGCTGATTTGGTGGATTACCGCGAAATCATAGAAGAGTGGATGGCAGACCCCAATCTGCGCGTGGATTTAACCATAGACAACGCAGAAGAAGGTTGGGACGGTCATGTCGGTTTTATTCCGAACTTTGTCAAGGAATTGACACCGGAACTCAGTAAGACTGTTTTGATCTGCGGACCGCCGATTATGATTAAATTCACACTTGCGGGATTGAAAGAATTGGGATTTTCGGAGGAACAGGTTTATACAACCATGGAACTTCGTATGAAATGTGGTGTCGGAAAATGCGGCAGATGCAATATCGGCGATAAATACGTTTGTAAAGACGGTCCGGTATTCCGATTTGACAAATTGTCGGAACTGCCGAATGAATACTAGGAGAAAGGAAGAGAAGCAATGGAAACGATGGTTAGCATTTTTTTAATGGGAAAGCGGTATGAGGTGCCCTCCAATCTCACAATTATGGGAGCGATGGAGTACGCAGGATACCGACTTGTGCGCGGATGCGGATGCAGAAACGGATTTTGCGGTGCATGTGCCACGATTTATCGAATTCAGGGCGATCGCGAGTTGAAGGTATGTCTTGCTTGCCAGACAAAGGTTGAAGATCAGATGTATATTGCAACACTTCCCTTCTTCCCCTTGATCAAACAAGTATATGATGTGGAGAAGATTTCACCGAGTGAGCAAATCATGATGCAACTTTATCCTGAGATTTACAGTTGTATAGGATGTAATGCCTGCACCAAGAGTTGTACGCAGGGATTGAATGTTATGCAGTATATTGCATATGCGCAGCGCGGGGAGTTTGAAAAATGTGCAGAAGAATCCTTTGACTGTGTGATGTGCGGTGTTTGTTCCTCACGTTGTCCGGCAGGTATTTCTCATCCGCAGGTGGCATTGCTTGCGCGCAGATTGAACGGAAAATACCTTGCTCCGAAGTCGGCGCATGTGGAAGATCGTGTAAAAGAGATACAAAACGGGGATTTTGAGGAACTTTTACAGAATTTAATGCAGAAGCCGATTGCAGAGATGAAGGAACTATACAATCACAGGGAAATCGAACAATAAAGGAGAGCGCTTATGTATACAGAGGAAATGCTTGCATCCATGAAAAAGGTGGAGGCCGCAAGAGAAGAAAATGCGGTTTTGGAACCGCGCAGAATGACTGCAGAAGAGAAAGATACACTGCTTGCAACGTATCATCCGGATTATAAGCAGAATGAATTTGAAGTGCTGAAAGTCGGTCCGAATCGTGGAGAGAAAGTTCCGAAAGAATTGGCGGCTTTGTTACAGGCAAACAGTAGAGTAAAGACAGACGAGTTGTTGTTGAATCAACCGGATTATGACACTGATGTCTTAATTATCGGTGGCGGCGGCGCAGGCTCGGCAGCCGCAATTGAAGCAGACAATGCAGGCGCAAGCGTAATGATTGTGACCAAACTCCGCATCGGTGATGCCAATACCATGATGGCGGAAGGCGGAATTCAGGCGGCGGATAAACCAAATGATTCCCCGGCCATTCATTATCTGGATGCATACGGCGGCGGTCATTTTGCCGCAAAGCCGGAATTACTGTATCAACTGGTAACACAAGCACCCGAAGCAATCGCATGGTTGAATGCGTTGGGCGTTGAATTTGATAAAGCAGAAGATGGAACGATGGTTACCACACACGGTGGCGGCACTTCCAGAAAGAGAATGCATGCCGCTAAGGATTATTCCGGTGCAGAAATCATGCGTACACTGCGTGATGAAGTGTTGAACCGCCGTATTCCTGTGGTTGATTTTACGGCAGCCATTGAATTGTTGTTGGATCAAAACGGCAATGCGACCGGTGCGGTTCTATTGAATATGGAGACACAGGAAATCAGAATTGCACGTGCCAAAACCGTCATCATTGCGACCGGCGGCGCAGGAAGACTGCACTATCAGAATTTCCCGACCTCCAATCACTATGGTGCTACGGCAGACGGTTTGGTTCTTGGATATCGTGCGGGTGCAAAATTATTGTATGCGGACACACTGCAGTATCATCCGACGGGAGCCGCATATCCCGAGCAGATATTTGGCGCGTTGGTAACGGAAAAAGTTCGTTCTTTGGGTGCGAAATTAATCAATGCGGACGGCGTGGCTTTTATGCATCCGTTGGAAACCAGAGATGTTGCGGCAGCCTCAATTATCAGAGAGTGTTCCGACCGCAAGGAGGGCGTCAATACCGCAGACGGTGTGGGCGTTTGGTTGGATACACCGATGATAGAGTTGAAGAACGGCGCAGGTACGATTGAGAGAAGAATTCCTGCAATGATGCGTATGTTTGGTAAGTACGGAATTGATATTCGTAAAGAGCCGATTCTTGTATATCCGACACTGCATTATCAAAACGGAGGACTCGATATCGATGCAGAATGTATGACAGCGGTACCGAATTTATTTGCGGCAGGTGAAGCGGTCGGCGGCATTCACGGAAGAAACCGATTAATGGGTAATTCACTTTTGGATATCATTGTTTTCGGTCGCAATGCGGGAAGAAATGCAGCAAATCGGAGCCGACAGGTACAAGTCGGAGATATGACACTTTCTCACGTCAATCGCTTTGCAAAAGAATTACAGGATGCCGGTGTACAAAGTTCAGTGGTATCACCGAAACTGTTACCGACATATACACATGGAAATCCAAAATTTGAAGTAAAATAAAGAAAAGAACAAAGCGGGCGGATTGTCCGCTTTGCGTATGAAAGAAGGGAGCCATCGAGCAATGGTTGCATATTTGGGAAGTGTCGGCGCTTCGGCACTGTCGGTTATTTTTATCGTTTTTACGATTGCGGCTTTGGGCTATCTGCTTGGAGCAATCAAAGTCAAAGGAATTGAACTCGGTACCGCCGGGGTTCTGGTGGTTGCATTGCTGTTTGGTGTTTTGGCAAGTTATGTTCCGTCATTTACCATTGGAGAAACTGTGATTACGCTGTTTGATGACGGAATCAAAGCCAAGTTCGGATTGGTTTCAAGTATCGGAACCGCTATGTTTGTTACGGCAGTCGGTCTGATTGCGGGGCCGAAGTTTTTTAGAACTTTTAGCAAAAAAACAATTTCGTATGTAGTTCTTGGCGTTGTTATTATCACCATCGGTGCATTGACGGCTATGGGTTTTGTATGCTTGGATCAGAATCTTTCGCCGGAAATGGCTGTCGGATTGTTAACCGGTGCCCTGACCAGTACACCCGGGCTGTCGGCGGCCAAAGAGGTTGCGACAGATGCGGATGCGGTGACCGCAGGTTATGGAATCGCATACTTGTTCGGTGTCATCGGAGTTGTTTTATTCGTACAACTGATTCCGAAAATATTACGTGTTGATATGGTAAAAGAGCGCGAGCAGTTTGTGGCTGCGAATACCGTTGTCCAGGAAGAACCCAAGAAAAAGTTGTCTCGCTTGGAGCCGTTCGGATTTTTCCCTTTTATGCTGGCAATCGGTTTGGGTTGTCTCATCGGTGCCGTAAAGATACCGGGAATCAATTTCTCATTGGGAACATCCGGAGGAACACTCGTGTCCGGTCTGCTCATCGGACATTTTGGCAGAATCGGCAGGATTGATTTACGGGTAAAAAAAGAAACATTGAATTTTTTACGTGAACTGGGACTGGTCTTTTTCTTAATCGGCGCAGGCGTGCCGGGCGGTGTTAACTTTGTCAGCAACGTAAAAGTGTCATATTTTATCTATGGAGCAATCATGACATTGATTCCGATGATTATCGGTTTCTTGATAGCGAAGTATGTGTTCAAACTCAGTATTTTTAACAATTTGGGTTCCATCACGGGTGGTATGACATCCACACCGGCATTGGGAACGCTCATCAGTACCACCGGTACGGACGAGGTCGCAGGTGCCTATGCCGCAACCTACCCGATAGCATTGGTTTGTGTGGTGCTTGCCGCCAAAATTATCGTGATGTTTGGGTAGCAGTCACAGGTGAATTCTTCATTTCATATAGTATTATGAGAATACGAAACGGAGAATCCTATGAATCCTTCATGTAAGTTAAAATTTAGTCCGTCCCAAACCGTGCAATTGCCGGTGATTACGTTACCAAACGGCGTATTGGGTTCGGAACCGATTGTATTAACCACGTTGCGTCTGGATACGTCTTATTTACGCAACCCTTGTGTAAAACTTGATTTCGTTACCAATTTTAACGTATTCGGGTTGACTGCAGGTACTTTGAAATTCCAGATTTATAAGAAGTTTGACAACCAAAACGATGCAATTCCGGTCGGACCGTCTTGGACCTTCGGACCGATTGCCATCGGATATCAGCCGATATCGTTCTTTGTTGCGGACTGTGATATTTCCTGCTGTTCCAACCAGACGTTTTGCACCTATATGGTGGAAGTCAGCGCCGCGGAACTCTTGGTGGCAGAGGTCGGATACGCGACATTTGCGAATTCGATGCTG
>CAYMCV010000011.1:9696-34433 GCA_964389005.1 uncultured Lachnospiraceae bacterium | reverse complement strand
CAGCTGGATAGAGCGTTTGGCTACGGACCAAAAGGTCGGGGGTTCGAATCCTCTAGCGCACGGAAACAGAGGCACTTCGTTCATATGATTGAACGAAGTGCTTTTTTGTGTATCAACAGATATTTTTCAAGGCTATTTTAAGATTTGTGTGTTAAGATAACTAAAGACAATATGAACGGCGGCGATTTTGTGTTTCTTTGATGAAGTGTCGGAACTTTTCTTGAAATATGCATATGAGCATTGTATGATAGAAACAGTGAATGAGGGTACCGGAGGGAGTAAACTTCATGTGGGAAGCGTCGGAGAGAGAGTTGCAACTGTTGAACAGTTTTTATCAACTTCGCGATGATATTGCAGATTTGGAATTTGAACGGCTGGAGACAGAAGGCGAGATTTTGCGAATCATTGAAATGAAAAAAGATGAAAAAGGTAAAATGGCAGTCTTCGGAATTGTTTCATTCATTTTATCTTTGCTTGTTTTGGCGTATTTCGGTCTGTCACAGAATTACTATCAGTTGGCGGCGGCGATGGTTTTTGCAACAGGACTTGGCGCATGTACAATTGCATCGGTATGCATATTGATTTTTATGGTAATCAGATCGTTGATGAGGCATTCTGCGGCGAACTTCTGGGTGAAATGTGCGGACAAGTTGCATGTGGAGAATGATTCCGGCCTCAAAGTACGGATGCAGATTCGATTGGATGCAATAAACCAACGGAGCGAGAAGCTGAATGAACGCTTTGCCGAGTGTGAACGTCTGCTACAGGAAGAACGCGCGCAGAAAAGCAATCCGTAAGGAAATTGTAAGAATATCAATGCAACAAACGCCTTGCTTTTCTAAATCCGGATGGTATAATGGTCATATTGTTAAAAAAAGAACAAACTTAATTTTGGAGGAAATAATGATGAAACATAGACGGATTACGGCACTTTTGATGGCACTGTTCATGCTGACGGCATCATTGGGGCTTACTGCTTGTAACAAGAATGGCGGCGACGTCGATACGGGAAGCGGCAACGGCAGTGGGAGCAACAGTACCTCAGATATTACATATAATGCAACCTATACGGATTGGGTGGAAGGCGGTTCGCCGGAAATCATTGGATGTCGCGACGGCGTGCTTACGGCACTTTTAAGCAAATATGAAGAAGATTCACAAACTTGCAGTATCGAGACGATTAACCTTGATACGATGGAGAAGACATCGACACCTTTACAATATGAAATGAACAGTGATACATACATCGGAAATCTTACCATGTTGGCAGATGGTAAGATGGTCGGAATTATGGTTAAGGGAAGTCACACCAAAGAAGATTATTCGGATTACACATCGACGCAACATTTGGTTTCTGTTGCATTGGATGGAACCGTGAGCGAGATTGCAGAAATCCAGGATGTTTTGGGAGACAAAAATACCTATGTTCAATCGATGTGCGTCAATGCAGAAGGCAAATTTTTCATTGCAGTCGGCGGTGAGGATGAGAGCAAGAACAAGGTATTGATTCTGGATGCCGAGGCAAAGAAAATCGGAGAAGTCTCAATCGGCAGTTGGGTTGAGAACATGGTGATAACCGAAAGCGGTACTGTTTATGTAAATTACTGGGGAAATGAAGGCAGAGTGTCCAAGAAGATTGATGCAACGGGAAATGTGGCCGGCGAAATCAAACTTACGGGTAACGGTGGCAATATGTTTGCGGCCGATGCAGAGAATGTTTTCATGTTGGACGGAAATACGCTGATTCTGACAGATATGAGTACGGGTGAAAGCAAGGAACTCTTGAATTGGATGAATATCGACATTGACGGAAACAATATCAGATATGTGAGCACGCTTTCCGACGGTAGGCTTTTGGCAATCAGCTCGACATATGGAGAATCAGTTAAAAGCGAACTAATCATTTTGACGCCGGGTGAAGCGGGACAAAACGCAGATAAAAAAGAAATTACATTTGCCTGTCTGTATCTGGATGAAAAAGTAAAAGAAAATATTCTTGATTTCAATAAAAATAACGCGGAATATCGTATCACTGTTAAGGAGTATTCAACGGATGACTGGGAAACAGGGATTGCACAGTTCAATAATGATTTAACTTCCGGAAACATGCCGGATATCATAGATTTTTCATCGGGAATCAATCCGGCGACCTATGCATCCAAAGGATTGTTGGAAGACTTGTATTCTTATATTGATTCAGATCCGGACATGAAACGTGAAGATTTTCTTGAAAATGTTTTCGGTGCATGTGAAATCGACGGCAAACTATATTTTGCACCGACCATGTTTTCAGTCAATACACTTGTGGGGCGCGCATCCTTGCTGGGTGATGAGCCGGGATGGACGATGGAAGAAATGATGGCTTATGTGAATGAGCAGCCACAGGGAACACAGATATTTGAATATGCGACCAAGGAGAGTGTTCTGTATACCTGTGCTTTGAACAATATGGGGCGGTATGTCAATTGGGAGACCGGAGAATGTAATTTTGAGACCAAGGAATTTGTCGACATTTTAAACTTTGCGAATACATTTGTCTCGAGTGAAAATTATGAATACGATTCTTCCAAGGCAGCACCCGAAATGATAGAGTCAAACTCCTTGCTTTTTATGGAACTGTATTTGAGCGACCCGGGTTCTTACCAGGTTTACAATCAGATATTTAAAGGAGACATGACGGCAATCGGTTATCCGAATTCCGACGGAACGAATGGTGCAATTCTGTTGAACAGCAGTTCTCAATTAGCCATATCTTCGAAGTCGAAGAACAAAGATGCTGCATGGCAATTTATTCGGATGGGATTACTCGACGAGTATCAGGAAGATGAATATTTATATGCTTTCCCTGTGAAGAAAACCGCATTCGAGAAGGTTTTGCAAGACAGTATGAAAGAAACCGACGGAGGAGCTTCTTGGGGCTGGGGCGACGGATATACGGTTACCGTCGGCGCAACGACGCAGGAGGAAGTGGACGAGATTCGCACCCTCATTGAGAATACAACGAGTTTTTCAACTTATGACGAAGAAATAAACAAGATTGTCAATGAAGAGACCAAGCCGTTTTTTGAAGGGCAAAAAAGTGCCAATGATGTGGCGAAGATAATTCAGAGTCGTGTCCAAATATATGTAAATGAGAATCGATAAGAACTTTGTCAGTCAATGTGGAGACCGTAGTGAAGAAGAAAGACAAGAGTCAGAATCAAGAAATCAACAGAATAGAAGTACCACATGAGAAATTGTCATGGAAGAGAAGGAGAGTCTTGGGGTTATTTTTGACCCCAAGCTTTCTGGGCGTCATGACATTCTTTGTGTTACCGTTTTTTGTAGTCTTTTTTTACTCCGTAGTTGATAACCCAATCAGCAAGAGATTTGTTTTTTTTGATAACTTCGTGACAGTCTTTCAGAATAATGCGTTTCAGCAGGCGGCATGGAATACCTTTCGCTTTTCTGTGATTGCGGTTCCTTTGGCGGTCATACTATCCTTGCTGTTGGCACTGATGTTGGATAAAAAGATCCCCTTTGCCAGCCAGTTTCGAACTGCGTTTCTAAGTCCGATGATGGTACCGGTGGCATCTGTCGTATTGATATTTCGTGTATTGTTTGATTTTAACGGGGCGGTAAATGTCTTGTTGGGCATATTTGATATTGCCAAAATCGACTGGTTTAAGTCGGATTATGCACCGATTGTGGTTGTACTCCTTTTTCTTTGGAAGAATCTCGGATACAACATGATTCTTTTTATGGCTGCGCTCGGTACGGTTCCCAAGGAAGCACTTGAAGTGGCGGCATTGGAGACGACTTCGCAGTGGAAGATTTTTTATTATATAAAGATTCGGTATTTATCACCGACGTTTCTATTTGTTACAATTATGTCTTTAATCAGTTCTTTCAAAATTTTTAGAGAAGTATACTTATTGACGGGAGATTATCCCTATGAATCGCTCTATACATTACAGAACTATATGAATAATATGTTTCGGCAATTGGATTATCAGAAATTGTCGGCGGCGGCAATTATCATGGCGATTGTTATGATCATCATTATTGCGGCACTCTATATTGTCGAGAATTGGTTCGGAAAGGATATGGAGGAGTAGCATGCGCAGGATGAAACAATTCGAAGAAAAAAAGAAATCGAAGAAAAAGTGGAAATACTACGTTAAGATAGCCTTTTGGACTGTGATAGCAGCGATATTTGCGTTTCTGTTTCTGATGCCGACTGTATTGACACTGACCAATTCCTTCATGACCGGCTCGGAGATTTCTTCCAATTACGGAGCTATTTTCGAGACAACGGATACCGGAGGTAAGGTGTTCGTCAACAAAACCGTAAATCTTAAATTTATTCCGGATAAGGTAACATTCAGTCAGTATGTCACGGTGTTATTAAAAAGCCCGAAGTATTTGTTCAAATTCTGGAATTCGGTTATTTATGTGTTACCGATCGTGGTTTTCCAATTGATGGTGGCTCTGCTGGCTGCTTATGCGTTTACACGATTTCGCGGAAGACTGAAAGAAATCCTGTTTTTTGTATATATCATAGTTATGCTGATGCCATATCAGGTTACGCTGGTTCCAAACTTCTTGGTTTCGGAGTGGCTGAATCTGATTGATACACGGTGGGCCATCTGGCTTCCCGGCATATTCTCACCGTTTGCCGTATATTTGCTTACGAAATATATGAAGCGTGTTCCATCCGCAACGATTGAGGCAGCCAAAATTGACGGCGCAAACGAGTGGCAGATATTTACGAAAATCAACGTTCCGTTGTGCAAGGGGGCCATGTATTCCGTTGCAATATTGATTTTTATCGACTATTGGAACATGGTCGAACAGCCGCTGATTCTGCTTTCTGATGAGGAAATGCATCCCCTGTCCATCTTTTTATCAAAGATCAATGCGGGAGAAATCGGACTGGCATTTGCGGTGGCAACAATTTATATGATACCGAGTTTACTGTTGTTTTTATACGGCGAGGATTATCTGGTGGAAGGAATTACTTACCAGGGCGGCGTAAAAGGATAAATTTTTGAGAATGATAAGCGTACATGCGCGGAAATGAGGTGCAAAATGGAAGAAAAATCCACAAAAAAACGGGAATGGATCAAAAATGCGGCAATTATATTTTTGGCAGTCATGCTGTTGCTGACATTTTTTTCAAATACGATCATGAATTATTCCCTGCCGGAGGTGGCGACTGCATACGTTAACAGCGGGACCATCACGACTAAGATTCGGGGAAGCGGTGTTGTCGAGGCAGAAGACCCATACTCTGTTATGGTCAAGGAAACCCGCGAAATCCAGAGTGCGCTTGTGAAAAAAGACGAGCATGTGGATGAGGGGCAGACCCTCTATCTGCTAAAAGATATCGAAAGTGCGGAACTTGTTACCGCACAGGATGAACTTGCGAAGCAGGAATTGGAGTATGAGAAAGCAATATTAAGCGGTGGCTTTACACGTGCCGAAGTCAATAATATCGAGAAGGGCAGTACATCTTCATTGCAGGAGAATCAGGCAAAACTTGAGACATTGGAGGGCAAAGTAACAGAAGCTGAGAACAATGTCAAAAGTACGAGTGCAACGGTAAAATCGCTGGAAGACCGCATTGCGGTGTTGGAAAAGACGAACATCGATGCATCGGCAGAGAGTAACGCATATTATAATGCACAGCAGCAGAAGGTTACCGCAGATGCGACATTGTCACAGAAACAAAATGCATACGATCAGGCAGATGCGGCGTTGGCACAGGCAGATGCAGCGTTGAAAAATGCGCCCACGGATGCCAATTTGATTGCGGCGTATAATGCGGCATCGCAGATATTGGCGGCGGCATCACAGGAGTTAACGGCGGCAAAAAATCAGGTTACGAATGCACAGGCAGCGGTGGACAGTACCAAACTTGCTCTGGACAACAAGACGGGCAGTACGGAAATTTCCAATCAGGTTACGGCGTTGAACAAAGAATTGGTGACCGCTAGGACAAATGCAGCAAATGCAGCGGCAACATTGGAAAAGGCGCAGGCGGACAAAGAGGAAATCCTGAAAGAAATCATTGCCGAGATGGATTTGGTTAGTTTGTATGATGCCATTGTTGCAAAAAAATTAAAGATTGAAGAGCTTCAGAAGAACGCTGTAGGTGCGGAAATCAAATCTCCGGTTTCGGGAACCGTCATGGAGATGCGTTACACTGCGGGAGAAACCATATCACCGGACGAGGCGGTTGCAACAATTCGCGTGGACGGCAAGGAATGTTCGGTATCTTTCTCCGTTACAAACGAGCAGGCGAAGCGTGTCAGCGTCGGAGACAAAGGTGAGGTACAGAATTCATGGTATTACAATGATATTTCACTGACGTTGAAAAGCATCAAAGTCGACAGTCAGAATCCGAGTAAAAACAAAATTCTGACATTTGAGGTTTCGGGTGACGTGCAACCGGGACAGACGCTGGGTGTATCTGTCGGACAAAAAAGTAACAATTACGACCTCATCGTACCAAACAGTGCTATTCGTGAGGACAATAACGGGAAATTCATCTTGATTGTCGAGGTGAAGTCCACACCGTTCGGAAACCGATATGTTGCAACAAAGACCGAAGTGGAGGTGCTGGCTTCTGATGATACCAATACTGCGATATCTGCGGCTTTGTACGGATATGAGTATGTGCTGACGACAGCAAATAAACCGGTAGAACCCGGGCAACAGGTGCGATTGATAGAATAGTAGTTTTAGGTTGCAGCATGGAGGTTTGGAATGAAGAAACGAAGGTTGAAGCCGCAAATATTCGGAATATCGATTCGCGCATGGATGCGATATTTGTGTTACGCGGCACTCCTGATACTTTTTATTATATTTACAATTGTCTTATGCGTTCAGAAGAATGCACTTCCGGATCAGTTGGAAGGAAAGCGTTGGTCTGCGGATAATGACGCTGCGCAGGTAACGGCTTTTTTTGCGGAGAAAGCCGACGTGAATGCAGATAACATTGCGGAATGGCGTTATAATACAGAAAAGGCTTTACAGGAGAAATCCATTACGCGTAAAAATGACAATGCACGATTATATGCCGATTCGTATGCAGCAATGGGATCTATCGCAATGTCGACCGACTATGGTTCGGTCAATGTGACTGCTTGGGGTGTCGGGGGTGATTTCTTTCTGTTTCATCCGGTCAAACTTTTAGACGGCGGATATTTCTCAGAGTCTGATATCATGCAGGATGCAGTGGTTATTGACAGGGAGACAGCATGGCAGTTATATGGTTCTTCCGATATTGTCGGTAAAAAAGTTACCATTGGCGGAATCGAACACAGAATTGTCGGGGTTTATGAGAAAGAAGACGGTAAACTATACCAAGAAGCAGGAAATAACGAAAACTTATGCTTTGTATCCTATACAACCATGCAGGCATATGGTGAATCGTCCTCAATTTTGTTTTATGAGGCAGTACTTCCTAATGTTGTCAAGGGATTTGCCTTGCAAATACTGAAAGATTCCTGTACGATGAATGAGAAGCAGATTCGATATGTGGATAACAGTGCCAGATTTTCTTATGAGTCACTTTTAGATGTGTTAAAAATGCGTCGCCAAAGGATGATGAAACTTGATACCATTTATTATCCTGTTTGGGAGAACGTCGCGCGCAGTGTGGAATACAAGGCAGCAGTGGCGGCACTGTGGCAGTGGGTTTGTGCAACCATTTTGGTCATGGCAATCATCGGCGAAGGAATATACTTCGTTTGTAAGCATAAATTGACCAAGGAGAAAGTCACGGCGTGGGTTGATCAATGGAATGATTTTGTACGAAAAAAACGAGAACAGAAACATAGAAAAGAGGGAGAAAACAATGAAGAAATCTAGTTGGAAGAGAATCGTATGTCTCGGTATGGCAGTCATGTTGGTTTTTGCAATGACTTCCTGTAAGAAACAACCCGGTGGGAACGGGAATCAAGGAGGCAATCAGGGCGGCGGTGTTGCATCGGCAGGTACATCCGACGCGGCCAAACAAGCGGTTTTTCATGAGAGTAAAACCATTGACTTGGAGGCAAATTGGTTGGAGCGTATTTATGTCGCAAATGGGAAGGTGTATGTGACGGAGACCGTATATCCCGAAACAGATTATTGTCCCACGACTGAAGAAATGATGAGGGCGGCACAATCGGTGGATGCAGTGGCTTTACCGGAAGAAGTTCCGGAAGAGGAAGCTGAGACCGAAGACGGCGACAATGCAGAAGGAACCGATGAGAATGCGGAAGATACCGATGACAATGCGGATACACCGGAAGAAGGCGAAGATATTATAGATGATAATAACGATGTTGAGATTGAGAGTACATTTTATAAGATTACAGATATAGATTTAACAACTTGGGAAACCAATACAATTGAGATAGAAATGGAGCCGAATCAGTATCCCAATTACTTTTTGGTGGATACGCAGGGTAATATCTATTTGAGCACGAATTTGTCGGAAGAGTCAGTGGATGCAAACGGCGAGTATACATGGGTTTCGCGTGCTTATGTGAAGAAGTACGATTCACAGGGCAATCAACTTTGGCAGCAGGAGTATAAGGCCGAAAGCGCGGATTCTGCAGATTATGTATATATCAGTAACATGGCATTTACCAAAGAGGGAAACCTTGCAATCGGTGGCAATAATGTCATTCGCGTTTGGGATCAAGACGGTAATCCCGTCGGCGGTGAGGTAAAGGGATCAGCAGACCAGTACATCGGTTCCTTTATTCAGGATAGCAATGGCAAATTCTATACCATTCAGTGGCTTCCCGGAGCGAACGAGAGTTATACCGACCACTTGATGGAAATTGATTTAAATACCGGTACTATTACAGATACAGGGGATGCACTTTCCTACAACTATGGTTCTGAATACAAAGCAGGTTTTGGTTATGATTTCACGTTGAGCGGCGAGAATGCGATTTTCGGATACAATGTCGAAAGCAAAGAAGTCAAAGAAATCTGGAATTTCATGGATTCCGATATCAGCACGAATGAGTATTACCAGTTTACACAAGTCTCAGAAACACGGTTTGTTGCGTTTTCAAATGGTGAGAAACCGCAAGTATGTGTATTTGATAAGGTAAATCCGGAGGATATCAAGGACAAAACCATATTGACGATGGGTGGTGTCTATGTCAATTACGAAGCCAAGTTACAGGCATTGGATTTCAATAAAAAGAGTGATGATTACAGAATTCGTGTGATTGATTATTCGGTTTACAATACCGATGAAGATTATACTTTGGGCGAGACGCAGTTGAACAACGACATCGTTGCGGGAAAGGCACCGGATATCATGATTCTGTCTACGGAGATGCCGATTGCAAGTTATGCGCAAAAAGGTGTGCTCCAGGATTTATATACGTTTATGGATAAAGATGAAGAAATCAGCAAAGACAATATTTTACCGAATATTCGTCAAGCCGGAGAATTTAACGGAAAGCTTTGCCAATTGATTACGCAGTTCTCGATTGGTACGGTAGCGGTCAAAGAGTCTGTTGTAAACGGAAAAGATTGGAATCTGAATACAGTCATCGAGTGGGAAAACACCACGGGATGTAAGGCATATTCGGATACAATCAAGTCAGATATCCTTAATATGGCAATGAATAAGGCAGCAGATGAATTTATTGATGTTCAGAGTGGAGTTTGCAATTTTGATTCGGAGGAGTTCGTTAAGTTATTAGAATTTGCCAATTCTTATCCGGCGGAATATGACAACTCCAAGTGGGAAGACGGGAATTATGACTGGAGTGAAGAAGAGAATAAGTTCAGAAATGACAAGGCACTGATTTATGACATGTATATCAGCAACTTCAGAGATTTTAACAGGGTAGAGAAAGCGACATTCGGCGAAAATGTAGCACTTGTCGGATTCCCGGCAACAAACAGTACGGGTGCGGGTATTTATGCCGGAATGACTTACGGAATCTCGGCAAATTCGAAGAATCAAGATGCAGCTTGGCAATTTATTCGTTACTTCCTGACGTCGGAGTATCAAGATAAGATTGAATATGATTTTCCCGTTATCAAAACGTCACTGGATAAGATGATTGTGGAAGCACAGAAACGCCCGTCCTATGAAGATGAAAACGGAGCACGTGTGGAATATGATGATACCTATTATGTCAATGAAACAGAAATCATCATTGAGCCGATTTCTGCAGAACGCGCGGCATATGTAAGCGAATATATTCAAGGTGTTACGCGTGTATTTAATTACGATGACGGTGTATTGGCCATTATTCAGGAGGAAGTCGCACCTTATTTTGAAGGACAAAAAACAGCGGCAGAAGTGGCGAAGATTATACAAAGTCGTGCTAAGATTTATATCAACGAGAATATGTAACTTATATGGCATACAATAGGGAATTGAAAGGAAAAACAAATGAGCAACGAAGAATTTGAACGTTTTAGCAGTTCCGGTAAACTGAAAATACCGAAGAAGGTTACCAACATTATTAAAATAGTGGTAATTGTAGCAGTGGTGTTGATTGCGATTTTTAATTCGACATATCAAATTAAAGAGCAGGAACAGGCTGTATTGATTACCTTCGGTAAAGCGAAGGCAGTCACAGACTCCGGTCTGCATTTCAAGATACCTTTTATTCAGAACGTAGTCAAAGTGAACACGACGATTCAGGGATTTCCCATCGGATATATGATTGAAACGAATGAGTCCGTGGAAGAAGAATCCTTGATGATTACGTCGGATTACAATTTTGTCAATGTGGATTTCTTTGTGGAATACCGCATCGCGGATCCGGTAAAGGCACTTTATGAGTCGGAGGAACCGGTTGCAATTCTGAAGAATATCGCACAGGCGTGTATTCGTAATGTTATCGGCAGTTACACGGTTGACAGTGTGCTGACGACAGGAAAGAACGAGATTCAGCTCAAGATTAAGGAAATGATTCTGGCGAGACTCGAAGAACGAGATATCGGTATTCAATTGGTCAATATCACAATTCAGGATTCGGAACCGCCGACAGACGAAATTATGCAGGCATTTAAGGCAGTTGAAACTGCGAAGCAGGGGAAGGAAACTTCCATCAACAACGCCAATAAGTATCGCAATGAGCAGATTCCGGCTGCAGAAGCACAGGCAGATAAAATTTTACAGGCAGCAGAGGCCGATAAAACCGAGCGTATCAATGAGGCGACCGGTCAGGTGGCACGATTTAACGCAATGTATGAGGAATATGTCAAGAATCCGACATTAACCAAGAAGCGCATGTTCTACGAGACCATGGAAGAAGTTCTGCCCGGTTTAAAAGTTGTCATTGACAGCGGCGACGGCACGACAGAAAAGGTTCTGCCGTTGGACGATTTTTCGGGTAACGGTACGAGCGAAACTGAGGGCGAATAGGAGATGCAGACAAAATGAAAAAAACAATAATTGTTATCGTAGTCGCACTTGTGTGTATCATTACATTTGGTTCATCCGTTGTAGTGACACAGGAAGACGAATATACTTTAATCAGGCAGTTTAGCAGGGTTAGCAGAATTGTGGAGACAGCAGGCTTGAGTTTCAAGATACCTTTTATCGAAACCACATATACACTGCCCAATGAAATATTGATTTATGATTTGGATTCTTCGGATGTAATTACAAAAGACAAGAAAACAATGATTTGTGACAGTTATGTTTTGTGGCAGATTGATGATTCATTGAAATTTTCGCAGACATTGAATTCAGTTACAAATGCAGAGAGAAGAATCGATACGGTTGTATTTAACGCAACCAAGAATGTCATCAGCAGTATGACACAGGATGAAGTAATCTCCGGACGTGCAGGATCACTACAGAGTACAATTCTTGAGAATATCGGGACCGGTATGGAACAGTATGGACTCAGCATTTTGGAGATTGAGACCAAGCGGTTGGATTTGCCGAGTGACAACAAATCAGCTGTTTATGAGCGTATGATTTCTGAGCGAGACAACATCGCGGCAACGTATGTGGCGGAAGGAAGCGCAGAGGCCCAACTGATTCAGAACCAGACAGATAAAGAAGTTGCAATCAAACTTTCGGAAGCTGAGAAGCAGGCGGAGATTCTGCGTGCGGAAGGTGAAGCGGAGTATATGCGAATTTTATCCGAAGCATATGGTGATGAGAGCAGAGCCGATTTCTATATCTATGTCAGAAGCTTGGATGCGGCGAAATTATCCTTGCAGGGTGGCAATAAGACGCTGATTTTATCGGCGGATTCACCGATTGCACAGATTTTTTATCAGTAAACTGATTCAAAGGAGAATGGTATGGGAAATAAAAGGGCTGCCATATTTTTGGCACCGGGATTTGAAGAAATAGAGGCATTGACGGTTGTGGATGTTTTACGACGTGTAAAAATTGAGATTGATATGATTTCAATTGATGCCATATCCGTAACCGGTTCCCATGGGATAACAATCACAGCGGATCGATTGATTGAGGATGTTGATGAAGATCAGTATGACATTTTGATTCTTCCGGGAGGAATGCCGGGAACGAAGAATTTGGAAAAAAATGCACAATTGCAGGATATGGTCAGTCATTTTTATCATGAGAAAAAGTGGATTGCAGCGATTTGTGCGGCACCGACAATTCTCGGACATGCCGGGTATTTGGAAGGCAGGATGACTTGTGTGTATCCGGGGTATGAGGAAGAACTGCTTGGTGCAACCATTATGCAGGATGCGGTTGTAAAGGATGGAAACATCATTACCGGACGTGGCATGGGATGTTCAATTCCGTTTGCATTGGCAATTGTAGCCGAGTTGGCGGGTGAGGAGACGGCAAATGCAGTGAAAGAGAAGATACTTTATTAATTGCATATTCAAAAAGGTTGCAGATACTCTGCAACCTTTTTGCGAAGTTTCGGGAAGCTATTTCATCATTTCTTCCTGACGCTTGATCATTCTACGAACCATCTCGCCACCGATAGAACCTGCTTCTTTGGCTGTGATGTCACCGTTGTAACCGTCCTTTAAAGTTACACCCAATTCGCTTGCAACCTCAGTTTTGAAACGATCCATTGCAGCTTTTGCTTCGGGAACTTCAACACGGTTAGATCTGTTTGAACTTGCCATGGTATTCACCTCCGTACATTTTTTCATGCTATTTCCGCTTGATGCGGTTGATTTTTAGGTTATGATAAGCGTTGTTGATTGCTTATCTGTTGTTAGTATAAGCAGTAATTCAATAAATATGATGGGAAAATAAGGCTAAGATATTTTTTGGCGTATGAAAGAAAATGTCAATGACAAAGAATATATAGGAGCGATAAAAATGAAATTGACGAAATTAATTGTTTCGATTTTGCTATTCATCATACTTGTGGGAGTGTTGATTCTATTGATTTTTCCGAAGGAAAAAGAGAAAGAATCGGAAGTTCCCATCATTCCGGCGGAAGTGTTGCTTCAGACTGAAAGTGATGAGAGTGAACAAGAAGAAGTTGGAAACAGTACAGTCGAAAGCAGCGATGCACAAATTGCGGAAGAATACCACCAACTTAAGAGTACGGATGCAGTTGAGAATGAAAGCGTTCAAAAGGGGATTGATGTTTCCAGATATCAGGGAACAATTGATTGGTCCAAGGTTGCAGCTTCTGATGTTTCTTTTGCGATGATTCGCGTCGGATTGCGAACGGCTGATACCGGTGAAATCGTGGAAGACGCCAATGCGCGGTACAATTTGCAGGAAGCAAGTAAAAATGGAATCAAAATCGGTGCTTATTTCTTTTCGTCTGCGATTACGGAAGAAGAGGCAATCGAGGAAGCAAAATGGGTGGTTGATATTATCGACCAATATTCAATTACATATCCCGTCGCATATAATTGCGAGGGATATGAACGAGAAGAAAATCGACAATTCGGATTGTCAATTGCAGAGAGAAGCAATCTAGCAAAGGTATTTTTGGATACCGTGTATGAAGCCGGTTATACGCCGATGTTCTATGCTTCGAAATCCGAATTGGAACAAAACGCGAAGTGGGATACCGCTTCCTTGGAGAAAACGTACAAAATGTGGATTTCTTGGTACGCGCAACAGATGTATCCGGAGATTCTTAAACCGACCTATGATGGGAGTTTTGCAATGTGGCAGTATACCAATGTCGGCGTTGTGGACGGAATAGACAAACCGGTAGATATGAATGTTTCTTATTTTGGCTACGATTCAGTAGCAATGCCGCATAACACTACGCCGCCGGAGCCTGCAAGTGCGGATGTTGAGGCTTTGACGGTTTTTTCGGAATCAGACGAGTCCGTGACGGCAAAGGATGTGACAAATTTACGAAATATGCCGAATAAGGGAGCGAACAGTCAGATTCTGTTTACGCTCAAAAACGGTGAGGTTGCACATCGTACCGGTGTCAGTGATGACGGATGGTCACGATTGGAATATGGAGGTCAGATTTGTTATGCAGTATCTAGCTTGTTAACGACGGATTTGGAAGTTCAGGCGCCGGAACAACCGGCAGAACCGGTGAATGATAATGGGATTAAGACTGTTTTTACAGCATGCAATGAGACTGTTACACCAAAAGAAGAAGTGAATTTACGATCACTACCGAGTGTGACGAATCCGGATTCTGTGGTGGTGGTCAAACTACCCTACGGAGCAACGGTTACAAGAACCGGAATCAATACGGATTACGGTTGGTCACGTGTGGATTACAATGGACAGACATTGTATTGCATCAGCAGCTTGGTGTTTGTGGTTGAGTGACAGCGAATGAAAGTCATCTTGTTTTTCATTATGAAATGTAGTAAAGTCAGATGAGAGTCATTGTGTGAAAGGATACTTGAAAATGCAAATGATATTGTTATCGGGTGGTTCGGGAACCAGACTTTGGCCACTGTCAAATCATGCCCGTTCAAGACAGTTTTTACGTCTGTTAAAAAACCATGATGGAGCGTATTGTTCCATGTTGCAGCATATGTATGCGCAACTGCGGGAATCCGGCTTGCAAGGAGAGATTACCATTGCGGCATCGGAAGTTCAGACGGAATCCATAAAAAATCAATTAAAAGAGACCGTGGATTTGGTCATTGAACCGGAGAGAAGAAATACGTTTCCTGCGGTTATGCTGTCCTGCGCATATTTAAAATGGGAGAAGCATTGCGATGACAATGAGACGATACTTGTCATACCTGTTGATACTTATGCGGAAGAATCCTATGCACTTGCACTCAAAGAGATGGCAGATGCAGTGGAACAAGAGAGTGCGAACTTAATACTGATGGGGATTCAACCGACCTATCCATCGGCAAAGTATGGCTATGCGTTGCTTCAGCAATCGGATTGCGACGAACATAGCAGTCGAATTTCTAGATATATCGAGAAACCGGATGAGAAGCAGGCAGAGGAACTGATTCGACAGGGTGCGTTATGGAACGGCGGCGTTTTTGGTTTTAAATTAGGCTATATGATGTCAAAGATGCATAGGTATCTTAAGGCTGAAAAATATACAGATGTATTGGAACAGTTCGGTTCATTACCAAAAATCAGTTTTGATTACGAAATCACCGAGAAAGAGACAAATGTCGCTACAGTGCGCTATCATGGTGCATGGAAGGATCTTGGTACATGGAATACACTGACGGAAGAAATGAAAGAGGATATCATCGGTCTTGGCAAGGTGACGGAGACCTGCAGCAATACACACGTAGTTAACGAACTGGGAATTCCGATAGTTGCGGTTGGTTTATCGAATGTCGTGGTTGCGGCAAGTCCGGACGGAATACTTGTTTCGGACAAGCACCAGAGTTCCTATTTGAAACCGATTGTGGAGCCGTTGGAAAAACGACCGATGTTTGAAGAACGTCGATGGGGTGAGTACCGGGTACTGGACTATACCACATACAACGATGGCATTAAATCACTGACCAAACACCTGACAATGGCACCTGGAGAGCATATCAGTTATCAGTCGCATGCTGAACGTGATGAAATATGGACGATTGCAGATGGAACCGGTTGGGTGGTATTGGACGATGTTGTTCGAGAAGTATCACGCGGCGATGTCATTCGCATCAAACGACGTGAGAAGCATGCGGTCAAGGCAAACAGTCTTCTTCATATTATTGAAGTGCAGATTGGTACGTATTTGGAAGAATGTGATATTACACGTTATGCGTGGGAGTGGGATGAAATTTGATTCGTATGAGGGAAAATGGCAATGGAGACAAAAGAAGTTGTAAACCGTGCAATCAGTTATGTGATGGAGCATATCAGCGACGAGATCGATGTTGAGGACGTTGCAGAACATTGCCACTTTTCAAAATACTATTTTAACAGAGTGTTCAAGGCCGAAACGGGCGAGAGTATCTATGCTTTCATTAAGCGTATGAAGTTGGAACAGAGTGCGTTTCGCCTCAAAGTGGAACGTGAGCGAAGCGTTACGGATATCGGTTTTGATTACGGATATTGTCCGTCCAATTACAGTCAGGCATTTCGCAAACATCTGAATGAGTCTCCGATGGAGTTTCGCCATAGCATCTTGGACAAATCTAAAAATCATCCATTTTATCCGGAGGAAGAAGTACCGATACTATCATTTGAAGAATGTAATGCACTGATATCCGTTCGAACAATAGAGGATATTTTTGTCATATATGAAAGAAGCATCGGAAGTTATGCGAATATGTCACAGTCATGGTGTGATTTCTTTGAAAAATATGCAGAGTACCGACAAAAGGATTCACTGATATTGGAGCGCACATTTGACGATCCTTCCATCACAGATACGGACAAGTGTCTCTACGACATCTGTATGAGCGTCAGCGAGGACTGCCCGCTTCCGAATACTTACTATATTAAGGGCGGAAAGTTTGCTGTCTATGATTTCAAGGGATTTCCGCAACAAATTTATACAGCATATCAGAATATCTTTAATATCTGGCTACCCGGTTCCGGTCATATGGTAGATAAAAGATACGGCTTTGATGTCTATCACAAAATCGATTACGATACCATGTATATGGAACTCGATATCTATACTCCGATTGTGTAGTTGTGAGTTTATTTCGTGCGTGAAGTATTGGGGTAACCTATTGCAATAAAAAAGAGCACAAATTCATAAGTATATTTTGTTCCTTCTCTCTATAATGGCTATATTCATACAGAGGAGGATTATTTATATGAACTTAGAACAAATTCAAAATCACAAAATCGGTTCCATCTTACGCTTTTCGATTCCGGCAATCATCTCAATGATTTTGACATCATTGATAACGGTGACAGACGGGTACTTTGCGGGAAATTATGTCGAAAAGGATGCCATCGCGGCAATCAATTTGGGATTGCCGATCGTCTATCTATATCTTGGAGTCGGGCTCATGTTTGCTGTGGGCGGATCAGTGATAGCAGGAATTTCGCTTGGTGCCGGAGAGCGTAAAAAGTGTAATTCTACTTTTAACCAGACCATTGTACTCACAACAATTATGTCGGTACTGTTGAGCATTGTGTTGGCGATAGGCTTCAATGCAATTGCGAAACTGCTTGGCGTCAAAGAAAATTTATTTGATTTTTTTAGCGATTACTATTCCATCATGCTTGTGGAATTCCCCATCATGATTCTGTGCAACTCGCTGGGGATGTTTATACGTGGTGAGGGAAATCCACAGTTTTTTATGGGTACAAGTGTCTTCAATGTCGTGAGCAATGCAATTTTGGATGCAATCTTCGTGAAATACCTAGGGATGGGAATTAAGGGAATTGCATTTGCTTCACTGCTGACCGGAATCATAAGTCTATTGATTCTGATTCTATACATACTTTTGTGGTCGAAGGTATACAAATTCGGTCGATTCGCTTTTGATTTGAAGGATATCCGCAATACAGTATTCAACGGTAGTTCGGAATTCATCGGTGAGATGTCAATGTGTATTACCATGTACGCATACAACATCGTGATATTAAAGCATATCGGTGTGGACGGCGTAACGGCGTTTACAATTGTAGGGTATGTATCCTATATTTTTTCCATGATTATCGTGGGATTCGGTCAGGGATGTGTACCGCTGATTAGTTTCGTTCATGGGGCGAAAGATCGTAAGACAGAATTGTCATTGCGAAAAATTACGAATCTCTTTGTATTTCTTGCGGGAGTAGTCGTGATTGGTGTTATGCTCTTGGCAGCGAAACCATATAGCCGTGCATTTGTAGACAGCATCGACATTCAACAAATGGTGGTGACGGGCACCAGAATCCATGTAATTTCTTTCTTGTTTGCCGGAATTAATACAATAACGTCGTTTTACTTTACCTCCGTATCGAAGGCAAAAGAATCGGCAATCATCTCTTTTATGCGAGGGATTTTTGTTCTACTCATTTGTATACTGACACTGCCTGCATGTTTTGGTATGACGGGTGTGTGGCTGATTGCACCGGTCAACGAAGCAATCACGCTGATGGTCAGTGTGTTCTTTCTCATATACAGCGATCGTAAACGAATCGGGTAAGCAATTGACAGCACAGTACAAGGAGACTAAAATATAGTTAAGAATAATCAATCATAATGATTTGCCGTGAAGATATTATGATGAAGTTAAAAATTTTCAATTATCTATTGACCTTCCACCTTGTGGAAGGTTTATAGTTTACGTAATCCAAGAAAACATCGGGTGATTTACCGAGTATGACGGGAGGCTTTTCATGAAGATTAATGAGGTAGAGAAGCTCATTGGAATTTCCAAAAAGAATATTCGATTTTACGAGGAACAAGGGCTATTGAATCCGGATCGCAATCGGGAGAACGGCTATCGAGAGTACTCCATGGACGATTTGGAACAACTCAAAAGAATAAAGTTTTTTCGTAAACTCTCGATTCCGCTTGAGGAAATTCGGAAAATGCAAAACACATATTTTACCTTATCGGAATGCATGGAACGTCACTTGGTTTATCTGCAACAAGAGGAGAGAAATCTGATTTGCACCAGAGAGATGTGCAGACAAATCCTTGATTCGAATTGCATGATACAGGACTTGGAAGTCAACTCGTATTTGGAAACGATGGAGAAGATGGAGCGGGAAGGAGTACATTTCATGGATGTTAAAAAGATTGACCAGCAAAAAAGACGCGGAAGTATAACGGCAGCCGTTGTTATGATACTGTTTGCCATACTGTTCTTGACTTTATTGGTTTGCGGTGTGGTGGCCAAACCGTCTGCAGCTCCGATTATCGGCTTTTTTATCATTGTAACATTGCTTTTTATTGTTGGGATACTTGTTGTGTTACGTCAGAGAATGAAGGAAATCAAAGGAGGAGAAGAAAATGAAGCTTCTAAATATTGATTACATACCGGGAAAAAGCATTGAACCATTGGGCCTGGTCAAAGGGACAGTTGTTCAGACCAAGAATGTAGGAAGAGATATTATGGCATCGTTAAAAACCATTGTGGGTGGCGAGCTGGTTGGCTATACAGAGATGTTAATCGAGGCAAGACAGATTGCGACGAAGCGCATGGTCGACGAAGCAACTGCATTGGGTGCAGATGCAATTATTAATGTAAGATACGGTTCATCCTCCGTCATGCAGTCAGCGGCAGAAGTCATTGCATACGGAACGGCAGTCAAAATCGTTTCTGAAAAGGAGGCGTAGTGTCATGAGTGAAGAAGTTGAAAACGTAATGACAAAAGAAGAACCACAAACAGCAGGTTTGGCAGTAAACAAAAAGATGGACTGGATACGAATCGGCGTATATTTAGGGATCACGTTTGTAATAACATACTTATTTGAGATTCTTGTGGTATGGCCGGTCAGTCAATCGGCAGACCTGAAGATACGCTCATTAACGCAGACTTTAATGGCACTTGCGATGTTTATTCCGGCAATCGGCGTTATTCTTACACGGCTTTTTACGAAGGAAGGATTTAAAAATGCGTGGATATTACCGAAGCAGTTTAAGAAAACATTTCGCTATTATATTTATGCGTGGTTCATTTTTGCATTATTGATTGTATTGGGCGCGGCTGTTTTTTACTTGATTTTTCCAGACTATTTTGATTTGAAAATGTCATATATGATTGATATGTATGCACAAAGTGGAACTACGATAACATCGCAGCAGTTATTGACGACAATCATCGTACAGGGAGTGGTTGGCTTATTTCTTGCACCGCTACTCAACTTCATCAATTGTTTCGGTGAGGAGTGGGGCTGGAGAGGATATTTACTTCCGAAGACCATGGGCAAGATGCCGGTCATTCCGATGTTATTAATGAATGGTGTTATTTGGGGTTTATGGCATGCACCACTGACAGCTATCGGTCATAATTATGGGGTGAATTACACGGGCTTCCCGTATGTTGGAATTCTGGCAATGTGTCTATTCTGCGTTTCGGTTGGCTCCATTCTTTCCTACTTTTGCTGGAAAGCCAAAAGTTGCCTGCCGGGCGTAATTGGGCATGCTTCGCTGAATGGCTTGGCTGCGTTTGGCATCTGTTTCTTGTCAAAAGAAAGTAATCCCCTGTTGGGACCGAGCGTAACCGGCATCATCGGCGGTTCCGTCATGTTTATCGTAGCGGCGATTTGTGCGGTACTGATGCAAAAAGATGCCAAAACTTCATAAGCAGATAAATAAAAAGGAATGTGTCAACACACACATTCCTTTTTCATAATTACTGATAGCTCATTGTGACAAACTTCAATGATTATTGTTCAGTTTTTTCTTCTTCAATACTTACCGGTTCGGCAATTTTCGTGTTTTCCTTAATTTTGGCAATATTATCAGCAATTTCAATGATCAATCCCAAACCACTTGAGACTACGATAGTAGCAATTGACCCACCGACTCCGATAAAAATTAGTTGAAAGATGGATAAAAGCGTTATGGTAGTTGCGTCAATTCTAATTGCGTCTAAGAAGGCGACTGAAAATATTGTTACAAATATGGCAGCGGCGATACTTCCACAGATTCCGATAACTATCGTAACATATAGGACGATTTTGGCAATTGTTCTCCACATAATTTATTTCTCCTTTGTGTTTTCTTTTATAGTACAAGACTATAGTTAGCATGTCAATAAAATGGTATTGTTTAGGAGAAAGAATTGTGTTAGGATACTATAGGAAATGAATAACCGGTTGATATAGTTGATATACGGATAAAATAGGTGATAAACAAATGATGGACATATTATGCTCGATGTACGTAACGCTGATGTCAACGGTCATTGGTGGCGTTTTGGTTATGATTTGGTGCAAGATGAAGGTGCTCGATTCATGGAAGAAACCCATCGACGGAGGCAGAAGCCTTAAAGACGGAGAGCGCATATTCGGAGAGAACAAGACGTGGAAAGGATTTGCGGGTTACATTTTGTTCTGTATGGTTGCGAATCTGATATGGGGAGGCATTTGTTCGCAAAGTGTGTTTCTTTCGTCGCATCATATGATGTATGTGAATTACGATAATACAATGTTATACAATATGGGCATGGGCGTGCTGATTGGGTTGGCCTATGCCTTATTTGAGTTGCCGAACAGTTTTTTAAAACGCAGACTTCACATTGTCCCGGGTAAAACCAAAAAAGGTTTTTGGAAGGTGTTTTTTGTCTTTTTGGATCAGGCGGATTCAATTTTTGGCTGCGTTTTGGTGGTTTGTCTTGTATATCCGATGCCGATATGGATGTATTTTCTCTATGTTATCGTAGGTGCCATCACCCATATCATCATCAATTTGGTGTTGTATTTGACGCATCTTCGTAAAACTCCGTGTTAGAAACACGACAATTGTAAATGTTCAAAACATATGGCGTAAAATAGACAGTATGATAAAAATATTTTGTAATTGGGGAAAAAAATGATAACTACAATCGGAAAAGGTATTTTGAATGAACGAATGGGAAATAAGGCGAAAAATCTTGTTTTGATGAAGAAGGCGGGATTTCGCGTGCCGGATGGCATTATATTGGATGCGGACGAATACGATTGTGTCATGCGTGAAAACGGCAGAGAGAATGAAATTGCATCTGTCATCAAAAAGACGACGGAGGAAACAATTGCAGCGAGCAGCGAGAAGATATGCGCGCTTTTTAGCCAAATGATTGTCCCGGAATCCATCAAGTCGGCAATTGTAGGAGAAATTTCCGAAGATAAAAAATACGCAGTCCGAAGCAGCGGGACCAAGGAAGACTTGGAGGCGTTCTCGTTTGCCGGTCAATATGATACCGTGCTGAATGTACAAGGAATCGATCAAGTGACACAAGCAATTCTGACCTGTTATCGCTCGATGTTTTCACAAGTGATGCTGTCTTATCTTGTCCATAACGGAATTGAGACCGATGATTTAAAAATGTCTGTTGTGATTCAGGAAATGGTGCCCTCCGATTACAGCGGGATTGCATTCGGTGTCAATCCGACGACAGGAAACGATAAGGAAATGGTGCTCGAAGTAGCACGAGGTTTGGGTGAGAATCTGGTCAGCGGCAAGGTGGTTCCTTCACGCTTTTGCTATGATTGGTTTGCGGAGAAATTTACGCTTCGAGAAGATTCTGAGGCGATTCTGTCCGAGGAAGAACTAAATGAACTCATACATCAAGTCGTGGAAATACAGAAATACTTTGGATTCCCTTGCGATATCGAGTATGCTTTTTATCAAAAAGAATTGTACATCTTACAGGCAAGAGCCATCACAAGAATCAAGTATTCCGGAATTCGCGACATCTGGACAACGGCGGATTTTAAAGACGGCGGTGTTTCGGCGACGGTTTGTTACCCTTACATGTGGAGCTTGTATGAATATATCTGGGAATTTATTTTTGAGAAATTTATCTTGGATTCCAAGATTTTGCGACCGAAGGATACCGACAAGAAGTTAGGTGACATGTTTTACGGCAGACCATATTGGAACTTAAGCGTGGCAAAAAAAGCGATGGCTTCCGTGCCCGGATATAAAGAGCGGGAGTTTGATCAGGAGTACGGCGTCAGAATTACATACGAGGGCGACGGAGAGACGACCGGTATTACGCTTCCTACAATCATACGAATTGCGGAGATTGCACTGGCACAACATAAGATTCTCAAAGAACGAAATGAGAATGCAGAAGCATACAAAGCAGATTTGCTTGGGAAGTATGAACAATACAAGTTACACTTGTCGGATACATACAGCAGAGAGGAACTCGAACAGACATGGTACACGCTGACACATCGCGATTATATGCAGAGTGAGTGTACGTATTTCTGGCAGATTTTTATCAATACGATTCATCAGACTTTATATAAGGATAGTTTGCTGAAATATGTGACTGAGACAGAGTATTTGAGTTTGCTTGGCGGAATCGATAGAATCTCACATTTATTACCATTCTACGACATGTGGGAGACCACCAGAAAGATTCGCGCAGACAAGGAAGCCTATGCATTCTTCACACAGAATGATGAGACAGAGATAACCGGGCACTTGCAGGAAGATCATTTTTATCTGAGTGAAATCAGAGATTTCATAAGAGACTACGGATACCATTCCGAAAAAGAACTGGATGTTTCGTATCCGTGCTACTGCGAGGATGTAAAAGCCGTTGTCAAGATGTACCGCGACACGGTGATGTTGGATGATTCATGCAGTCCGATTCAAGACAAGGAGCGCCAACGAAATCTCTACAAAGAACAACTTGACAGAATCAAGCAACAGGTTTCGGCCGGAAAATATAAGAAAATCAGCAAAAAAGTTACCAATATGCGAAAGATGCTTTGGTGGCGCGAAGAGTATAAGGACATTTCCACACGTTTCTACTACATCATTCGCGCTTATACGTTATTGCTGGCAAAGCAGTATGTTGCAGATGGAATTCTGTCGGAAGAGTCTGATATTTGGTTTCTGAAAGTAGCGGATTTGTGGTCTTTTATCGACCATAAATACACACAGGAAGACTTACAGACAATCATTGGGCGAAACAGACTGTACTATCAGTGTTATCGCAATTACCTAAGCGATAACGAAATCGGTTGCGTTTTTGACGAGGAAGATAGAGGAGCGAAAAAAGCCAAAGACGGATACTTTGGTATCGGTTGCAACAGTGGTATCATCACTGCGACGGCAAGGGTAATTGAGAGTCTTGATGACATTGACCGGCTTCAGGTGGGCGACATTCTCGTAACACGATATACCGATACGGGCTGGACGAGCAAGTTTGCGATGCTCGGCGGGATTGTGACGGAATCCGGCGGCATTCTATGTCATGCGGCAATTGTCTCACGAGAATACGGCATTCCATGCATTGTTTGCGCGCATGACATAATGAAACATATCAAAGACGGAAGTACCATAACCATCAACGGAACCACAGGTGAGATTTTGAAGGTGGAGGGAAAATAAATGCCGCGAATTTATGACAGAAGGACCGGTTCATTTTATGAAGAAGTTCAGTACCATAACGATACATTGAAGTGGCTCTACAATACAGTCGGCGGGCGAATCTTGTTAAAAACTTATGTTTCAAGACCGTTGTATTCGAAGTTACATGCAATCAAAGAGCGTTCTGCGTGGTCGGTTAGGCGAATTCAGCCTTTTATTAAGGCAAATCAAATAGATATGCGGGATTTTGAGGAGCGCGCGTTTCATTCGTTTGATGATTTTTTTACCAGAAAAATAATAGAAGGAAAGCGTGAAATTGCGTTTGATCCTGCGGCGCTCATTTCACCGGCGGATTCGAAACTTCTCGTGTATCAGATAACCGATGATCTAAAAATTCCGATTAAGAATTCGATATACGATTTAGAACGACTTTTGCCGGA
>CAYMCV010000011.1:0-9645 GCA_964389005.1 uncultured Lachnospiraceae bacterium | reverse complement strand
CTGGTGTTTCGATTGACGGTGGATGACTATCATCGGTACTGCTATATGGATGCGGGAACATGTTCACGTCGTAAAACCATACCCGGGCGGTTGCACACGGTGTCGTCGCTTTCGAGTCGCTATTCGGTATTTCAGGAGAATCACAGAATTTACTCGGTGCTTCATACCGAACATCTCGGCGAAATAATCGACGTGGAGGTGGGGGCACTTCAGGTCGGAAAGATTTGTAATGCGCCGATACGCACATTTCAGAAAGGGCAGGAAAAATGGTATTTTCGTTTTGGCGGTTCTACCATCGTGATACTGATACAGGATCATAAAGTTCGCATGGATTCGGATATCATGAAAATGAGCCGAAAAGGAATCGAAAGTAAAGTACGTTACGGAGAACGAATCGGAACGATTCAATCAACTTAAGCACAAGATAAAAAAGTACAAAGGCAGAAAGGGGATCAAAATGCTCAAACGATTACACATTTATTTTAAGGAAATGTATCCGCTGCTTCCGAGATTGGCCCTCGGATTTATCGTTTTTTTGGAAATTTACTTCATTGTCATATTGAATTACGGGGTGACCGAGTTCGCGGTGGGCATTCCTGAATTCGTGGGCGGTTTTACGGTGTTTGCGTTTCTTATGCTGCTTCGAATTGCGGATGATTTCAAAGATTACGAGACAGATTCGGTTCTGTTTCCGGCACGTCCCTTGCCGTCCGGCAGGGTCAGAAAGAAAGATTTATGGATTGCATTGAGTGTAGTGACGATTGTGACTGTCGTTCTCAATGTGATTTTTATGAATAATCTGCTCTTTTTTGCATTTCTCTATCTCTATGGCTTCATGATGTCCATGTGGTTTTTTCAAAAAAGTAAAATTCAAAAAAGTCTGCCGTTGGCACTTGTGACGCACAATCCGGTGCAGATGGTTGTGAACATCTACATTATTTCTTTTACCTGTATCAAATACGGCCTGCAGCCGATTACACTGATTACAATTTTGGCGGCATTTACCTTATATTTCCCGGCGTTGATTTGGGAAGTTTCCAGAAAAATCAAAGCACCGAAGGATGAGAATGATTATGTGACTTATTCGAAATTGTTCGGATACAAGAAAGCGACTCGCTTCGTCTTGATACTGACTTTGGTCGACATTGCTACAAATGTCGTACTTGTTTGGAACTTGAATAAAATCTCTGTCGTACTCTTGCTCATCAATGTGGCATGGATGACGTATAAGTTCATTGCATTCATGAAAGACCCGACAAAGTACAAAATTGTATCCAAGGTTGAGATTTACACCTACATTCAGGAGAGTATTATGCTCTTGACAGTCGTTTGTTACTTACTGTTTGGAAAGATTTAGTGTGGTGAACGTATTTATCACACAAGGAGAAACTATGGAATTAACGGAGAAATCGAGCCGAGCAGAGGATTCATTTTCGAAGGAACTGCTTGGAACGAAAGCATACAACCTAACAATCATGCAGCAAAATGGACTGAGGATTCCTCAGTTCATCTGTATTCCCGCAAATGAATTGACAGTCGGAATCGACTGGAATGCCAAATCGTATGAAACGCAACTGCGTGAGAATATTGCGGCGGCACTTGCGAAGCATTTTTATCTAAAAATTCCCTCAAAACTGTATTCCGTTCGTTCTTCTTCTACGGCGGAAGACGGAGATACGACCTCATTTGCGGGGCAGTTCGATACCTATCTCGATGTGGAAGAGAAAGACATACCTACATACGTAGAGAAATGCGTATACTCACTTCGTAGCGATAGTGTAATGGCATATTGCAAAGGTCATAATCTCGATTGCAACCAAATTCAAATGTCAGTCATTATTCAGGAAATGATTCATCCCGATTGCTCGGGGATTCTTTTCACATCCAATCCGCAGGGAATCTTAAATGAGAGTGTCATCGTGACAGGCTGCGGTGTCGGACAGAACGTCGTGGAAGATTTGGTTGATACAACGACATATTACTACAATCGAACGGACCGTAACTACTACTATGAAACCAAGGGAAACAGTGCAGTTCTGGAATCGGCGTGTATCGAGGAATTAATCGCAATTTCCGAACGTGTCTCCGAATTGTTCGGAGGGCAGATGGACATGGAATTTGCCGTCAAAGACGGACAAATCTATGTTTTGCAGGCGCGAAAAATTACAACGGTGGATGAAACGCATCCGTTGATAATGGATAACAGCAATATTGTGGAGAGCTATCCCGGCATTTCTCTGCCGCTGACGGCTTCTTTTGTAAACGTCGTCTATTCCGGAGTTTTTCGCGGTGTTGCGCATCGATGTGTCAAAAGTAAAAAAGTCCTTGACCGTTATGCGCAGACCTTTCGACAGATGGTTGGCTGTGTGAATGGAAGGATGTACTATAAAATTAGTAACTGGTACACCGTGATTAAGTTCTTGCCTTTTAACCGAAAGATTATCCCGATATGGCAGGATATGCTCGGTGTTTCCAACAAAAATTATAATGCCGAAAAGGTGCAAATCGGTTTTTTCGGAAGCCTCGGCTCGTATTTTTTTATCATAAAAGAACTTTTAACCGTGGGGAAGTCGATGAACCGGTTGGAGAAGGAATTTGCCGAGGTGGAGGCTTTTTATCGAGAGCGGTTTCGTGAAGATATGAGCAACGAGGAGTTGCTGCAGCTGTATGATGCGATTAAGGAGCGGTTGCTTGCAAAGTGGGATGTAACCCTGCTGAATGATATGTACGCTTTTATCTACACCGGGCTCCTGAAAAGCACGCTGAAGAAGTGTGGGCTTGCGGATTATGAGCACGTTACCAATGAGTACATATCGGGAATTACCAATATCGAAAGTATGAAACCGGTCAGAGCATTACTCTTGCTTGCGGTACTGTATTGCGAAGGAAAGTTTGCAACACCGTCACAGGCGATGGAGGACGCAGCGTTTCGTGAGCATTTCGAACAATATATTGCGCGTTATGGCGATCGTTCCATGGAGGAATTGAAGCTGGAAACGAAGACGTTTCGGACTGATGCCAACCTTCTTTGGGAGAAGATTTTGTCGTATGCAGAGGATGAGGAGCGTTTGCGGAACATGATACAGGCGATGATGAAGGAAGCAGACGCAGATACGGTAACAGATACGAGTTTAAGCGGAGTACCAAAGCGGAAACAGCGAAGTGTTCGCCGACTCGGAAGACATGCAATGAAGGGAATTCGTTATCGCGAAGTACAACGGCTGAATCGAAGTCGGATTTTTGGAATGGTGCGTGCTATTTACGTATCAATGGGCCAAAATCTCGCAAAAGAGGGGAGAATTGATTGTCGGGAGGATGTTTTCTATCTGACGGTGGAAGAACTCGAAGACTGTGTACACCATAGTCGGGCATATCAGGAAGTGATTGGGCAAAGAAAGCAAGAATACGAGGTTTATCGACAAATTCCCGCATATTCCCGTATCATTTTTAGCAATCAAGAATTTAACAAGACGCATGAGAACATCAACAGTATTCCGCTTCAAGTAAAAGACGGTGAAATTCGCGGAATTCCCTGCTCGAACGGTGAGGCGGAGGGTGAAGTGGTTATCGTGACGGGGCCGGAGGATGCGAAAGAGGTCAAGGACAAGATTATTGTGGCGAAGATGACGGATCCGGGCTGGGTGTTTCTGCTTGTGAACGCCAAAGGAATCATCACCGAGAAAGGTTCATTGTTATCGCACACCGCCATTATTTCAAGGGAATTAAAGATACCTGCGGTGGTGGGAGTCAAGGGAGCGGTCAGCCGCATTCCTGAAGGAAGTCGTGTGCGTATCAACGGAAACACGGGAAGAATCGAGGTTTTAGATGAGAGTCATACAGTTTGATACGGAAAAAAAGTACATAAGGGAATTCATTCGTTTACCCAAACGCCTCTATGGACGGGACAACAATATGGAGAATCCGAAGGATATACAGGCGATTCTTATGAATACGCATGTAATGAGCAAATATTTTTCGTTGTACAAATTCTTGGTATGCGATGGTGGTAAAACCGTCGGTCGATTCGCAATTACGGCGTATGATAACGACCCGATTGCGTACTTTGGGTTCTTTGAATGCGAGGATGATTCGGAGGCTGCAAAGGTACTGTTTGATGCAGCGTATGATTTTGCAAAGCGTAAGGGGTTCATCAAACTGCAGGGACCGGTGGATGCAAGTTTCTGGATGAAGTATCGACTCAAAATCAACTTGTTTGACCGCGCGCCATATACAGGAGAGCCATATAATTTGCCTTATTATAAGCGGCTTTTTGATGAGAACGGATTCAGGGTGTACGAGCACTATGTGTCCAATATATATAAGATTGCGACGGCAGGATTTGAATTGCCGCGGTACAAAGAGCATTATGATGAATTCCTACAGAAGGGGTATCAAATTATCAGCCCGAAAAGTGATGGATTTGCGGATGCGATGAAGGAAGTGTATCGGCTTATCATTGAATTGTACAGTGATTTTCCGATTTTTAAGACTTTATCCGAGGAGGATTTTTGCAGTCAGTTTTCTGATTTTACGAAGATCGTTAACGTGGAAATGGTGAAAATGGCATATTATGAGGGTAAAGCGGTTGGGTTTTTTATCTCAGTTCCGAACTACGGAAATCATGTGTATCACACCAATCGTTTCACGTCGCTTATACAAATTCTGAAAAAGAAGAAACATCCGACGGAGTATGTCATGCTGTATATGGGTGTGGATGCGGCGCACAGAGGACTCGGGAAAGCGTTGGTGCAGAGTATCATTGACACGCTGATTGAGAAGGAACTGCCGTCTATCGGGGCGCTGATGCGTGACGGGAAGATAACACAGAATTACGTCGAACCGTTGATTGCAAACAGATATGAGTATGTATTGATGGAAAGAGAAATTTAATCTTAGGAGGGCGGAATGAAGACGATTCAGGATTACTTGCGGGAAGATTATGTAAAATGGAATACGAAGCCGTATATTTATTGGCGCAGTGGCGAGACTTTTGTCGGGAAGACCTTTGGGGAGACGATTACAGATGTCTGCGCATTGGCAGCAGGATTGCTGGCGCGAGGATATCGCGGAAAAAAGATTATGGTTTACGGCGAAAACTCATATCAATGGATGGTGGCTGATTTGGCAATCATGGGGTATGTCGGTGTCAGCGCCGGTACGGATAAGGAATGGAAGTATGATGACATCAACCGAATGATGAATGTCATCGGTGCCGCGGCAATCATCTATGCGCCTTCCAAACAATCCGTCATTGATGCGTTGAAAGAGAGCAATCCCAATGTTGACTACATATGTATGAACGGTGATTTTGAGACGATTTTAGATGAAGGAAGAAGAATCAACGCTTCGAAGAGCGATATGTTTGATTTCGAAGAGGTTGATTATGAAGGTTGTGCAAAAATTGTTTTTTCATCGGGAACAACGGCGTTTCCGAAAGCGGTGATGTTGTCACACCGCAACTTGTTCTGCGGGTTTGAGAATCTGAGTCGGCGTGCGTTTATGAATGAGGAAGACAGTTGTTATTTGTTTCTGCCGTTGCATCATACCTACGGCGGAATCTGCAACTTTTTCTTCTCCATTATTTCCGGCATCAGCATCTATATTTGCTCGGATACGAAGAAAATTGCGGAGGAATTGCAGATGGTAAATCCGACGGTATTCAGTGCGGTGCCAATAATTCTGGAGCGATTCTATCAGGCGGCGATGCAGGCCGGAGCACAGGGAGCCGGAGCAGCGGCGGACGGAGTACAGGGAGCCGAGGTACAGGGAGTCGGAGCATCAACGGATTCACGGGCAGCAGGAGAGCAGTTTACAAAAGAACAATTGTATGCCACGCAATCGGCGGTGTTGAAGTCATTGTTTGGTAATCGGTTGAAGTATTTGTTCTGCGGCGGTGCATTTTTAGACCCGCAAATTCGTCTGTTTTACAAACAATCCGGCATTCATTTAATGGAGGCCTATGCCCTGTCAGAGACGACCTCGATTCTTGCAATCGAGTATTGCGGAAGTCAAAATATCTACAATTCGGGAACAATTTTTGAGAATATTGAGGTTATCATTGATGCGCCGGATGAAAACGGAGTCGGCGAAATCTTGGTGCGAGGAGACAACATTTTCCTTGGTTATTGCAACAACGAGGAAGCCACACGCGCGGTATTTAATGAACAGGGATTTTTCAAAACAGGAGATTTGGGATACATCAAAGACGGTGATATTTACTTAAAAGGGCGTAAGAAACGTATGCTCCTTGGCGGAAACGGCGAGAATATCTATCCAGATGAAATTGAGGCAGTCATTCTCGAGGAAGAAAATATCTTGAAAGCCAGAGTTTCTATGGAAAACGGTACGCTGCATGCAAGCATCTTCATTCCGGCGGGCACTTTAAATCCGGGAGAAGCATTGATTGAGCGTGTCAATGACAAAATGCCGAAGTATAAGAAGATTCGCACATGGGAGTATGTGGTTGATTCGCTGGACAAGCGAATTAAGTAGAGGGGTGATTTATAGTTAGATTTACTTTTTGTTATATGACCTTTCATAGCATGTTCCTAAATTGGGCGGGTGTTTATTTTGAGCTTAATATAACAATTTTTAGGGAGATATATAGGCTACGCTCGTAGACGTTTCGGTTTTCTTTGATTACTATTTGTTTTAAAGGGAGATACATAGGCCACGCTCATAGGCGTTTCGGTTTTCTTTGATTGTCATTTGTAATTTTTAAGATAAATAGACATTTATTAAATCTTCTTATCGTATTTATCATAAAAAGGTTTACATAAGTATAGACATGTCTGGAAAAAGGGGTACAGATTGTCATTTTTTCAATTTGTACCCCAATGAACGCGGTCATGCGGTTTACATAACATATAAAATGAGGCACAGATGAGAAAATATCGCATCTGTACCCCAGTAAAACTGTTTTAAAGAAAAAATACGGTTGACATAAAGTAAAAAATGGGGCATAAAAATCAAAACAGCGAATCTGTACCCCATCCGAAAGTGACAAGCGTGTCATGTATGCCACGTCGAAGCAAAATCACTCTGAAAATAGCCATTCCGAAGTTAATTACCCCCAAATGAACCACTCCGAGGTTAAATCACTCCGAAAATAGCCACTCCGAAGTAAATCCCCCCCAAATGAGCCACGCCGAGTTAAATTGCTCCGAAAACAGTCACTCCGTAATAAGTCATGCCCAAATGAGTCACTCCGAGTTAAATTGCTCCGAAAACAGTCACTCCGAAATAAGTCATGCCCAAATGAGCCACTCCAAAATTAATCACCCCAGAATTCGAAATGCCGCCGCGAAGCGATTGGTGGCATCGTTGACGCTGTTGGTCCATCCTTGGTCGCCGGGTTCATAGCGAACATACTTCTCTGTCTCTTGGATGAGCGCCAAGTAACCGAGGGCAACGGCGTAGCGGATGTCTTCCTCCCGTGTTCCGAGGACAGGTTTTTTGGCGACTGAATTGTATGCCTTGAGAGAGTCGGACTTCAAACTGAGCGGTTCTGTGGAATCTCGGCTCATGCTGACGAAGTCGGCAATGCGATCGCCCCAAAAACTACGTTCCGGGTCAATCCAAGCAAATGAAAGTTGACCGCTCTCTCTTGAACACAACACATTGGAATCCCAGAGATCAAAATTAACCATGACACATTCAGCTTTTTCGAGGATTTCCTTGTTGGCTGTGATAGCGCGAAGCAAACGTTCACCATCGAGGGATTCTTTACCGAGGCGATGGCAGTCCGAAATCAATGATTCAACCATGGACGTAATAGCATCATACCATGTGGATTTCAGTCCGTTTTGGATATAGCCGAAGCAGTCATTTGTAATTTCATGAATCTGTGCCGCCATTTTTGCTTTGGCCGCAATACACTCATTTCGCTCATGCTCGGTAAAATTCATCAGATTCAGTTGTTCGCCATCGAGCAGTTCCATGATAAAATAGGGACTCTCGATTTTCTTTCTGCTAAAATCGGAGTAAAAAACCCGAGGAACACGAATGGATGTATTTCGGCTGATTTGATCGTACCAAAAGATTTCTGATTGTAACAAATCCTTCTCGTAGGAGAGAACTTCGATACCGGAAGGCGGTGCTATCTTCATAGCGTAGTTTTGTTCGGGCGTGGTGACTGCAAAAACGGCATTGTACTCACCGGCACCGAGCGCAGAAATCGAGGTAATACCTTCGATTCCGGCATCACGAAACACATCTACAATTGCACTTTCATCCAACAATAGCTTGGTTTTACTTTTCATAAGTTTACCTCGGACTTTCTTCATAATTGACTTCGTAAATTAAACATGTGAATGTGTATATTCTTTCAAAATCGATATCATCATTCTATCACACGAATCCTTTCAGATTCAATCTTTTTGCCCTATATTGTCAAACCAAAAACAGTGCTTTTCTTTTGGCAAAAAATGTGCTATAATCGTTTATTGACTGTGGATAAAAACAAAAATACAAGCACATATATTGAAGGAGGAAACACAAAATGAGTTTACAGGTTGAAAAATTAGAGAAGAATATGGCGAAACTGACCATTGAAGTATCCGAAGAGGATTTCGAGAAGGCAGTTGACAAGGCATATCAGAAAAATAAAGGACAGATTGCCGTTCCGGGCTTCCGTAAAGGAAAAGTTCCCCGTAAAATGATTGAGAAGATGTACGGAACTGAGGTTTTTTATGAAGATGCGGCTAATATCGCAATTCCGGACGCATATGCCAAAGCATATGATGAGTGTACAGAGGAAATCGTTTCTTCTCCGAAGATTGAAGTGGTTCAGATTGAAGCAGGGAAACCGTTCATTTTTACCGCAGAAGTTGCATTGAAGCCTGACGTTACACTCGGAAAGTATAAAGGTGTCGAAGTTGACAAGGTATCCGTTGAAGTAACAGAGGATGAAATCAATGAAGCAATCGAGAAAGAGAGACAGAACAGTGCAAGAACAATTACGGTTGAAGATCGTCCGGTACAGGATAAGGATGTTGCGGTTATTGACTTTGAAGGATTTGTGGATGACGTTCCTTTTGAAGGCGGCAAAGGTGAGGATTATACGTTGACCATCGGTTCTCATTCTTTCATTGATAACTTCGAAGAGCAGCTTATCGGCAAGAATATCGGCGATACGTTAGATGTCAATGTTACGTTCCCCGCGGATTATCAGGCAGAGAATCTTGCCGGCAAACCTGCGAAGTTTGTCGTTACCGTGAAGGAAATTAAGGAGAATCAATTACCGGAGTTGGATGATGAGTTTGCTGAGGAGGTCAGCGCTTACAATACACTTGCAGAATACAAAGATAGTATCAAAAAGAACTTGACAGAGAAAAAGGAAGCTGACGCAAAGAATGTCAAAGAAGAAGCAATCATTGATGCTATTGTTGCAGATGCAACCATGGATGTACCCGAAGCAATGATTATGATGACGCAGAGACAGATGGTTGATGAGTTTGGCCAGAGACTTTCCATGCAGGGACTTAATATGCAGCAGTATTATCAGTTCACCGGCATGACGGAAGAAGGCATGATAGAACAGGTGAAACCGCAGGCTGAACGTCGTGTGAAATCCAGACTTGTGCTGGAAGCAGTTGTAAAGGCTGAGAATATTGAAGTATCCGAAGAGGATTACGAAGCAGAACT
>CAYMCV010000010.1:273-36556 GCA_964389005.1 uncultured Lachnospiraceae bacterium | reverse complement strand
GAAATTGGGTAAACATTTTATACCTATCGTGTCCTTGACATGGGGTACAGTTTAAGTATAATGCAAATTTCGATGGGGTACAGATTTGAAAAAGACTCATCCGTACCCCATTTTTGATTTTGACCAATACTTATGTAAACCATTTGCAGTAAGAAGACGTAATTCCTAATCAATATATCAATACATCCATAAAATTCGTAAATAATCGTCAACATCTTCTTCTATACATCTTTACAATCAGTCAATCAAAGCACTTATTAACCAATAATCGCCAACATCATCTCCTATACGTCATTACAACCAGTTACACTAATTGATTTCTTCCATACATCCCATGAACAGGATTCTGTTGTCTCTTGTATCTCTGATGCAGTAGAAGAACGGATGATCCCGGTTTCTTGTTCTTCCATTGCCACGGCTCCGTCAACCATGATAATTGCGGTTGCGGCTGCAGCCTTGGTTCCGGCTTCATCTACGATAATCTTTGCTTTGTGAAGGACTTTGTTCACCAAAATTGCGTCAGCAATCGTTGTGAAATCAGCACTGTCGGAAAAAGCGGTCGTCATTCCCAAATTTTGAACTGCGCCTGTAAGATTCAACAATTCTGTCTCAAAGCTGAACTTCGGAAGATATAAATTATCCACCATCGTTTTATCTGATGCAGCGAGTTGTGCAATCATTTCCATCTTTTTATCTGTGCTCATTGCACTTATATTGTCTGAAATATTACCTTCTCTGTCATTGGTGATAAAAATGTCCATTGCAATTGCTTCGTCTTCGCCATACGGTAACTCAATTGCCGTAATGTCGTCATTTTTAAAATACTTATAATTCCCACAATTGTACATCATATCAACCTTCTGCTCCTTATCAACTCCATAAAATGTTGCTTCGGATGTATCATTTGCATCAAATTCGTTGGTCCAGGTTCCCTCAAAACTGATTGCATTGACAATACATAATTTTGATCCCGAATCCAATTCATTTAAAAATGGATCAATCATATCATTGGTATTGTCTGCAACCCATTGATTTATTTTTTCAAGTGCATTGTCTTTCGCGAAATTTAATTTGATTGTTTCGCTCCGGTACTTATCTTCTGCAATCGGAATAAAAACTATTTTGCCGCTTTTATTCAATTCGATATTATCGTTGAGCCAAAGCGAATTGGCCAGATAGAGGCTGGCTCCTTCATTCTGATTGTTCTCCATCGCCAAGGCACAGATGTTGTTCCATTCTTCCAAGTCGGTAATGCCCAACATATCCAAGATTTCCTGCTGCGTCTCCCCATTTGCGCCGTTGGAAAGTACCGATAACGCCATTGCAATGCTGTAAGGTGAACAAAGTGCATTTTTTTCATCCTTGATGATGTCATAAATCTCAAATGCAAAGCGATTGATAGCATCATTTGTATCTGCGATTGCCTGCTCGTCAATATCAATTTCTGCACTTCCGATTGATATCGGCATCGCTGCCGGTGCCCTATTGCATGGACACAATCCTATGGATACCACGGTCATACCTACCACGAACATCTTAATTAAACTTTTCCGAAACATTTCTAATTCTCCTTTTCTCTCCGCTTGAGGCTCCTAAAAGACCTCAAAAAATTGGTTGTTTATGTATCGATATGAAAGATACGCAACAACCAATTCTTTTTATGGTGATTAAACCAATTTGATATTATTATTTTGATAATATCTATATTTTGTGTGAACTGCAGCTAAAAATTATAACATCAATCGATAAATTGCTTCAACATCCTTCTGTTCCAATGATACAAAACCGCCGATTTTGCCGCCTTCATCCCCTTTGCCGTAGCAACAGGTATATGCAAGTTTCTCGATATCATCCGCCTTTGCGCCAAGTTCTGCGAAATTCTTCGGCATTCCGATGGAGATTAAGAAACTGCGAAGCGCTTCAATTCCTTCTTGGGCCGTATTCTCCGGATGTGCAAAATCCATCTGACATCCCCACACTCTCACTGCAATTTGTGCAAATCGCATCACATCGTGTTTCATATTATAGGTAAAAACCGCAGGCATGGTTACCGCAAGGCCGGCACCGTGTGCACAATCATACAATGCAGATAATTCATGCTCAATCTGATGGCTCGTCCAGTCTTGATAGCGACCGACACCGACAATATTGTTATGTGCAACCATTCCGGCCCACATAATATTGGCTCTCGCCTCATAATCCTTCAAATTCGTCATTACCTTTGGGGCCTCTGTCTTCATGGTAAGAATCAGTGACTCAATCAAACGATCCGTAACTTCGACATCTTTTGAATTAGTCAAGTAACGCTCATATAAGTGGGCGATGATGTCTGTAATTCCACAAGCCGTCTGGTATGCAGGCAACGTTTCTGTCAGCGCCGGATTTAAAACGGAAAACTTGGGACGAATGGCGTCTCCGGACGCGCCCCTTTTAATCATCCCATCTTCGTTCGTGATGACAGAGTCCGGTGATCCTTCAGAGCCTGCTGCCGCAATTGTCAGAATCGTTCCGACCGGAAGTGCCTCTTCAATCCATTTTCCTTGATAAAAATCCCAAAAATCTCCGTCATATACGACGCCTGCCGCAATTGCTTTGGAAGAATCAATTGTACTTCCGCCACCAACCGCAAGAATGAAGTCAACGTTCTCCTTTTTACAAAGTTCAATTCCTTTATAAACAAGGCCGCTTCTCGGATTCGGCATAACTCCGCCAAGTTCTATGAATTCAATCTCCGCCTTTTTGAGAGACTTTTTAACTCTGTCGAGCAATCCCGAACGGATAACGGAACCGCCGCCGTAATGAATCAATACCTTGCTTCCGCCGAATTTTTTGACCAATTCTCCGCAATCTTCCTCACGATTCTTGCCAAATGCAAAAAATGTGGGTGAATAAAAATTAAAGTTTTCCATTGTCAACCTCCTGATTATCTTGTACTATAGTTTTATCATACAACTTAAAGTTAACTTTAACGCAAGTATTTTTAGGGGTGAAATTATGACATATTCCATTACAGATTTATCTAAAATGTTTCAATTACCGGCCTCAACCATCCGTTATTATGAGCAAATCGGTCTATTGGAGAACGTGGAGCATCAAAACGGATACCGCAGAGTTTATAACGAATCGCACATTGAGCGCCTGCAAGCCATCGATTGTTTTAAGAAAGCGCTGCTTCCGCTGGACGAAATCAAAACCTTCTTCATTTACGAGAAGGATATGGTTGCGCATTCGGATAAAATCCTTGCAATGATGGAGGCACGAGAGCTCAAAACCAAGGAAGCCATTAAGGATCTCGAACTTGGGCTTGCACATATTCAAAAAAAGGTTCGATACTATTCGCTTGTCAACGAAGCTATTAAAAATCACACGGTATTACCGAGCTGGGATGACTGACGATGCCTTATTCCTTCTCAGATTTATCGAATCCGCTATCCATATTCAACCGGCAAAAAATATCATACATGTTCTGTCCGCCGAGGAAATCGCTTGTCCCATTTGCTTTTCTCATTGCCACGGTTGACGCTACGCTCTGACGATAAAATCCCTCTGCCTCATAGTCGCCATTGGCATACTTATATTGTAATCCTGTCTCGGAACTATCCAACGTCATCCAACGGATTATGTCCGCGATAATTTCCTTATGCTCACTGTTCTTATTGACCAAAATCCAGTTTCCGCCCCAGTTATAGTTCTCCGGCGGACAACAAATCGCCCAGTCGCCATAAGTCCCCTCGCCCGCAGCACTACCACCGCAGTTTGATATCATGGTATACTGAATCAACCAGGATGGACTGAAATATCCGAATACTTCTCCCTTGGAAATACCTTCTTGCCACTCTATGGACCACATTTCATAACTCTGCTCGTATTTTTTATCTAAAATTTCATTTGCATAAGTAACATATTCCGCACCGCCGGGATTGTTAAATGTCTCACTTAATTGCAAGGGACGGTCGATGCTTCCCATGATTGGGCGGGCGATATCTTCATAAGTTGATACGATATAATAACCTTCCTGTTTCAGTTCCTCCGCTGCCAGCATGAACTGCTCCCAGCCGGGACCGATTTTGGTTTCAATTACACTCGGATCATCCGTTCCCCAGACCTCTTTGGCAATGGAGCGACGATAAAGAAATGCGCCGGCACAACTTTCATAGGTAAGTCCCATAACTTTTCCGGTATTCGGATTCGTGCCGATATCGACAAGGTAAGGCGCAATTTCCGCCTCTTTTATCGCTGTTGCACAGTCAATTCCAAGGTCTTCATATGCAATCGCATACATAGATGCCTCACCCTGACAGAAGGGAATTGCTTGTCCGTCATAAACACTGTAAATGTCCGGTCCGTCGCCGCCTTCTGCCAATCGGTTCTTCAGTGCCGTGCTGTAATCGGTGTCGATTCCGATTGCATAATTTATGTTAAACTCGTCCACAATTTCATAATCAAAATCCGGATGTGTATCGGCGTATTTTACCATCAGTTTGCCAAGATCGGTGGTCGGTGCCCAAATAATAATCTTCTTGTCTTCTTTTGAAGTTTCCTCGCTCGGTTCTGCGGAATCCGTTGAAGAGGATACTTCCTCGAAGTCAGAATCGATGTCTCCCGATACCGGTTGTTCTTGTGGATTCCCGCTGTCAAACCGCAGAAGAAAAAAGCATCCGCAAATCAATAATGCGATTCCGATGACAGCGCCTGCCACAACGATTCCTATTTTTGCTTTTCCTTGGTTCATAATTGTCCTCCGTATTCATGGTCTGATTCCGTTTACATTTTATCGCAATTACTAAGAAAAATAAATGTGAAGATAAAAATGTTACAAGGGGACGGGGCAAGTGTATCGTTTTCATATGAAAACGATACACTTGCCCCGTCCCCTTGTAACACCCACGTAACGAAAATATATTGACATATACTATAAACTCGTTTACAGTATTGGTAATAAAGGAGGATTACCAATGCCAACATTACCAAGAATTCCAAAGGAAGTCATTTTAGATGCTGCTCTTCGCATTTTAATTCGCGACGGATTCGATAATGTCAACATCAAAACAATTGCAAGAGAATTGGATTGTTCCACACAGCCGATTTCTTGGCATTTCGGCAATATGGAAGGACTTCGCAGGGAACTCGGAATCTACGCATATCAATATGCGAATCAAAAAACCTCCCCGTCATCCGAAGATGCGTTGGATGCCTTCACGCAGATTGGTAACGCGCTTGCCGACATCGCTTTCGACGAACCGAATCTCTATCGATTCCTATTTTTAGATGGAAGCGGCGGCTATTGTATCGGTGGAATTGACTCCCTGACAGAATTGAAAGATAACCATGACTTGATTTCCTTGATTGCCTCGCAGAATCACTTGTCAGATGAATTTGCAACCTTTTATCTTGAAAGCATGATTATCTACACTATGGGACTGCTGAGTTTATGCGTATCCGGTGTTTTTAACTGCTCTAAAAAAGATATGAAAGATAAAATGATCGATATGAGTCAACGGCTGATTCACCAAAACTGCGAACCATAAGATGGCTTTCATCACAAGCCGACGAAACCCAAGGGAAGGAAAGGAAAAAGCATGAAGATTCTCATAATCATACTAATTATACTCTTAATTGGTGGAGGAATTTATATCGGAGTAAAATATGCCCAGATCAAAAAGATAACAAAGATGCCCTCCGATGAGATGTTTATCGCCGCTACACGCAAAAAAGGTATCTATATCTCCGTGGCCCGGATTGAAAACGGCGAAATCACATATCAGACTTATGGCAGAAACGGAACTTTAATCGACCGAACCGATTATCAATACGAGATTGGCTCCATCAGTAAAACAATGGCGGCGCTTTTGGTGGCACAGGCAATTGAAGAAGGTAAGCTAAAACTGACCGATTCTATCGATATCTATCTGGATTTACCAAAAGGAAAATACTATCCTTCCATTGAAAGAATTCTGACGCATACCTCCGGATATAAAAATTACTATTTTGAATCGGAAATGTTAAGTAACCATCCACGCGGAAGAAATGATTTTTATCTGATTTCCAAAGAAAAAATACGTAACAGAGCTGCTTCTGTCAATCTGCAAGATAAAGATTATCCTTTTGTATATTCCAACTTCGGCATTTCCTTGCTCGGACTGGTGCTCGAGGAAATCTATCAGACAGACTACACCGAACTGCTGAGTGCGCATTTACAGAATCATATCGGGATGAATAACACCACCGTGGCTTCCTGCGAAGGTAATCTGTCCAAATATTGGGATTGGGGCAAAGGTGACGGCTATATTCCTGCCGGCGCAGTAATTTCAGATATCAAAGATATGGCGACTTATCTTAATTACTATATGACTGCCGGAGACAGTTATGCGCAAATGCCTTTTCAGCCTTTGAAACAAATAAATGCCAATAATTCATTCAATGTCTCTATGGGCATTCGTTGTGATGAGATTGGCATGACATGGATTCATGATACCGAACAACATCTCTACTGGCACAACGGCGGAACAAGCCACTACAACAGCCATATCGCCATCAATGAAGATTTCACCAAAGGCATTGTGTTGCTGTCAAACTACGGTCCCACAGAAAATTTCCCCGTAACTGTAATCGGTGCCAAAATGATGTCAGAATAGTATCTGGTATTGTTGTTCTGTGTTTTTAGATTGAGAAAATATGCTTAATGGCATTTCCCTCCCATTGGGCATTCAGAGCAAGAACAGCCACAGGAAGATTTCCCCTTTTTCTTATCTTTTCTCATTTTAATTATAATTGCAGTTATAATAATCACTAACGCAGTACCAATAATCACCGTACTCATAAAACCTCCGTTCCGGAAGTCATCCACACTTGGGAGTTATCGTCCCAAGTGCAGATAGGATACTTCCTAATTACTACTATTTTACATTCTTGGTTAAAGTCTTTGCCTCACTATATTTCTTAATAAACAGCATATAGAGAATGAATCCTAATACAATGAGTGCCACAATCAACCCAATCACATTCAGATTTCCGGTAAAAGCAGAGCCAATTTGAAATACAATGAGCGAAATCGCATAAGCAAATACACACTGATAACCAATAGCAAATGCCGTCCACTTTCCGTTGTTCATCTCTCGCTTGATTGCTCCCATTGCTGCAAAACAAGGTGCACACAAGAGATTAAAAATCAGGAAACTGTATGCTGCAAGTTTGGACATTCCCTCAAAGTCGAGAACACCGAACACACCAACGACTTCTTCTTTTGCAACCAGACCCATGATCGTCGCAATCGTCGCCTTAATATTGCCAAAGCCAAGGGGTGCAAACAACCAGCAAACTGCATTTCCGATTATTCCAAGAACACTGCTTTCCAATTCCATATCAAGGCTAAATGTGAACTTGCCGTCCATCATACCAAACATGGAACCTATCCAAATAACAATGGAGGATAAAAGAATAATTGTTCCTGCTTTTTTGATAAAAGAGCTTGCTCTTTCCCACATGGATCTCATGACATTCCCGAATGTAGGCCAGTGATATGCCGGAAGTTCCATGACGAAAGGCGCCGGATCTCCTGCAAACATCTTAGTCTTTTTAAGCATAATACCCGAAACAACAATTGCTGCAATACCGATGAAGTAAGCGCTCGGTGCTACCCACCATGCACCCCCGAATAATGCGGATGCAATAAGCGCTATAATCGGAAGTTTAGCCCCACAAGGAATAAATGTTGTTGTCATAATCGTCATACGACGATCTCTTTCATTTTCAATGGTTCTGCTCGCCATAATTCCCGGAACACCGCAGCCGGTTCCGATTAACATGGGAATAAAGGATTTGCCGGATAAGCCAAACTTTCTAAATACTCTGTCCAGAACAAACGCGATACGTGACATATATCCACAAGCTTCTAAAAATGCCAACAAAATAAACAGAATAATCATCTGTGGAATAAATCCGAGTACAGCGCCTACACCACCGACAATACCATCCACCAGCAGACTGTGCAGCCAATCGGCACAATTAACGCTATCTAACAAACCATCTAACAATACGGGAATGCCGGGAACCCAAACGCCATATTCTGAAGTATCCGGAATCCCTTCTACCTCTTCGCCAAGTGCCGAATCATAAATTGCAGAAATATCATATCCTTCTTCTGCCAAAGAATCCGCATAGAATCCATAAGCTTCGTCGAATGCTCCGAAATCTTCTTCCTCTAATGCATCTTTAATTTCTTGTGCTCCTACAACATCAGCCGCTAGTGCCGCATCCACTGTAGCGACAAAATCATTGGTCCATACATTTTCTTTGGTGTATTCTGTCATTACTTCATCGTATTGAGAAGTTCCGATTCCAAACAGATGCCAGCCATCTCCGAATACGCCATCATTTGCCCAGTCCGTTGCCCATGTTCCGACGGTGGATACCGATATGTAATATACCAGGAACATAATGACTGCAAAAATCGGAAGTGCTGCCCATCGGTTGGTGACTACCTTGTCAATTTTATCTGAAGTGGTGAGTTTACCTGCCTTATTTTTCTTGTAACATCCTTTAATTACCGTGGCAATGTATACATATCTTTCATTGGTAATAATGCTTTCTGCATCATCATCCAATTCCTTTTCAGCAGCTTTGATATCATCTTCAATATGTTCTAACAGCGACTTGTCAATACTCATTTGTTCCAAAACTTTATCATCACGCTCGAATATCTTAATAGCATACCAACGTTGCTTTTCTTCCGGCATATTATGTACTGCTGCTTCTTCTATATGCGCAAGCGCATGCTCTACTGCACCAGAAAATGTATGCGTCGGAACTGTGCTTCCGTTATTAGCCGCTTGAATCGCTTCTTCAGCTGCTTCCATAATGCCGGTTCCTTTGAGTGCGGAGATTTCAACAACCTTACATCCTAATTCTCTGCTTAACTCCTCGGTATTGATTTTATCACCATTCTTCGCAACAACATCCATCATGTTGATAGCGACTACTACCGGTATTCCAAGTTCCACAAGCTGTGTAGTTAGATAAAGATTTCTCTCCAGATTGGTTCCGTCAATCAGATTCATTATCACATCAGGCCGCTCACCGATCAGATAATTTCTTGCAACCACTTCTTCCAATGTATATGGTGACAGTGAATAAATTCCCGGTAGATCTGTAATGATTACATTATCATGTTTCTTGAGTTTTCCTTCTTTTTTCTCAACGGTTACGCCTGGCCAGTTCCCAACAAACTGATTGGAACCGGTTAAGGCGTTAAACAGTGTTGTTTTACCACAGTTTGGATTTCCTGCCAGTGCAATTTTGATTTCTTTCATGTCTCCTTCTTTCCGGCTATATAATTCAGCCTGTTAGTCATTGCTAACCAATGGTTAAATAATTATTCAATCTCTATGGATTCGGCATCTGCTTTTCTAATCGATAATTCATAACCTCTTACGGTTACTTCGATCGGATCACCAAGTGGAGCTACTTTTCGAATCTGAACCTCAACGCCCTTCGTAATTCCCATGTCCATAATTCTGCGTTTCACAGCGCCTTCTCCGTAGAGTTTAACAACTTTTACAACATCGCCTATCTTTGCTTCTCTTAATGTACGCATCTTACTCCTCCTTCTAGACCATAATTTTGTTGGCCATTTCTTTACTGATTGCAACTCGCGTCTCTTTTACATTGACAATAATATTACCGGCCATCCTTGTAATCACAGTCACATTACCCCCGGCAACGAAGCCCAAATTCTCAAGGTGCTGCTTTACTTCCGGATTGCCGCCTATTTTTCTTATCATGTTCTCTTCACCCATATTGGCTAATGTTAGTGGCATCATTGTGTCTCCTTCCGTTCTCTCTCATTACTAGTTAGTTTCTGCTAACTCATAACGGTAATAACTGGTTAGCAACCGCTAACCCTTATTTTTATGTTAGCATCTGCTAACTAAAATGTCAACTATTTTTTAACAGACAAAAATTTCTATTCGGTTAGCAAAAGGCAACTTGATATATGAAAAGAAACAAGATATAATTGATAAGTACTAAAAAATCGTTGGAAAGCGAGGATATAAGATGAATCTACAAGAATCCGGAGAAATGTATCTCGAAACGATATTTGTACTATCTAAAAAAAATAACAAGGTTCGTTCCCTTGATGTCGCTGAATATATGAATTATTCCAAACCGAGTGTAAGTCGTGCTGTAGGATTGTTAAAAAGTGGCGGCTATTTAACCGTAGATGGTGAAGGTTTTCTAACTTTAACCGAAGAAGGCAGGCGAATTGCTGCGAAAACATACGAAAGACATGTTCTACTAACTGAGTTTTTCATACGTGTCGGAGTTCCCGAAGACATTGCCGCAGAAGATGCTTGCAAAATAGAGCATGTTATAAGCGATACTACGTTTGACGCTTTAAAAAAGCATGCGCATATGACGATTTCATAAGACAGGATACATTTCCAGCTCAATGCTTTTCCAGTTTTCACCACATAAATCATAAGTGGTGCTTCTGCCGTTTTCGTTAAAGCCGACTGCTTTATAACAATGATAAGCATTGGGGTTGTTTTCGAATACCTCCAATGACACTTTGGATGTCCCATATAGTTCGAATGCAAATTGGATACCTAATTGCAGCATCCGTTTTCCATAGCCCTTCCCTCTTGCTTCGGGGCTGACAATTACATATCCGAAGCTCAGTTCATCGGCTCCTTCCATAGGCTGTCGAAGTGTAAAGAATCCCTTCACACCGGTTTCATCAAATGCAACAAACGGAAAATACGTTTCATTATCGATTCTTCCCGAAACCGCTTGTTCAATTCGCTCAGGTAAAACGGGGAAATCCCCCAATCTCCCTTCACTCCATTGATAAAAGGTCGTGATGTCACGACACCAAGTCGCTATTTGTTTACTGTCATTACTACGATACGGTCTCAATCTAAGCATATGATTCATCTCCATTTGTCTATTAATAATTTTTATCTAACCGGATTAATGTGTCTAAAAATCACTATCTCGTAAACTTCGAGATAAACTTCCATGCATTCTCACATGAATGATGTCTGAGTTCATGTTGCTGACCCGAAACACTTGCAAGTGCCGTCCGACAAATCCCGTCCTCACTGTCATAATAGTGAATCGTCAGGTAACTGTCACGGCTCTCGTCATAGAGTTTTTCAACACGATTGCCGGGCTCGCCCCAGATCGGATTGCTCCAGTGTTCTCTGTCATCAAAATCAAGGTCAAATTTCGCCTGTAATTGATTGACTTCTGCCAGATATTGCACTCTCTCCAACGCAGTATCCGTATGACACGGCAGTTCCGGTAACGGTGAAGCCTCTCCACCGGAATAGAATAGCGGTACCGGGACGGTTCTGTTCATTCTATCGCCCAAATCGGGACTAAAAGGATTGTTTTTCACAGGAAATAGGGCACAAGCCGGAATCATCCCGGCAAAAACCTGCGGAAATTCATGAAATAAATCCCATGTTTTTCCACTGCCCATTGAAAAACCACCGGCATAGATGCGATGCTCATCAATATTGTACTTTTCCTTCAAATGCTCAATCACAGAAATTGCTTCCTGTGCCATAACATTCTGGTGATTTTCGATTGCAACAAACAAAAAACCGTATTTATGTGCAACCCTGTACCACTCCGGAACAAATGTATAGAACAATGCCGAATCGCCGCCTCCGTGAAAACCAATTAACAGCGGAATCGGCCCGTTGTCGAAGGCATGGTTGTTATAGTAAGCAAAATATCCGACCTTATGCTCTGTTGTGTTTTGGTATGCTCCCATGTGATAGGCAGCGGTTTTGACCATTACACTTCCGGCTTCTTCCGTCATATTCATTGCCGCGAAATTCGGTTCTTCCTGCATTATGCCACACCATCTTTTAAATCTCCAAACAAAACTATGAAAATCAGCGACATAATCCGGCTCCGACTTTTTAAGTAAGTACTTACATTCTTTGAAAGCCTCATTCACCTCCGCAGAATTATCTACACTTATAATCGCAATGTCGTCTCGCTCCGGTTTCAAAGCAACGCTTAAGTTTTGCATGGAGCACATTGCCGGTGTGATTTCACCGGGTCCCCAGAGATATTCCCCCTGAAGTGTCTGTAACAAATTGCGTGCCACATAATCTGCAGAAGCCCCAAAGCTGTAGATGTCTGCCCTAAAAATTGCACCTTTAATAAAATAACCCTTGAACTCGTGCGTAAAGAAATCGGTAAGCGCCACAATACCATCTTCATAGACAGGATTCATTCGCACTTGTGCAATCACATCGGCATACAAAGATGCTGTTGCCTCCGCCCATCCGCCTTGTGCAGTCGGATAAATGAACAACACGCTAGCATCATAGGAGGCAGCAATATCCGCCAGTCCACTTTTTGTGGCAAAATCAATTGCTTCCGCCATGCTCTGTCTGTTCTCCTCAAACACCAACAACAGCGGCGCATGAAATGTATAATTATTGACCTGCCCATCCAAATGATTTGCCGGCACATATGCTTTTAGATAAAACTGCTCAAATTCATGTTCAAAACTCTTTCCGCCATCCGAATTTACCGTTACTTCCGGTCTTTCTTTCATTGCCATAAGAATCCCCTTTAATTTTTATCTGATTGCTACCTAAAACTCATCCGCTGAATAAATCTTCCACGGAAATGTATCTGAAATATAGTACTCATCTGCATGCCCTAAAAATTACCGGCATATCATCTGTTCGATTCTCCCTTCATTACATTCTGTTACACAGCCGTCCGGATTCCAGTGTTGCTTGCATCCGCCAAAATTGAGAAAGACGCATTGCGGTACAAAACCCAGTCTTTTGGCCTGATATCCACCCTCCAACAGGTTCGGAATACATGCTACACCAATCAAGCCCTTGGAAGTTCCTTCCTTTACAAGTGCTGAATTAATCTGCGAGCCGTGATAAAACAAGGTGACTTTGACTGCATCTTTCTTCATTGCCTGTGTAATATGATTGACCATACATTCCTTCGTACAACCGGCGCAAGTATAGCCGATGGCTGCATCGGCCGCTTGACATTTGTCGCCCTGTGCCGCCATGCACCCCGGCAAAAAAACATATTTTTCATCTGTCGCGCGAAACGCTTCCTCATAAATGCGATTCAGCATCTGCGCACCGAATAAATTCAGATAATACTCGTTACTTCTTCGTGCAACCAAAGCAATATCGCCTCTTACCGGTCGTTCGGACTCCTTCTCATCGGCAAATGCATTAACATTGGCAAACAATTCACCAAAATGCGTTTCTCCTAAGGACATCATATAGTTCATAACCTCAGTGGATACCTTGTAAAGTTGCGCTTTGTCCGGATATGCAGATAGAAATACCGATAAATCTCTCATTCGCTTCGCTATTTCCCTATATTCTCCGGTTGCTTCAAGTAGTTCCGGCAATTCGTCACTATTCATATACCCACCGCCGGCACAATACTTTTCTGCTAAAACTCTGAATACCAGTAATTCCAGTATTGCCTCCCCTTCGGTGATGTCTCCGGCATCTGTTGTTAATTTCCCTCTATCGACAGTACTCCTTCGATTGGCAATTTCTGCTGCATACGCCCGCGCGGCACCGCCAAGCAGCGTCGCCGCTCTTTGCTCAAAAAGATTTGTTGTATTGTCTAATTTTTGATAAAAATCACTTGTCTTGGGTAATTGGTAGTTTTTCATGGATTGTTCTCCGATTTTGTTGCATAAATCCATATTAGCAGACTATGACGTCTGCCTCAATATTCTTTTTAACAATCATCGGCTTTTTTACTCAAATCTTCATATTCTATCATTTTCCGGAATACATAAGGAATAAATACATCTATACCGGTTCTATCAAGTGATGCTCCCAGAACGCATCAAAGGTATTTGTTGCACCTCCGTGCTCGGTAATTTTGCCATCGACAACTTTATCAATATCCACGCCTGTAATTGATATAACCTTATTCGACGGGGTAATACCTAAAAAATTGCCTTGGTGCGTGCCGGTCATAATGAATTCGGAAATCACATATTCTCCATCAGTAAACTGACGAATTATTTTCATTGTATAATCAGGATATGTGTGTCTGATGGCTATCAGATGCTCTCTCATGCCTTCAACCCCAATCGGAATATCGTTTTCGCCCTGTCTAACAACACAATCCGAAGATATAAAATCAGGAAGTTCTTCCAACTGATGGTTTGAAACCACTGTTTCATAAAAATACCTGATGCGTGTATCATTTTTCATTTCCATCCTCCTCGAAAAAAATACCTGACAGTAAGAATTTGTCTTTCTTAGTTTAATGCAGGCAATCTGTTTCTCAAGCAACGTCAAAATATTTTATTCGCCGAATTCTTTGATGTCGAGAGCAAGAAGTCATCGAATGAAACACCTCATCTACATTATATGAAGATTTCTTGTCCTATACAATATCTTTTTCAATTGTATTTTAGTGAATTTGTTCGGCAGATATGTCGAGATAAAAACGAATAATAGATATACTGAAATGACTTCAGCATATCTATTATACGTGATCGTATGATTATTTCGCAATACCTAAAAAGTATTAATTATCTTCCGATTCTGATTACATTCCATGTTGCCCTTCCTAGAACCGCCGTCAGTATTCCGTCTTCAATTCGTGCATTCCCGCAAGCAGAAGGTGCTACACAATCCGGCTCCGCTTCGGTATTGACTGCATTTACATCCTCATGATGCAAAACAATGTGTTCGATTACCCGGTAATCGGCATACTGGCGCAAATCGCAACTTACCATCATGTCTTCTTCCAAATCCTTACACACCGCAAACATAACAAGCTCATCTTTTTCATCATTTTCTACAACAACGCTGTCCAAATACGGCGCATCGCCGACTTCTGCCTCATAAACAGGGGATTTAACAAGTGTATTCAGTACCGTACCTTGTCCGTAGGTCGCTGCATGCATAAACGGATAATATATTGTTTGCTTCCACGCACCGGTATCGGAAGTCATAATCGGGGCGATTACATTGACAAGTTGTGCAAGGCAGGCTATTTTCACACGATCGGCATGACGAAGCAGTGTAATTAACATACTTCCGACCAATAATGCATCCTCGAAATTATAGATATCCTCCAACTGATGTGGTTTTGAAACCCATTTTTCCAGTTTTGCATCTGCCTCTGCCGAATGATACCACACATTCCATTCATCAAATGAAATGTTGATTTGCTTTTTCCCGTGTTTTTTGCCCTGTACGTAGTCACAGATTGCCGTAACATTCTTGATAAAGCCATCCATATCAACACTATTTGCCAGAAATTCTTTCGTGTTCTGTGCCCTATTATTGTAATACTGATGCATAGAAATGTAATCTACCGAGTCATAGCATTCTTCTAAAACCACGCGCTCCCAATCTCCGAACGTTTCAATTTGTGAAAATGAGCTTCCGCAAGCTACCACCTCAATCGTCGGATCAAGTGATTTCATGGCCTTGGCTGTTTCGTTTGCCAGTTCGGCATATTCACGCGCCGTTTTTGTGACCGGTCTGCCATGATCCATCCATCTCATTTCCGAGGCACCATGTCTTAATATTGTGCGGCTGCTCATATCCGTGTTTTCTTCTCAAGTCGGAATGGTATGTACCGCCCTTGAAATTACAATACTCCAATAACTCCTTAGCCTCCATAATACCTCTTGTTCCAAGGTTTACCGCCATCATGACGTCTGTTCCGGCCTTTCTTGCCCAGTCAACAAACTCGTTCGTTCCAAATTGATTGGTCTCAATCACCTGCCATGCCAAATCTACTCTGCTCGGACGCAACTCTTTCGGTCCAACTCCGTCTTCCCATTTGTATCCGGAGACAAAATTTCCTCCCGGATATCTCACAATCGGTACGTTTAAGTTGTGTACCAATTCCATAGTATCCTTTCGAAATCCCTGTTCGTCCGCAAACGGCGAATCAGGTTGGTAGATTCCGTCATATACCGCTCTTCCGAGATGCTCTATAAACGAGCCATAAATCCTTTTGTCAATCTTTGCAAGAATAAATTCTTTGTCGATAATAATTTTCGCATTTTTCATGTCAATGTCCTCCACGATGTTATTGAGACCTTCTCATGTGCATTATACTTTATTTACTCCGATTCATTCAATAGCAACTACTAATATTATTGGGAATAAGGAATAATCATTCAAATGAGGAAGGTACAGTCCTGTGTCGAATTTTCATAGGAAAGCAGGATTACAACAATCATCATGCAGTCCATCAAAAAGGAAAAACACTTCTGTTTTGCTCCCAGTCATTTCTCCCTTCCTTGTTCACCTTTCATTTCTCTTCGAAATGTAAGATAGCACAAAAAAAGCATGCGTGCAGATTCGCGTGGCGAATGACTCAAAAATGGATGCGAATAACCCGGGGCTCACATTCCATGCTCGCATTATGACTCATTTTAGACTTGACAGTCATAATAGCACTTCATAGAATAGAGAAAAGTTTAATCAAGAAAGAAGGCGGTGAAGAATATGCCAAGAAAACTAACCGAAGCTGAGATTCAGAATCAAAAAGACTATTTATATGAAAAATGCATACCACTGATTAAAGAAAAAGGAATAACCAAGTTGACCCTGGATGAGATTACGCAGGCAGCACAAATGGCCAAGGGTTCTTTTTATCACTATTATAAGAGCAAAGAGTTATTCTTGTATGAAGTCCTGAAAAGAAATGAAGCTTACTACTACGGAATTATGCTGGAAGAAAGTCGGAAGGATAAGGATAAAAAAAGAGTTCTGCAACGCGTTTTTGAGAAGAGCTTTCTCATGGATGACTGTCTGTTTGCATATGTACTTCCGGAAGAACAGGATGTGCTGCTCGCAAATCTACCTGCAGAATATACGCAGACAGAACGCCAAAAATCACAGAATAATTTTCAAACTTTTGTTGAGATTCTCGGAATTGAAGCAACGACGGAGAATTATGCAACCCTGTCTTATCTCATGGACGGATTACAGGGAATTCTGCGAAGTCCGGCACAATACGGTGAAGAAGGCAGGAAACAGGCTGCCGAAATTATGGTTAATGCAATCGGAAACTTTTGGGCAAAAGAATTGGAGACACATCATGAAAAAAAGTAAGCAATTTTTAGGAGCAATACTGGTAATTGCGGTTTTGTCATGTCAATTACCGGTTATGGCAAGCAGCACACAGAATACGTCTGACTTAGGAACATTGGCATCACAAATTGATCTCTATGTAAAAGCGAACAATCCAAACGAAGCGGCAGTTGCGGTTGGATTTGTAAGCCATGACGAAGTGTTATATGCGGATAATTACGGATATGCGGATATTGCGGCCGGAATTCCTGCGGATTCCGATACTGTGTATGAGTGGGGATCGCTAAGTAAAGTCTTGACCTGGATTGGTGTTATGCAGCTGTATGAGCAAGATAAAATCGACCTGCATGAGGATATTCGTGTCTATCTGCCTGATGGATTTCTGGCAAATCTCTCTTACGAAACTCCCATCACGATGTTGGACCTGATGAATCACACGGGAGGCTTTCAAGACAGTATCACAAATGTTTATACGACTAATCCGGATGAAATTCTCACGCTCGGTAAATTTGTTAAGCTTTATGAACCTGTGCAATTATATGAGCCGGGGACCACGGTAGCCTACTCAAACTGGGGATGTTCCCTCGCAGGCTATATTGTTGAATATGTCAGTGGCGAGACTTATTGTGATTATGTTAATGCGCACATTTTAGCCCCGCTTCATATGAATCACACCTCCATCGATCCGTTAAGAAGAGATAATGAATCGGTAGCAGAAAAACTGAACGAAATTACCGGTTATACAACCGCCGGCAGCGAAATTCGCGGAAGATACTATGCACCGGATTATCCGGCCGCAGGTGCCGCAGGAACCGCATCGGATGTCATGCTTTTGATGCAGGATTTATTATCTAAAAATGGCGGAAAACTTTTTGAGAAAGTTTCAACATATGAAACTTTTTTTACCTCAACTTATGCATTTGCAGGTTCCGACCAATCAGAAAATTGCCATGGTATGTGGAATGATTTTTATCAGACTGAAACAGTCGGTCATTACGGAAATACAGTGCAATTTTCCGTACATATGTCACTTTCAAAGGACCGCGGACTGATTGTTATGACCAATCAGGCGCAGGAGATGCAAATTAATGAAGGACTGGGCGAAGTCGTGTTCCAAAGCGCGACCCCTGAGATTGTGACGGAAGCGGATTGGCCGGAGTTGGAATTTATAGACTGTTATACCACAGCAAGAACAATTACGCAGGGATTCTGCAAATTTTATCATTTCTTTGGTGTGTACCGTGTGCAAAAGACCGGAGATAATTCACTGATGCTCTCCTCCTTAATGATGTCGATGCCGCTTTCGAGAATTGGTGAGACAGAATATGTGGTGACAGATGGATTCACCAAAGGATACAATATTTTTATGGATGTTAATGAACACGGCATCGTACAAAAAATGTCAACTTCGACTTTTGATTTCGTACCGTATTCTGCAGGACTGTACGCGGCGGAGGCCGCAAGTTTTATCGGATTGGGAATTGCACTGTTGATTCTTCTCATTTTACTTATGATGTGGATTGTCAAACTCATAAAAGAAAAGAAAGCAGATCCGATAACTGTGCTCATGATCTTGCTTTCCTTATCTTTCTATGGCGTGGTTCTGATGGAAATGGTACATTTAATTTCGACTGCAGCGACCGAAAATGAAATGTATGGATATATTGTTTTCTATGTGTGCTACCTGATTCTTGGCACAGGATACATGGTGCGAAATGTTGTGAAGAAACTATGGAACCGCCTGACAATTCCGACATCTGTCTGCTTCATTGTCATCGCACTGTTTGTCCTCTACTGGCAGATGTTTATAATTTAATTTCTATCTGCATGCCGTAAAAATAGCCAGCATATCCGCTTCTTTTAATACTTTTGCAGAGCCCATGGCACCGCCGACGCCTACTGCACATTTGTGTGCCATGGTTGCCAAATCCTCATCGGATGCATTGACACCGAGTTCTTTTAGATTGGTCGGCATATGAATTTCGCGATAGAAATCTTCCATGGCCTCGATTCCTTTGAGTGCAATTTCTTCATCGGAACCGATATTTTCCACGCCCATCACGTTGAGTGCAAACTTTTTGAATCTGGGAAGACAATTTTGGTACACATATCTGGCCCAACTGCCCCAAACGGCTGCAAGTCCGGCACCATGTGCGACATCAAACAATCCGCCAAGTTCATGCTCCAGTTTGTGTGACATCCAGTCACCGCCGTCATTACCGCAACCGGTAAGTCCGTTGTGCGCAAGGCTTCCTGCCCACATAACTTCCGCTCTCGCCTCATAATTCTGCGGGTCTTTTACAAGAATCTTCGCATTGTTCATCACGGTACGAATCAATCCTTCCGCAATCGCATCGGTAATTTCCAGATTGGCACCCTGGGTAAAATACCTCTCCATTGTATGCATCATAATATCCGTGCATCCGCATGCGGTCTGATAATCCGGTAACGTCATCGTCAGTTCCGGATTCATAATCGCAAATTTCGGACGGGAATAATCGCTGCTGTAACCACGTTTTACCAGTCCTTCTTCCTTCGTGATTACAGAGGAATCGCTCATCTCACTGCCGGTTGCCGCTATGGTTAAAATAACACCGATGGGAAGGCAGGCCTTTGCTTTTCTTTTATAATCATAAAAATCCCATACGTCTCCTTCATTGGTGACACCGTAGCCAATAGCCTTTGCGGAATCGATTACGCTACCGCCTCCGACCGCCAGAATAAAGTCGATACCTTCCTTTTTACATAAATCAATACCTTCATAAACCAAACCCAAATGCGGATTGGGAACCGCTCCGCCCAGGGTAATGAAGGAAATGTTCGCTTTTGTAAGCAGATCTGTGACCGTCTGAAGAAGTCCGGAGCGAATAACACTGCCCCCGCCATAGTGAATCAATACCTTTTTGCCGCCAAACTCCTGAATCAGTTCTGCAACCTGTGCCTGTGTTCCCTTACCAAATACGACTTTCGTCGGTGTGAAGTAGTTAAAATTCTGCATGTTACTCTCCTTTTATTGTCTGTTAAAAATCAACCAGATAAATGCTTATGGCTATTTGTGTGTAATTGCCGCGCTTATGAATGTCGATGATTTTTGCTTTGAGCAGTTTCCCGGCATCCATCAATCTGGAAAAAATAATGTTGTCCTTCTCCGGAACATACCCCAACTTCGCTTTGTCGCGGGTCAAAATCATGATTGCTTTGTTGTCAAATTGGTTGTCTTCGCGTTGCATCGAAAGTTCGTCGCCGACAGCAATTGTATCCAGTACCGAAGGATCTTTGAGATGTGTCGTCCCTGCAACAAAAGAATCAAAAAGATGAATCTTCTGTGTCAAAGGCTTGATGATATCGCCCAGTTCATGTGTTCCGACCAGAGAAACAATCTGTTTCTCACTTTCTGCCAGCTCATTTTTCATCTGCATTACCCCCTATGTCCCAATGCACCACAATACCACCTAAAAGTAATTGTTCTTCCTTTTCCTGCAATTCTTTTTCGTAAATTTCGTAACTTGAAAACTCCTGTGTCAGTCGGTTCTTTTCCGTCGCAATTGACTCTGAGCTATCAAGAAGGAATTTGAACTGATAAGGCACCTTATGCATGATTGCGTCTATTTCTTCTTCAACCTTCTTAATTTTCTCCTCAATATCGGGAATTTCTATCTCTGTACAGCCAAGATTAAGTTTCTTGATCGCACTCTGTACAAGGAACTCCGCCTCCCGAATATCTTTTAGCGAATTGCAGACGTAAGCAGTCATTACCGCCTGCCATAATTCCATCAGCTCCGGAATCTGCTCTGTGAGCGGATTGATGTCGGGATGAAGTTGCTTGGCAATCCTGTGATAGATTTTTTTGATTTCCGCAGTATCCTCAATTGTGATTCTCGATGTTTCTTTGGCACGCTCATTGTCTTCTCGCATCGAGGTTAACTGTTCTTGATACTCTGCCATAACTTCTTCAATGTATGTTTTCAGTTCTTCCTGAACCACGACTTTTCCCTGATTGACAATCTTCTGGCAGTAAGTAATTGTCTTTTTTAGCTTAATGCAGGCAATCTTTTTCTCAAACAACGTCAAAATCAGTTCGCCGAATTCCTTGATGTAGAGAACCTCATATTCAAGAGACTCTTTTCGCAAGGATTCCCTTGTAAGAAGCAATTCTTCATAACGCGAATAAGATGCATTTTTTACTTTGATAATTTCCATATCTGTCCACCTCATAGAAAATCCCACATGCTTCAAAGTAGATGACTATCTACTTCTGCAACGAGTTGATATACTCCTTCGCCCTCCGATACTCGTCAACCGAAGAACCAAGTACCTCACAAGTTTTTTGTAAATCATCCTGGAAAGATTTCATTGCACTCTCAACATTATTAACCAATGTCTCGGCTTTTCCTTCGGCTTTTCCTTCGTCGCGTATCTCTTTCTTTTCTTCCCATTCACGCATATACTTCACCCCCAGTTCTTGGTTTTCCTTAACACGTGTGACCTGCTTATGTATTCTTTGTAAACGCTCGCTTCCTTCTGCCTGACTTGGAACTGCTTGCGAATTCACGAAATATTTAAGAAATTCTATTAGTTCCCAATCAACTTCATCATCGTTAATTCTATCATCTATATCAAATTAATCAATCCGATTACGCCAATAGAAGCAAGCCCCAAACTGGCGGCACAGATGCTCGGTAAATCATAAAACCAGTCCTTTTTAACCACACGAAGTAACAAACCTACAATCTGAAAAACCACCGGATTTAGAAATACACACCACCAGGGAACATCGATTGCATGCGTCAGGATTGCTGTCACAATCAATACCGACGTACCGATTACCAGAATGATATACAGGATAACAAACGGAATCCGTATTGTCTTCCATACTCTGTCAATCACCCCTTCCGCCCGCGCAAAATCGGCTTTTTCCATCAATTCCTTGTAAATTATCGGCATAATGCAAATCATACTATGGATAAAAAAGCCGCCCATGGCGCCGATAAAAATGCATGCCAGCAAGGAATAGGCAAGGAATTCATTATTCTTCAGTATTTGTAAAGCCAGTGATACAACACCGCAACTATATAGCGGAACCGCAATCGCTGCCAGTGCTATGGATACTCCGAACCTCCATGCACTCATCTTAATCCAATTGCTTTCTATCAGACCCGAAACATCACCGAGTTTCTTGTTGTCTTTTCCTTTCATGTCCAGGAACATATCTGCTATGGCACAGAGAATTCCGCCAACAATTCCTAATGTTGAGAGTAATATCAAACAATTCATTTCTTTTCCTCCACCTTTGCCATGTTTTATTCGCCTTCACAATCTCTGTGCACTACCAGGTAATTCTGAACTATTCTTTTGTAACAATCACATTTACTAAGATGGTCATTGATTATGCCACATGCCTGCAAATGCGAATATACCGTAATGGAACCAAGGTATTTGAACCCACGCTTTTTGAGGTCTGCGCTGATTATATCCGAAAGTCTGTTTCGAGCGGGAATCCTGCCGGTATCATGTCCTTCATATAAAATCACTTTTTGTTGTGAATAGCTCCACAAGTAATCGTCAAAAGAACCCTTTTCTTCCCGCAGGGCAATGAACCTTTGGGCATTATGGATGATTGCCCGAATCTTTCTTTCAGAGCGAATCATTCCCGGCGTATTCATAATGCGCTCGATGTCCTGCTCCCGGTAATCTGCAATTTTTACATAATCAAAATTGTCGAAACACTGCCGAAAGATTTCTCTCTTGTTGAGCATCATCATCCAGTTCAATCCGCACTGCATGACTTCCATCATTAAATATTCAAACTGTTTTTGATCATCATGAATGGGAATGCCCCACTCGTTATCGTGATATTCCTGCATTAGATTATTGCTTGTACCCCAATCGCATGTCTCCATAGTTACCCCCAGTTAAATTATTATTCTTCAAATATCGCAACAAACTCCTTCTCCTGCTGCCCTATCAACTTTACAAACTCATCATACCCACTTGCATCTTTGGGTATTTTTAAACCATGCTTTATCACCCATATATCTTCTCTTTTTGCAACATTTTTCTCATAAGTTGAACCGGTATTCAACCACAACTTCTTATCCTGTTCACCTGCTGCTTCGGGATACAGATAAAAACCCTGCTTGGCATCAAATCGAAACATATAAGCCAATACTTGCTTCTCTCATATCAAATACAGTCTTCGCAATCAATCCTTTTCTTCAATGTATTGTCATGTTCTACAAAAAATTGCTTCATAACCCCACGCCATTTGGTTCCTCCTCATAATGACTATTTAAAATACTTACACTTTGGAAATTCAGGAATCATTATGACTGCCAATTCACTCATGCAACTCTTATTCTGTCTGTACTCGCCCCAAATACTCATCGCAAAACCACATCATATATTCCATGCTCATTCCGCGTAAATCCTCATAATCATCACGCAACATTTGGAGTAAACCTTCTCGTTCAAATAATTCAAACACCTCATTGCTTGGCATTTTTATATGACTGCTGTAATACTCTATACAAAAAGTTTCAAATGATAATCTACTCATAAAATCCTCCCCCTGAAGTGACTTCTCGTTATTGTTTTGAGTGTTTTTCAATCCATTTCAATAAATATGGCCTATCATTGTTAGCTTCTACTTCAAACCATTGAGAGCACATTACATACCTAACACCACTGATTACCAATGGTGCCTTATAATATCTGATTCTCTCATAATTGCTATCTTCACGAACAAGTAAAGGATACTGTAAATCAAAATATGTTTTACTGTACTCTGCTTCCTGCAAATATTGTATCTCGTCTTCACTTGCGCATCCGTCTTCAAGCATTTTACGAAGCACTATATTTGCTAATTGGCCTATTTTTAGCTCATTATATGAATCCTTCAAATCGCCAAAATCAAGTTTTTGTTTTTGGGCTTTGAAACTAGTATTTCTTTGTTGTTGCGGTTTCGGATTACTTGCCTTCGGAGCAAACATAGTATACATCTGATAGCTACGCATAAATAACTCCGAAGTATCAGCAACGCCATCACTAACTAGCGTTATAGGATGTAACACGACACTTTCAAATTCTTCATTTGCAATTACTCTTAACGTGAAATCAAGTTCCCAATAGTGAAATAATGCATTCACGGCAATCACGCCTTTATCTAATTCTGTCATAATTGCCGGATTAATCTTAGGTGAAGCAAAAATAATCTCTGCTTTCTTTGTATCAACGCAACCATATAAGCACATAGCCGTTCGGATACTTTTGGCAATGACCTTCATAATCGTTTCTTCTTTACTCCCATAATTTAGTCCGGCTTCATGAAACGCAACATCTACTGCATAATATGTATTAATTCCTTTCTGAACCGATACCCCAATCACATCACATTCGCCCTGCTGAATGATTTGTGATAGAGAACTGTTCTGTTTGAATACATTATAGTTGTATTGTGTCTGAAAGTACTCTATGGCACCTTTTAGCATCTTTTCTAGTTCCTCTTGATGCATCAAGTTCCATTGTTGCGACACTTTCCAGTTCGTCTGTACTATTTGGCACTCTTTGACATGGCGTAACCAGGAGTAGAATAGTGATTCACCCATTTCGATTTTCATAATGATGTCTCCGTTTTATTTCTTTGATAGTCTTAAAGTTATTTCAAGCTTTGTTAAGAATTAATCGCAACCTTTAGTGTACCTTGTTTGTTATACAATCCCACTTTGAATATCTGTATGTATTTCCGCGTTCTAACACAAACTGATTTCCTTGTTTAGAAATCTTTGCTGAAATTCCATAACAATTGTTTTTGTTATCTAATGCTATCCATCCTTCTATAAGTATGATTTTTGCATTCTTAAGAGCTCCAATTTCCTTACTTTCCAAAAAAATTGAAATTCCAATAACTAATTCATTGTTAATATTTATTTTTACATGTTTCTTCTGTTTATATGTCTCATTTCTGTTTACCTTTATAACTATTCCCGTATCTGTTCTAATAGAAAAACATCCAACGTAAAATCGTTGATAACTCTTTTTTTGATTGTTAGCAAAACAAAATTCAATTTTCAACTGATTAGAATCAATATTACTATTAAAATAATAATAACTTGCTTCCTCAAATTCAGAATAAACCTCGGCTTCATTTGTGCTTTTAATTATTGCATCACAGCCACACATAACCAGTGCATTACTATTAGTTTGTTCTTTTCCAGTGTTTACACTAAACAGAGTTATACTATTTTTTGCATCTAACATACGTTCCTCCTACTCGAGTTTATACTGACCAACTTTTTTAGTTATTCTTCGTTACTATCCTATTTTTGCACAGTTTTATTGTAAACCCATGCATTTAGATCTCATTCGGTCTATATACCCCTGTGCAGTATTTCTCAATCCATTTCTCGTCCTTATAATCTCCATACTCACTCATTTTACAATCTTCGTACAAATCAGATGCCACTTCCAGAATTATTTCTTTTAGCTCCAAAGGTCCAATATATTTGTCTTCAATAGCAGACAAGCCAAGATATGCTCCCAAGATATTACCTGTCACTGCTCCTGTAGAATCGCTGTCGCCGGAATGATTAACCGATGCTGTTATTGCTTTGGTAAAATCATTAGAATACTTAATTGCACAATAAGCTGCAATTGCCAATGTTTCTTCCGCTACCCACCCTTGACCAATCATACTTATGGCCGCTAAGTCATCTTTTGATTCATGTGCCAGAGCAATCGCTTTGTTCATGATGGTGACGAATTCATCGATGTGCTTTTTATCAGCAAAAAGTTCTTGAACGATAGTAACCGCATCCGTGATAATCTCCTCAATACTGTTTGTGGTGGTCACGCAGCCTGCTATTATGTGGGTAAGTGCCGCTGCCGGAATATATCCCAGCGTGTGACCATGTGTAAGTGCTGCTACCTCAGCACCGACTATATCAATCTTTCGAATATCTTTTACATGCTTTGGAAGATATAAGCCCACAGGCGCAACGCGCATGACACCTCCACATCCCTTGCTGGAATTGATTGGTTTGTCTATGCTGCCAATAATCGGACTATTAAGTGCTGATAAACAGGTATTACCGGGTGCTCTTAGATTGTGTAGTTCTTCACATTTAAGTAACCACGATTTACAATCCTTTGTTTCCGAGTGATAAGTCGGTTGTTGGGTAGTAAGCCAATCTTGATATGCCAATTGTACATATGATTGCCACTTTCCCATGATTCCACGTAAACACAGTCGGGTATAACCTACGAGCAGACCATTCGCTGTAAACAGGGTCATTTGCGTATCATCAGAAATGTAAGCCTTGCCATGTGACAATTCATACTCTTGTATACCGTTTGGTCCATATATTGTTCTAATATCTTCTGCGCTCCGAAACTCAATCGGATATCCAAGTGCATCACCGACTGCGCCACCGATCAGACAACCGAGGTATTTTTCTTTCAATGTTGGATTGTTCATCACGTTACCTCCTATAAGAAATATTGCTTAAGCATTTTGATTGCTCCCTAAATAGTAAAAGCAGACCACATCTCATCATCTGATAGCAGTCTGCTCACATAAGTTCCTTCTTTTAATCCATAACCTGCTCCCATAATTCCCCCCGGATGTTTGCCAATGTATGTTAAAATAAGTACTATTAATTCAAATTTTCATTTCTTTAATATCAAAAATAATAAATTAATTATAAAACAATCTACTACTTTTATCAACAAATTGCGCCTATAAACTTGTGATTTCACAGGTTGAATTTGTTCATATATTTTTCCGTAAATCATGATTACTTCTTATTATAGTATCCGCTCTTGTATAACCTTCCTTGTTCCTTTGCAGTATATTTATGACTCTCACGACTCATGCGACTCCAGTCAACATTATCTGCTTTGCAGTAGTCCCAGCTTGCTTGCTCACATATTTTATAAACTATAATTATAACCGCTATCACAAATGCCACCATATGTACCACCTTTCTGCTATTCAAACAATTGTTTACATTATGCAACATAGATTTCGTGCTTAATCATCCTCGTCTTCATCATCGCTTCCCATATAGAAGCTGTCGTCCCCTGTAAGTTCTATTGCCTCTTTGCGGCTTCCTGCAACCATTTGCAATCCCATAAAAGTCTCAAATCCATCAGTTTCTCCGTCACAGTTAAAATCAAATAATGATCCATCAAAAAACCCCATGTTTTCTCCTCCTTTTGCATAAGTCATTGCAACAGATTTAACAAATCACAATAGTTCAATTGGTATCTCTCTTATTTCAATTCTAACTATAAACTTATATATGTCCCATAAATATCACTATCAATGAGAAAATAGAAAAAACTTTATTTTTACCTATTTTTAAAGTTCAGGCGGTACAGAGCAGGGATGCGGATACCGTTTGCGTGAATTCATATCTGAATCATGCAAACGGAAAACCAATGAAATGAACGCGTTAATGACAAAGACGTGTGATTTGAGTAATTTAATTGTGTAGTACATTCATCGTGCGACAATCATATCAATGTCGAATTTATGATAGTACCTTATAGTAAGATAGACTTCCATCCTATTGTATCAGAATCCACTCCAGCGAAGTTGTAATTTCTTCACCGTAATTTGATATTCTAGTTTGATAGTCTTCTTCTGTTATCTCATCTGTATTGTTATAGTAAACAAATGTCACAACATCATCTTTCATGGAACCAACCATTGAAAATGCTTCCACCAATTCCGGTGTAATTCCGTCACTCCCTATCCGATAGAATTCGCATCCCGATTCTGCGGCACTGTAACTACCGTTTATTTGAATAATTCCATTTTCCATCAGTTTAAAATTAGTTCTGTATCCAAATTCATAATCCGGAAAAAGATGAACTGCCTTTGTCCCATTATATGTATATATGTCATAATACCATGGTGAATTTCCACTATTTGTGACATTGGTGTCGCTCGCCGCAATAATCAATTCTTGTACTCCGTTTTGGTCGATATCCGCCAACGCATAAAAAATGTTCTGCACTCTTGCACGAATCTCGAACCCGATATCTTCGCCAAAACTAGCATCGTATGTATCCAAATCTTCATTTTCCAAAGCGTCTGTATAAAAATTGTTTTGAACCATATCGGCATATTCCGCCAATACTGCATCATATATGTCGGTCGATTTCGAAGTTTCTGTTGTTTCTTTTTTAGTTTCTTCTACTGCCACTTCCGCTTCCGCTGTCGGTATTTCGCTTTGTATTTCCGTTAACGCATGATTAGGGTGGTTTGCACACCCTCCCAACATAATGCATACACACAGAGTAAATAATACTGTAACTATTGTTATTTTTTTATTCATTTCCATCACTTTCTTTCACGATACCTACACTGGGCATCACTGTTTTTTCTGTACCCGACGCCTAGTGCAGTGCTACCTAGGTTCCTTACATTGTCTTTGACACCGGAATAAGCACCTGAAATATGGTATCTTTGCCGCTTTGTGCTCGGATACGTATTTCCTGCGGAATCGGCTCTGCGCCGATGGCTTCATATGTAATTTTCGTGATATCACGGGTGGCACACAATGCTTCCAAGCGCACGTCACATTTGCATTTTTGTTCATACGCATACGGTGTCAAATAGCACTTCCCGCTCCCCGTCGCTATTGCCGCAAGGTTTTCGGGAACCGGTTCTGTCTCGATTAATTCCCGGCGCAGTACCGCCGCTTCCAGTGCGGCACTGCTGCCAAAAGAAGACCTGTCACACTGATTCACAATATCCCGGTACAGTCGCTCGTTCATCACGCTAAACGGGTCTTCATGATCCATTCGGTAACTAATATCCAGCAATTCTCCGTCACGAAATACAACAGCAATGCCGTGTTCTTCTTCGAAACTCGCCTCTCCGCAGATCACAAATGCCGGTTGTGACTCATCCTTTGGCGGATAAATCAGCATTTCATCTGGCATGAAACATTCCATGATTTGCCCACGATAAACCTCCGGTTCATCACCGGAAATATATTCTTCCCAGTCATTTTTAATCTGTTTGAACATTTTTATGATTGTCCGCTCCGGCATGGCATTCAATGCCGCCTTGCAGGATTCGATATAGTCATCGCTCACTGTCTCGTTTTCACGCTGACAGCAGTTTACGTCGAGCTGCTTTCCAAACAAATTCCATGATACCGCATCCCTGCACTCCTGCTTTTCATACGGCTCGATTCTGCCCGTAAACGCGGTATATTTTTGATCCAAAACTGCTGCCAGTTTCCGATAATCCTCATTGGATTCGTCCATGCAGAAGAACCGATGCTTTGCCGCACCGACTGCCTCATAATAATCGAAAAAATACTTATCTGTCATGAGCGAATATGTTTTGACGCCAAATCCGGCACTCGTATAGCCAATAAAAAACGCTTTTGCACACTTCGCAACATCACCCACGGACAACACGCCGCCCATACGCGACAGAATTTCCCCTTCCGATTTCTGTCCAATTAGCGCTGTTCCTTGCCCCTGTTCTTTATACCTATCGTAAAAAACATTGCTCATCATATTTCGGTCTATCAGCCACCTAAGAAAATAGCGAATTGGAAGGGATGCATACTGTTCAATCTGTCGGTATTCCGATTCCGTAAGCGCTGCCCCTTGGGATTTGTGGTTCACCTTGCGGTACTCCTGCTCTGCATATTTTCTGTAGTCCGCCACACTGTATCCCTGTGCCCATGAATTGTTTCCCAAATTCGGCTTCTGTGCCTGCCGCGCTTTTACCCTGTATCGATAGCAAACATAAATTGTGCCTAAAAGGGATAAAGTACCACAGAACCCAAAAAGAATTGTCGCTGCAAGCCCCAAATCATAGGCAACAGCATACATCACGGCCAGGGTAAAAAATATACATGACATCTTCATGAGTATGGCACGTCCGACGACTGCTTTTTGATTCTTTGCAATCCCATAAAAAGACCATATGGATATACCCAGGCAACAGAGAAATCCTACAATAAAGCAAATTGCCATTAGTTTGTCTTTCCTAGTCGGCAAAGCCAACACTTGGAGCATCAAAAGAATTGCACCTATCTCACAGAGACTCCCGATAATCGTAAAAATGATTGAAACTATTTTTCCTGTTTTCATATTCTTGTCTTACTCCTTTGTATCTTTTCGTTGTTGCATGCCACGCCGCTTTCCCTACGTCCTTGCTATCACAATCCCATCATATCGAATGGCTTTTCCCTTTATCGTATAATCCGGTTTGCGTCCGGCAAGAAAAGGTCCTTTTAGCGGTCTTTTAATCACTATTTTACGAGGTTTGCTAGAAAGTGCCGCATTCAGCAATGCCTCTTCTTCGCAACAGGGACTTTCCAACTGCTGCAACATCTGAAATTTCTTTTTAATCAGCGCACTCTTTTGTCTGGATGGGAACATCGGGTCAAGCAATACCACATCCGGAGATGCCGTTAAATTCTGTAATTGTGTGATACTGTCTGCCACGTAAAGATGCATTCTGCCGACAATTTCAGCAAGCTGTGGTATTTTACCCGCTCTCAACAGTGCATCCGCCAAAAGTGATGCAATTATCGGATCGCGCTCATATACTTTTACATCAAATCCTGCTGCCCCCAATAAAAAAGCGTCTTCGCCCAACCCCGCCGTGGCGTCGATTGCTGTGAATTGTCCCTCGACGCCTTTAATTCTTGCGGCCTTAACCAACAATTCAAGAGGAAGATTTCCGGGATGAATTCTTGGAAGCATCTTTCTGAAATCACCTCGCAATTCCTGCGCTCCATCAACCAAAGTCAGCCCTTCTTCTTTGAATAGAAGCATACATGAATCGCCGGATGTTTCCGGTGCTTGTCTTCGCACTTCCATTTCGAGGTTATTGCCGAGAATCGTTGCCGCCTCAAGATCTTCTTCTCTCTCTGCAACAATTATCAGTTCTTTTATCGGGTCATTCTTATGCATTATTTACCTTTCATTTTTTATACGAACGCTCGCTAAAAATTGTCAAGCATATCTTGATTTATCACTTTCTTTATTTTAACTAATTTACCCAAATAATACAATCGAATATTGGCATTCCACAAAATTAAACAATCGTGTCCATTATGAACACGATTGTTAGATAAAAAGTACTCTATGATTGCCAAAGCACCCTCAAATTATCCTACTCCGATGGGTAGCCTCTCATTCCTCGCTTGGTATCCACACTATATAATCCATGAAACTCAAGTTTGGCATCTGCATTCTCTTTTTGGTCTGCCAACTCAACACTTTCCAGAAAATCGTCGGGAAGTTGACTCAACGGGGTTCCGTATAAAAAGAACTGTATTTTTTCAGTATCGGCAATCCCATATGCGATGCAAAAAACCGAACGCTGACCATCGCTGATTTGTTCGTTACCGAGTTCCTCGTCATATATGATTTCGGAAACCTCTGTTTCATAGGTATTCTCATCTATCTTAACAGCCGGCTTAAAATTACCCCGGAAATAGGAGTAATAAAGTGTTCCGTTCGGATAGTCATTTCCTGAATCTTCTTGGGCAAACCCATGGTATTCGCCATAGAAGCCACCTTCTTTATTTACAGTAATTTTTGTAACACAATCCTGATTCATAAAAATAAATTCACAACTCTCCGTGCCCAGAAAACTGTAGTCTGATATCATTTCCGTAGTTTCCGTAGTTTTTTCACTTTCTGTGTTTTCCGCAATTTCTGTAGTTTCCACAATTGCAGCGGTCTTTGTAATACTTGTGTTTACCACTTCTAACGAAGTTTGATCTGAAACAGCATTCTGTCCACAGCCTTGCAGTAGAATCGTACCGATAGCAACCATAATTCCTGTAATTAAACATCTTCTAATCTTCATATCACTCTCTCCTTATTCTTTTTTATTCTATTTTCATAATAGGAACTTATTCTAATCAATATCCGCATTGATGCAAACCGTATCAAGAATCTCATATATATCAGTTTCAGAAAGACCCTTAAATGACAGATATCCAAAATATTGATCATATGCAATCATTACATATGTCGTTACAGTTTCCGTATCTCCATTTTTCCTGATTTCATCCACTAATTTAAATTGTTTGCCGGATATCGATTCATAGGTTCGCACATTACCGGTATTTTGAAGTGCAATACTGTTTGCACAATCGCTTATCACGTTTCCGGACATAACACTTTGTTCTACACAAAAGGTTCCGTCATGATACGCAAATTCAGCACTCACACTTTTTACTGTATAATCATCTGTCTCAATCAGAACATAATAAGCGCTTCTTGTTTTGTATGTCGTATTAAACCAATTATCCAGTCCCGAATCAGCAATTCCCGTTTCGTAATATTCATAATCATAGTACGTATTCGTAGCAAATCCGTTTACACATTCCACATGTTTCGATGTCCAATTAACCGAGGAATTTCCTTCTTCGTCCTCAAGTTGTTCAACCGTAACTTCCTCTTCCTCTGCTGCCGCTGTTGCAATCGATGCATCGTCTACATACTCTGGATTTCCGGTAGAAATCGTATGTTCCGTCACGAAATATTTCTCCACAATTTGTTCAGCAGCAATTACGACGGTCGGCGCGACTACAACAAGTGCAATTACCGCTACCGCAACCTTTGCAAAACCATAAATCAACTTTTTCTTTCCTTTTCCTGTACTTTTCATGCTCTCTGTAATAATTTTACGATTTAATTCCAAATCCGGTTCAATTACCGGTTGTAATGCTGCCTCCATATACAAATCATATTTATCCTTCATCTAACATCTCCATCCTTTCTTTCAGTTTGAGTTTCGCCTTATGTATTCGACTTTGTACGGTTCCATAAGGGATCTTCAGCTCATTTGCAATCTCTTCAATCGACATATTTTCCATATAGCGCATAAGAATCACCACTCTCATTTTGTCCGGCAATTGATATACGCATTTTCTTATTGATTCTATTTCTTCTTGTTTAATCAGTTGTTCGCAAATGGCCTCATCTTGATCTGCAATATTCTCCATGTCTTCACTTTGTAGATAGATAAAATTTACCTTCTTTTTTCTCCACAAATATTTCCGTTTATGGTTACTCCAGATATTGGCAGCAATAGAAATTAAGTATGATTTGGGATTCTTTCCTTCGTCAATCTCGTTTTTTTCAATTGCCACAAGAAATGTCTGCTGGTACAAATCGTCTGCGTCTTCCTTATTTCGTGTTAGATATACGCAAAACGAATACACTTCTTTTCCGTATGCAGATAAATACCCCTCCATATCATTCAATGCTATGTTTCCTCCCTATGTATCCTCCAGATGTGCACTCTGTTTGACCCTTCACTTATATATTATCATAATTTCTCTCTTCGTTCATTTATTTGATGCATTTATTGTTCGACTGTGGAATTTCAACAAGAAGTGATTCGCAGTGATGCTGGAGTGAAAATATTTTAGAGGAACGAGGGGGTAAATCGTTGAGAAAATGAATCCGTTAGGTGCCAGATGACGTTCGCACAAGACATATTGCTATTCATGAAAAAAGTAAGAGCGCTTATTCTCTTACCTGTTGGGGTTACGTATACGGATTCTCTATCTCTATACTATTAACTATAGAACTTTACGGCCGTTTACCGTTAATTTGAAAGTGGTTCCAAGTATTTCTGCCGATTTTCTGCAAAGTAACATTCTACCAAGAAATATTTCGAAATAGTCATACATGGAACAAATACTCTCGTCTATTTGCAGATTCAAAGCAATTACCGATTTATCTTTCTCAATTTTGAGATGTGATTCTGTAACTGCATAATTCACACGATCATGAATATCAAACGCCGCTCGGTCTTTCTGACGCACTCGACTTCTTCTAACATCCGTCTTGTCGGCGATAATAAGTGCGGCTGAAATCACATCTTCCGGACTTCCGGTAGATTCATCATGGTTTCCGATTGCCGATATGATTGTGATTCGATCTTCCAAAGACATTTTACTCTCTTTTAACAAATCACTCGCCAAAAGTGCTCCATACTCAGCATGATGGGTCCGGTTAATTGCGTTACCAATATCATGCATATATCCTGCAATCTTAACTAATTCAATATCATGTTCTGAGTGTCCGAATCTCTCTAAAATTTTACCGGCCTGATGTGCAACTTGAACACAGTGTGCCTGCGAGTGATCCGTATAACCCAACTGTCCAAGATTTGCATCTCCTTTTTTTAGATATGCATTGATTTCTTTGTTATGTGATATCTCTTTAAACGTCAAAATTCCATCTCCTTCCTATAATCGTTTGATTGCATCCATCGCTAAATCAGATCTCTCACATTCATTTGCGGATAGTGTTATTTGCCAACAGAACGGGCTATTCATCATATATTTGGCTGCATAACTAAGTCCGTTGGTTCTTTCGTCCAGAAATGGTTTGTCAATCTGATGCGGATCTCCCAATAAAACAATCTTCGTCCCCTGACCGGCTCTTGTAATAATCCCTTTTACTTGATTCGGTGTCATGTTTTGTGCCTCATCTATAATCAAATATGTCTGAGCTATCGAACGACCTCTGATAAAATTCAATGCTTCGGTTTGAATAATATCTCTCTCGAAAACTTCTGATATTTTATCTCGAAGTTGTTCTTCATCTTCATATCTTTTTTTATCATCTGAATCAAGTATCTGCTCAAGATTGTCAATGATTGGACGCATAAGTGGTGCAATCTTTTCTTTTTCATCTCCCGGAAGGAATCCGATATCATCATCAAATTGTGCATTTGGACGACATACAATTATACGTCGATATTCTTTGGTCGGATTGTTATATACTTTCTCCATTCCTACTGCAAGTGAGTAAAAAGTCTTCGCAGTTCCTGCCATTCCTTTTATTATGACCAGAGGTGCACTCGCTGCATCTGTCATAAGTGCTTCCTGCATGAAATATTGCCCAACATTTCTTGGTACAACTCCATACGGTCTGTTCTTTTTGTAAACCAATGGTACAATTTTGTTACCGATAACTCTTCCCAAAAGTGTTTTCTTAGATGATTGATCCGGTCGTAAAATCACAAATTCGTTTTCATATAAATGCGGGACAATGTGATTACCTGCTTCATCACTTTGATAAGCGTCCTTAAGTGAAATTCCTCTTTTCTTGAAATCCTTTGACAATTCTTCCGGAACAAATAATTCTGTTCTTCCGGTATACTGTTCATCATCATCTGAAATTCGTTCTCTTTCGAAATCTTCCGCTTTAATTCCGAGAATCTGTGCCTTAAGTCGTAAAACCAAATCCTTTGTTACAAGAATAACCTGATGATCCGGCTCTGTTTCACTAAGGCCCTTGCAAACCTTTAGTATCCGATTATCAGGCTTGTCCTCCGGTAAATCTTGTGGAAGCTCAACATGAACAAAATTCTTTTCAATTTTTAGTATTCCACCACTTAATAACTTCACTCCTTGTAATAAATCACCCTTTAGCCGATATCCTTCCAATCTGCGAACAACATCTCTTGCACTTGCTCCTTTTTCACCTTCTGCCTTTTTTAGGGCATCAAGTTCTTCCAAAACCACGAGCGGCAACACAATACTATTCTCTTCAAAACATTCTATTGCATATGGAGCCTGTATCAGAACATTGGTATCTATTACATAAGTTTTTGTCATATGTTTGAACACTCCTTTTCCTAATATATATCAGCATAAAGGAAGTTCTTTCATTTTGATATCATACTTCTGTACTAATTCCGTAAAATGTTGGTAAAATGAGACCGTACATCATTTACTGAATTTATCTTAATAATCCACACCCCGTCCCAATAGATGCCCTTTTTCATGAATGCGGTGAAAACTGAAAAAATTGGATTGAAGAGTTATTACTCCGGACTCCAAACCCAAAAAGGATTACCCTTATTTCATGGTATCCGAAGTCTTATGATATGTAACAATCATGCTTTTTCCGGCAATTTTTCCAATCGTATAAAACATCGCCCCTAAAAATTTCTGAAATATTGTCAGCGGAACACCCATTGCATATGCGTGTTTTTTACGATATTCGTCTGTATAAAAATAGACTCCATCCTCAGTAGCATATTCGCTTCCAGGCGCATAATATCGACCCATTCCTCGAAACAAGTTATAGGGAATTATGACAAGCGCATTGGGATAATGCAATTTACCGGAGGAAACATCCTTGCAGAATCGCTCCGATTCTTTCCGGATTTTTTTCTCATGCTT
>CAYMCV010000010.1:0-263 GCA_964389005.1 uncultured Lachnospiraceae bacterium | reverse complement strand
TGAGTAATTTGATACGCATTCCAGCTAATAGACTGAATCATTATGCTGTAACAGCGGTTCACACCTATACCGCGCATGGTGCCTGCAATACTTTTAACTGTGGAATTCCCGCCCACGCCACCAACCGTTGTAACAACAAGTGCCTTCTTTGTAAAAAATCTGGGGCGATGCAGTAAGTAACTCAAATGATCCAAAAAATTTTTCAGTAACCTCAATTGTAAATCGAGATGCAACCCCTCTGACTTCAACTGAGTTTTAGTTCT
>CAYMCV010000009.1:31559-37335 GCA_964389005.1 uncultured Lachnospiraceae bacterium | reverse complement strand
ATGCAATGCGTGAATTTTTAAAGGAGAGTACAGATGGAAGAGAACAACGAATATAAAGATAAATTAATCGCATTACGAAAGAGCACGGGAATGAATAGAAGAAAGTTCTGTGAGTATTTTGATATACCATATATGACGGAATCTGACTGGGAGCATGGTAACAGGAGAGTTCCCCCATATTTTTTTCGATTGTTAGAATACTATGTCAGGATGGAGCAGATGAAAAAGGAGGATACTGATGGCAAAGAAGCAGATTAAAGAGACGATACACGCAAAAGGTTTGGATATAGGAATTTATACTACAGATTTTGAAAATGAGTTTATTTCATTAACAGACATTGCAAAGTATAGAAATGCAGATGATCCAAGATTTGTTATTCAGAACTGGATGAGAAATCGAAATACAATTGAATTTCTTGCAGTATGGGAGGAATTACACAATCCGAATTTTAACCGTGTGCAATTCGAGGCGGTTAGAAGTGAAGCTGGGTTAAACAGATTTGTAATGACACCAACAAAATGGATTGAAACAACAAGAGCAATAGGTATTGCATCCAAAGCAGGACGTTATGGTGGAACTTATGCACATAGTGATATAGCGATGTCATTTGCCACATGGATATCTCCTGAATTTCAGTTATATATCATTAATGATTATAGAAGAATCAAAACAGAAGAAAATAGTAGATTATCTTTAAATTGGAATCTAAATCGTGAGATATCCAAACTTAATTACAGAATACATACAGAAGCCATTAAGGGTAATCTTATTCCAGAGGAACTAACGAAAGAACAGATTTCTTATAAATATGCGAATGAAGCAGATTTGTTAAATGTTGCCTTGTTTGGAATGACCGCAAAGCAATGGAGATACAAAAATACAGATAAAAAGGGTAATATGCGTGACTATGCCGGAATAGATCAATTGTTGGTACTTACAAATATGGAGAGCTATAATGCCATTTTGATTGATCAAGGAACACCAATGTCAGAAAGACTGGTGTTATTGCGTGAACTTGCAGTAAAGCAGATGAAGACAATGCAATCACTGAATCTGGGTAATTTGCCGGGGAACTATATAACGGAAGGGATTGATAAGAGTGAAAAGTAAAACCCCAATATGCTACATCTACATACAAGTATTCACTTCTGTGTGAGTGACTGAATTTGTTGACACTAAGCGTCAAAAATAGTATTATTTAGGAAGTTAATCAGTACATAGATATGAGTAAAGGTATAGAAAATCCGTCTGAAATACCGTATAATAGTATTAGGAAGTTTTTGAAAATTTATCTGCTGTTAGGAGGAGTTATTTATGCTTAGACCAACTGCCAAAAAGGTCACTCCAAAAGATAACTACCTGTTGCTCATAGAATTTGACAATGGAGAGTTAAAAGAATTTGATGTAAAACCTTACATTAAAGGTGAATGGTACGGACATTTGGAAGAGATAAATTGCTTTAATTTGGCGTTTACTGACGGTTTTACCATTGTTTGGCCTGAAGGACAGGACATCTGCCCGGATGAATTATATGAGTTGAGCAAAGCATTGGTATTTGCATGAGACAAACGATAGATATTGTAAGGGGTGGAAACATCAAATTACAGTAAATATAGGGCAGTCCGGTTGGGCTGTCTTTTCTATTTTACACATCCTTGCAAAGCCAAAAGGAACACCAATGTGCTACATCTACATACACGTATCCGCTTCCGTGTGAGAGACTGAATTTGTTGACACTAAGTGTCAAAAATAGTATTATTTAGGAAGTAAATTAGTACATAGATATGAGTAAAAAGTATAGAAAATTCACCCAAGCGATTGGATATTTTGTGTAACTTAAGAAATGAATAGCCAAACAAGGAGGAGCAAAAAAGTGAAAAGGAAATTCGGAAGGAAAACAGCAAACAGAATCATCGGTTGCTGTTTAAGTGCGACAATGGTGATAGGTGGACTTGCGTTATCACCGATAGGAACCATGGAAGCACAGGCGACAACAACAGCAAAGAAAGTGAATCTGAATATCTATGACAGTGTTACAGGGGAGTATAGCATTGACGGAATCAGTGGCACAAGCGTGAATACCAATAGTGCCGCAACGATATATTATGGAGCCTATCCGGATGTAACTGATGTGGCAGGAACTCCCGGAGACCCAATCGCGTGGAGAGTCATCGGTTATAATGGAGCAGGAGTTGCGCAAACATCTGGAAGTGACACTGCAACTTTGCTGGCGGCAGATGCAGTGATACATAGGCAGAAATTTAGAGAAGAATTTAATAACAATTATTCTGGAAGTAATCTGCAGACACAAATAAATTCAATTGCGAGCGGATTAACACAGACAGAGGGATTAGCAGTCTCTAAAAGAACACTTGCTGTATGTACTGGCGGGGCTGGTGAAAATCATGATGTAGACCATGACACAGGTGTTGATGGTACACAGCATTGCAACGGAATTACAGGAGATATTGTTACTGATGCGGTGATGTGGCCATTATCGACAGATGAGGCGAACGCAATTGGTGACAACAACCTAAGAAAGACAACAGATAGTTCGACTCGGTGTTGGCTTCGTTCGCCCGGTAGAATTTTGCTCCAATCGGCTTACGTATATTGCGAGGGCGATGTCCATTCGTTCGGCTACCTTGTATACTTTGAGGTCGGCTCTGTTCGTCCCGCTTTTCATTTGAATCTGTCAAAAGTTCTCTTCTCAACGGCTTGCGGAGCGAACAAATCTGCTGACTATGCGGCTTTCAACGCAGTAACGGATAACACAGCCGGTGAGAACACATGGAAATTGACGTTGCAAGGAACAGATCAAACAATTACACCGCAAGTAACAGCAGGAAATGTAAATCTTACGACAGGCTATACGGCAGAAAATGTTACCATCAGTCATTTAGATGCATCAACAACATTACCCGGCGCCAATCAAGTATCTGCCATGCTGGCAGACAGTACCGGAACGGTTTTGTATTATGGGAAAGTAAGTTCTGATACTGTTTCGGATACTGTTACACAGTCTTCGGTTACAATACCTGCAGGATTAACAGTAGGATACTATAAATTATTTGTCTTTGCAGAACAGGTCAATACAGGTAATCTAACCGATTATGCATCGAGACTCGGAGATTACGTTGAAATCAAAGTAAGCGCACCATCCCCCACCACGCCGGGCTCCAATCCTACGCCCGGAACAAATCCGACACCGGTCATCACCCCACCGGCCCCGACGAATTCCGGAAATGTTAGCACATATCGTGATGCATATGGGGAATACTTAGGTGCCCAAGCAAACAAAATCCGAAATGCAAAACCGGGAGATACAGTTATCATTGAAAGCGAGATATGGCATTCATATCCGTTGTGGTTTATGCAACTCTTGCAGGAAAGATCGGACATAACCATTCAGATGAAATACCGTTATCAGGGATATGAGTACCAACTCACCATTACAAGAGGTCAAAAGTATCTTTTAGGTGTAGAGGTTCCTTACTATGGGCCGCTGAAATTGGCAGAAATGTTTAACGCAACAGGGACAAAGTTGGGAAATTAGTATTATTCAGGTAGTTAATCAGTACATAGATATGAGTAAAGGTATAGAAAATCCACCGAAACGATTGGACATTTTGTTTTTTGAAAGCATTTCATACCGAAAATAAAGGAGAATTTTATGAGAAGAGGAATTTGGGTCATCATGATGGTAATGACCGTGACACTGCTAATCGGTTGTGGCGGCAAGAACAATGTTGACAGTTCTGATGAGACGGTATTGATCGGCGCATCTGAAGAAGATGCAAGCGTACAAAACAGTGAAATGATGTCCGATGAAATATCCGAACAAGAATCGGAAACAGAGTCAGAAACTGAATCGGATACAGAGTCAGATACCGCGGATTACACATTTGCGGATTTGTCGAAACGGCAATTTGAATTCAGCAGCGGTGCCGGTGGTTGGGCTACGCAATTCACAATTGAGAAAGATGGTTATTTTAAAGGAAACTATCATGATTCCGACATGGGCGTTACCGGAGACGGTTATGAGAACGGAACCGTATATTGCTGTTCTTTTAGCGGTCATTTTACGGACTGGACCCAAATTGACGAGAATTGTTACGAGATGACGTTGTCAGACATTACATATGACGATGAGATAGGAAAAGAAGAGATTGTGGACAACACATACTATATATATACAGATGCATATGGTTTGGAAGGAACGGAGAAATTCAGAGTTTATTTCCCCGGAACACCGGTTGATACCATATCGACAGAAGTATATGATTTCTGGTTGTCATTCGCTAACAACAACGAATCTGAATTGACAATGATATGTATTGAGAACGTGGATGAACTGTATGGCATTTACTCTTATAAACGGGTGGAACCGCTTGAAGATGCACAGATGAACTACAATGCATATCATAATAGTTACGAGTATTATAACGAACAACTCAAAAACACAACAGCACAGATGGAAATGACCATTCTCTCCGAGCGTCAATATGAAATTGCCGATGACTGTTTGAATTATATTTGGGATTTGATTAAGTATAATACAGAGGATGCAGAGTTTCAGACAATACTTACCGAACAGCGGAAATGGATTGCCGATAAAAATCAAAAAGAAAGCGAACTGCTGGCATTGGGCGGAAGTGCGGCTCCCATGGATTCAAACGAGGTGCTTGCAGATATGACGATGGAGCGTTGCGAACAGCTGATTCATTATCTTGAGTGAGAAATAGCTAACAATCAGTCACAACCGAGAACAGGAAATGAAGTGTGCATACACAACATTTCTTTTTTTCTTAAATTAAATGTGAAAGAATTTTGAATTTCGGCAAAAAAGTATTTACATGTTATTATCATTATGGTAATATCAATAATGGCGAAGGCAAAATTAGAATCACATATCAGGAGAAAATGATGAAGTTGACGAATACATTTTTACAGGAAACTTACCCCAATATGCAGAAAATTGATTGACGGGAACTACGTTTCAGAGCACCGCAGGCAGAGGAAGCAATCTTTCTGTCTCGAACACTCAAGAAGAAGAAATCATTTCCGGTACTTCGCGGAACATTAATCAAAACATACAGTTACTGTGCACCGGCGTGGGATACGGTTGAATTTCTTGCTTGTTTTACCGGTGCTACGAGCAGTGTTCCGCCAATGTATTATGCAACGGTTCAAATCGGTGGTACGAATCTTGTGACGGAGACGCTGTGTTATCAGAAAGAAACAAAGCGATTACACCCGGGAGATCCTGTGATTCTGGTAAGAAAAAGTGACAATACTGCTTATACATACAAATTTGAACTTCAATAAGTTACCAAATAAAGTAAAAAAGAAAAGAGGAATGATCGGCGATGCAGAGAGTGACAAATGAAATTACACAAGAAGAAATGGCAAGAGCGGTGAATGTAACCGCACGAATCAGTGAGTATTTTAACAGTAAGGTTGTGGGGCAGAGATGGCTTGGATATTCTTTGCTTGTTGCATTGATTACCAACGGGCATGTGTTGTTGGAATCGGTTCCGGGCTTGGCCAAAACGACCGCGGCGAGAGTAATGACTGAGGCAGTCAACGGAGACTTTACACGTATTCAGTGTACACCGGACTTATTACCGAGTGATATCATCGGTACCCAGACATTCAATATGAACAACAATTCGTTTGAAACGAAATTGGGACCGGTGTTTGCCAATTTTGTGCTGCTGGATGAAATCAATCGTTCCAGTGCCAAGACACAGAGTGCGATGTTGGAGGCAATGC
>CAYMCV010000009.1:13452-31549 GCA_964389005.1 uncultured Lachnospiraceae bacterium | reverse complement strand
GGAGAAAACCGTAAGCATCGGTGGCGAATCCTTTGAATTGCCGGAGGTATTCATTGTAATTGCGACGCAGAATCCGATTGAACAAGAGGGTACTTATGTGCTTTCGGAGGCGCAGTTGGATCGTTTCCTGTTCAAAGAAAACATCTACTATCCGAAGGCAGATCAGGAAGTTGAGATTCTGAATCGTATCGAGGCAGATGTCTTTTCAAATGTTTCAAATGTTGCAACCATTGATGATATCGCATTTTTACAGCAACTTTGCAAACGTGTATATATCGACCCCGCAATTAAGAATTATATCGTTAATATCGTGCAGGCGACCCGTAACACCCAAAAGATATTGCCGCCCGAACTTTCACAGTACGTGGCGATGGGAGCCAGCACCAGAGCGGCAATCGCATTTATGGAAGTCGCGAAAGCGGCGGCGATTGTGAACGGCAGAACTTATTGTACGCCGGATGATGTCAAGGCATTCCGTTACAGCATCTTGCGTCATCGTATTATGTTGAATTTTGCGGCAATCGCGGAAGAAGTCAAAGAAGAAACGATTATTGACGCAATCATCAAGACTGTGATTGCACCGTAATTCATTATTTTTAGCAGAGCTGGAGAGACCAAACTTATGAAAATGAACTACGTTTCCAAGATAAAAGCAAATATGCTCCGTTACAAATCGATTTATACAACCACAGCGACCAGCAGAATTTTGGACGGCTCCTATAATTCCATTTATAAAGGACGGTCGATGAATTTCGATGAACTTCGCGAGTATATTCCGGGAGATGACATCAAAGACATTGATTGGAAGGCAACTTCGCGTAAGCAAAAAATCATGATTCGTCAGCACATTGCCGAAAAGAAGCATAATGTTTTACTGGTGATGGATACCAATCGCAGAATGCTTGCGGATACGGAAGGGCTGGAAGAAAAAAGAGAAGTGGCAATTATGAGCACAGGGACGCTTGCCTGTTTGGTCAACAGTAACGGAGACTATGTCAGTGCCATCTATCCGACGGAGAAGTCCATGCAGTTTTTTCCTTTTAGAATCGGTCTTCCCAATATCGAAAACATTTTGAACAGTTACCACAAGGAAGTCACGCTACAGAATTGCTCGGAGCTGAATTCCTCACTTGAATACATTGCGAAACACATCCACAGACGTTTGATTCTTTTTATCATATCGGACTTACAGGGAATCAGCAGACTGTCCGAAAGCACGCTACGTCAATTGCTGCTGCATCAGGATGTACTGGTCATCAATATCAACGATGCGAAGATGGCAGGTAAAAAGGTTTACAGCATCGAGAATCATGATTATGTGCCGGCTTTTATATCCGAGAGCAGGCGGTTGTCCAAAATTGAGGATCAAAAACAGACGGAATTGTTTCGTGTGTGTGAAGATAAGTTAAAAAGAAACGGAGTTGCGATGGTTTCCATCGGAAGCACGGATGAGATTGATACGCAACTAATCAGCTTGTTAGAAAAGCATAAATTGGAGAAGCGAAAATAATGGATACTAGTGTTCGATTACAAGATATGTTTTCTCATTCCAAAATACCCATGTTGATTGTACTCGGCATGATTACGGCAATTCTGTTGTTCATTGTCATCAGTTTGCTTATAAAAAGACTGAAAAAACTAAGAAACAACAAACGTAAGCCGGTGGTTATGGAAAAGAAACCTGTGAATGTGATGGAAGTCAAACAGAACTATCTTAACAGGCTGATGATGATTGAGGTTTCATATCAGCGCGGAGAGTGTACCGTACGAAGTGCGTATCAGAATATGAGCGCAATTATTCGTGGCTTTGTGGAAGAATTAACGGGAATCAAAGTTCAGAACTGTACTTTGCAGGACATCAAGTTCCTTCATATGCCGGTTTTGGAGGAGTTAATGGAAGAATATTACTCGCCGGAATTCGCAAAGAAGTCGGAAGGCGATGTCATGGCATCCATTAAGAGAACCAGGGGGGCAATTGAACGATGGAATTAAGACATACATTTGTAATTTATATTTGCCTTGCGGTTGTTTTGTTGCTGATATTTTTAAGCTTTTTGGATTTACACAAGAAACAGAAATTTAGCAAGGGAAAGAAAATCGTCATTCCGGATTACCTTAAGGATGAAAAATATTATCAAAAGAAGAAGGTAATATATCGCATACTAAAGATTGTCACGGGAATTGCATGCGTGGTTGCAGTCTGTGCGTCAGCGGTGATTATGGCAAGACCGTATACACAGAAGACAATTGTCGAGACCAAGTACAGCCGAGATATCTTCCTGTGTATGGATATTTCCACATCCGTTGATGCGTTGAACGAACAACTGGTAACCAAGCTAAAAGGTGTAGTCGAGGAATTGACAAATGAAAGAGTCGGGATTGTGATTTTTAATACGTCTCCGATCATCCTTTGCCCACTGACGGATGACTACGAGTATGTGATTAGTGTATTGGATCAGGTTGCCGTATCGCTTGCGGCGCGGCAGGAATTGTACGCTTTAATTGAGGAAGACGAAGATTTTTCCATGGAGTGGGATGATTATTATGAGTGGATTAGGCTGGATAATTTTATCAGCAGCGGTACATTGGTCGGAAATGAAGAACGAGGGAGTTCCATCATCGGTGACGGACTTGCCGCTACAGCTTATGATTTTCCGGAATTGAAAGAAGACACGGACAGAGTCAGAATCATTATTTTCTCATCGGACAATGACATTCAGGGGACACCGCTGGTCACCCTTGGTGAGGCTGCAGACATATGCAAAGAAAACAATATTTTGGTATATGGAATCGGAACGAATTTCATGCTTGAAGAAGACAGAGTGGAAATGAAGCAAGCGGTAGAGAAAACGGGCGGACGTTTTTATCTGGAAGAAGAAAGCGGAACCATGGCGCAGATTGTTGATGACATTAATCGTCTGGGGCTGAACATGATTGAGAGCGAGAAGTATTGTGTGGAATCCGAACATCCCAATGTACCGGTCATTATACTTACCATTTCCGTTGCGCTCATGTTTGTTTTCATCAAGTTTGCGAAAAGATAGGAGAATTCTTGTGAATAATATTGTGATGCAAGGTAAAGTCATCGAGTTGTTGGGCGGCAGAATGGCAATCAGTCCGGTGATTCCCATTGGATTTATGATTGTAATTTGTATTGCGATTCTGTGCTTCAAGCGTAGGGGATGGCTACCTTTTTTGAGACAATTGACAATTGTTTTGCTATTGTTTATGGTCAATCTGCGAATTGTAATTCCAAACAGTATTACCACCGTGAAGCAAGAGAGCATCGGTGCCAAAGTCCTGTTTGTCATCGACGATACCATCAGTATGGTTGCAGAAGATTATAACGGGGACGAACGCAGACTGGATGCGGTAAAAGCAGATTGCAACTATATTATTGATGAACTGGAAGGCGCGAAGTTTGCGGTTGTATCTTTTAATAATGTATCACAAATCATGGCGCCGTACAGTCCCGATGCAACGTTTACCAAAAGCGTGATTGCATCAATCCAGCCGTTACAGGAGTTGTATGCGAATGGAACAACGCTGAATGTATGCCATGATGATATGTTGAATATGCTGAAAACCGCTTCCGATGACGGGAAAGACAAAGTCATATTGTTTTTTATCAGTGATGGTGAAATTACATCGAGCGATGAACTGAAATCGTTTGAAGACGCCAAAGAATACATTGACGGAGGCGCCGTACTCGGTTACGGAACCGAAGAAGGCGGACGGATGCAGGTTCTCAATTATGATGATGAGTGGGAAGTGATTATGGATAAGCGAGATTGGATGAACGTCAAGGTTGCAATCTCTTCCATTGATGAGGATAACTTGAGAACCGTTGCCCAAGATGTCGGCGTGGATTATGTTCATATGACGGAGCAGCAGAAAATCAACGATGTTCTTGATGATGTTAAGAAACACGCAATGGCTAATACAGTCGAGAAGAAGCAGAAAAACTACTTGGAGACCTATTACATTTTTGCAATTCCGCTTGCGGCAATGTTGGTTTGGGAATTTATTTTACTAAAAAGAAAGAAATAGAACAGAGAGGCTTTATACGAGGGAACAATTGTATGAGACGAGTACTTTGGGGTATTGAGGCGGTTTTGCTACTGATATTTGCGCTGCTTCTGACCAATTATTTCAGTAATGAATGGATGATTCGACAATATGAGCAAAAGAATTACCAGACGAACTATTTGTCCTTTTTGGGATTCTGGGAGCCGTATGTTCCCGCTTATAATCTTGGAAACGTCTACTATCAAAAAGGCGAATACGAGAATGCCGTCAATAAGTATAAGGAAGCATTGAAATATCATCCGCCACAGAAATATGACTGTAAAATCCGCATCAATGAGGTGCTTGCATTGCTTGCAACCTTTCATGAGGATAAGGTCACTGTGGAGAATTACGATGAGAGTATCGAATACTTACAGAATGCGAAAGCGATTCTTTGTGAGAATGGATGCGCCACCGAGGAGGGTGACAATTGGCACAGTGTGAATGCACAGCAGTTGAAGGAAGATATTGATGATTGTATATATCGGCTCGGCGTGAAGGTTGATTTCATTAAAAATGATGAAAGAGGTGTGATGCTTGCGGGCGCAACCCTGCAGATCTTGGATGAAAACGAAGAGGTCATGTATGAATGGGTTTCGGATGGATTACCCTATACGCAGATTCGTTTTTTGATTGGTCATAGTTATATTTATCGGGAATTGAAGGCACCGGAAGGATATCAAAAATCCGAGGACATCATATTTACGGTCAAAGAAGACGGAACGATTGAATACGAACAGGCTGATAAAGACAGCGATCGGAAAGGCAATGAAGTTGTGATGATTGATCGCAAAGAAGATTCCAACGACAGCAGTTCGGGCGGCCAACAGCAACAAGATCCGAACCAGGGTTCTGCAGATCAAGATGACAGTAGCGATGAGCAGGACGACCAAGATGATAAACTAAAAAGAGAACTCGATGAGTTGCAAAAAGAAGGACAAGAGCAGAGAAATGCAGAAATCACCGACGGCAATGCGAATTATGAGTATTATGACGGCGCGACATGGTAGTTAAGTAAAAAATGAAAGAAGTCTGAGAAACGGTATTGCCGTCTTCAGACTTCTTTTTTGATTGGTTTAATTTCTAGGAATGCATCATTTGTACAAACCATTTGCCGCAAGGTGATAAGTCGGCATCGGTAAAATCGCTTGTCTTGGTACAATGACTGTCAAGAATAGAGGAAGTCTCTGCCTTGTTGGAGAGATTCCACAATACATAACTGATTCGGCGTTCATTCATTAATTGCAACCAGAGATTGGTTTCTTCATGATTGATGTCACCGTCACCGGATGCATTACAGATACCGAACTCCGTGACAAAGATGGCAAGTCCGGCATCGGAAGCTGTAATCAACTTATCGCGCAACCCCTGTCTGTGTGTATCGGCATAAAAATGCAGCGCGTACATCAGGTTCGTATAACCGGTGATTCTGTCATTTGCCGCAATGTCAACATCCTGCGACCATGTTGGCGTACCAACGATGATAACGGCATCCGGCGCGTTGGCACGAATGGCGGGGATTACATCCAGCGCATAGGATTTGATTGCAGGCCAAGCAACATCACCGTTGGGCTCGTTGCAAATTTCATAGATGACATTGGGGTAGTCTTGATAACGAGCCGACATTTTCGCAAAGAAAGCAATGGCTTCCTCGCGATGCATATTCGGATCGCAATCAAACAGAATGTGCCAGTCCAGCAGAATATAGATACCGAGTTCACATGCCTCTTGGATACAATTGTCAATCAATTCTTCCAACATCGCTTTGTGCGCATCGTCGCCGGTGCAATAGCCGTGGCAGTTATCTGCATCTGCGCTGTACATCGCTAGTCGCAGAATATCGAGTTTCCATTCAGTTGCTAGGAAACGAACAGTTGCGGGGGATAAGTATTCCGGAAAGTTCGACAAATTGTGCGAACTCAATCCGCGCAGTTGACAAGGGGCACCGTTTTCATCGACTAGATGAGTCCCTGATACGGATAGTTTTCCGTGTGTACCGAACGGGGTTTGGGTTTGATCCGCTCGTTTGGTAGTAATATGTTTCATGTAATTGCCTCCCATGTGTATTCATTTACAATGAATTATAACATATAAATTATGCCGGGGAAATAACGAATTGTGAAATTGTATGAGATTCAAAATGTTACAAAAAATAGCAAAAAATACTTTATTATCCAAAAAGTGATTGACAGGATTCTACATATTGTGCTATTTTGATGAAATCATTTATTAAGAAAGGAATCAAACGATATGGATATCATTGAATTATCGAACGTACAACGTGTGTTTAAGGTGTTGAACAGACATGAGGGAATTCGTGGCGGAGTTCGGGATTTGTTTTCGAAGGATTATAAGACGATTTATGCGGTTGACAATATTTCAATGAAAATCGAAAGCGGAGAAATCGTAGGATTCTTAGGACCCAACGGCGCCGGAAAAAGTACCACAATCAAGATGATGACGGGTATTTTGGAGCCGACTGCGGGACAAATTCTGGTAAACGGTAAAGAACCTTATAAAAACAGAAAAGAAAATGCACAAAACATCGGCGTTGTATTCGGACAACGTTCACAGTTGTGGTGGTCGCTTCCGCTCAAGGAGTCTTTTAAGGTATTAAAAGAAATCTATCGCGTTCCGGACAACGATTATAAAGAGATGCTCGAATTGTACCAGTCACTCATTGACATCAGCAATATCATTGACAAACCGGTTCGACAAATGTCGCTCGGACAGAGGACGTTAAGTGATATACTTGCAAGTTTTCTGCACAATCCGGCAGTGGTTTATTTGGATGAACCTACAATTGGCTTGGATGTTTCCATGAAAGGAAAAATCCGAGAATTAATCAAAGGACTCAACCATGAAAAGAATACTACAGTTATTTTAACTACACATGACATGGGAGATGTGGATGCACTTTGCCATCGGACTGTCATTATAGATAAAGGTAAAATGCTTTATGACAATGACATCGAGAATTTACGTAAAATGTTCGGTGCTTACAGAACCATGAAGTTATGTTTTTCAAAGGATGCATGTGATTTGACGGAGGAAATCTTAACCAAACAATCCGATGCACTTCGCGAAGAAATCATGCAAATATTTCCGAAGAAAGAGATTACCGTATCCGCAGAAGAAAGCTGGATTGATGTACTGATTAACGAAGAGAGTATTCCGGTTGTGGATGTCATGAATTATGTATTAGAGAATCATAAGGTTTATAACATCAAGTTGGAAGAGATTACGACGGAGAAGGTTATCGACCGAATCTATACGGGAGGTCAGACAAGCTTATGAAAAAATACTTTTCTCTCATACGTGCCGGCATCATAGAGAAACTGAATTTCAGAGCGAGTATGATCGTGGCTTTTGTCGGCAACATTATATACCTCATCATTATTTACTTTTTATGGAAAGCTATTTATGCATCTTCCGGCAAAGAAGTTGTCAACCAGATGACATTTCAGGACACAATGATTTATCTGGTTTTGGCGGCGGCAATGTTCGGCATGATGGAAGTATTCTTGGTTTGGATGGTTGGAAGAGCGGTGCAAAGCGGCACCATTGTGCTGGATTTGTTGAAACCGATGTCATACATTTCCTATTTGTTTTTTAGCCAGTTGGGAGAAGTCGTCGTTAATTTTGTGTTGATTTTTACACCGACGGTTTTGATTGTTTTCTTCCTGACATCAGGCGGAATCCCGATTGGGTGGAATCTGCTGTTGTTTCTTCCGGCAATGGCGCTCGGTTTTCTCATCAACTTTATGATTAATATGATAGTGGCGACGTTATGTTTGTTCACGGAGTCGTCATGGGGTATCAACATCATGAAAGAAGTGACGGTTTCCGTGCTTTCCGGAGCAAGCATTCCGCTTGCGTTCTTTCCGGAACCGCTTCGCTCAATTGCGGAGATACTGCCGTTTCAGGCAGTGTATAATACACCTTTACAGATATTGATTCACAATAATTTCAGTGTTCAGCAATACTGTGGGATGTTCGGAATGCAACTGTTATGGTTCGTGATTCTATGTCTGATTGCCCAGTTTTTTTGGCGGATGTCACTTCGCCATATCACGGTTAATGGCGGCTGATGCGGAAAGGAGAGCGTAATGACCAAACGGGGTTTGCTTTTTTATCTCAAAATTTATATACAAATCATTTCCCAGGATATCAAAGGAAAAATGAGTTATCGTGCGGATTTCATTATATCGACGGTGGGAATGATACTGACGAATCTGGCAGGATTTGCGACGTTCTGGTTGGTGTTTCAGAACTTTGACAATATCAACGGCTGGACTTATTATGAAGTACTGTTTTTGTATGGATTTTCTCTGCTTGCGCTGACACCCATGCAGTGTCTGTTCGATAACAATTGGAATTTGCGACATCATGTATATACGGGAGATTTTATTAAGTATTGTTTGAAGCCCATCAACATATATTTTTATTTCATTTCAGAGGTGTTTGATTTGAAGGGAATCGGAGAATTCGTGATGGGAATCGGCATCTTGATTTATGCGTGGGCACATTTGGGAATTCCCGTGACCGTATGGAATGTCGCGGCACTGATCGTGATGTGGATTACGGCTTCACTTGTGATGGCGGGAATCATGAATATTGCGGCGTCGACCTGCTTCTGGATGCAGAATTCCGGATATGTGATGGTGACGGCATTCAAATTCACAGAGTATACAAGATACCCGATTGATATGTTTAACAAGGTATTCCGCGTATTCTTTTCATTCATTATTCCGATTGCATTCGTGGCATATTACCCAAGCATGGTGGTTCTACGGGCGGAGGAACTACCGCTCATGACATATATCGCGCCGTTGTTTTCCGTATTGTTCTTCTATGTTTCTTATCGTATCTGGATGCATGGAGCGAAGAAATACGACGGCACGGGAAATTAATTCTTAAACATAATTTCGATATAGAATCGATGCAAGTTTGACATATTTTACACTGTGCGGATTGCGGAGGAACTTGGGGTCTAAATCACAGACTCTTACACGATCCAAAGCATCCGCATCTTTCAGTAGATTGGCGATGGAAAGAGCACGCAATGAGGAAGCCAGATTGTATTGCAACAGGATGGATTTCATATGTGTATCCGCAGGTGAGTGCGCGGTAACAGCGGCTTGTATGATAGCCAAATCCGTGCCGCTTCGACCGGTCAACTCGGCGATTTGAAGAGCACTTCGCGCACCGTGTGCATCATCTTTGCTGTCGTCGATACGACCGACATCATGGTAAGAGCAGGCATCCAAAAGAAGACCGGTATCCTCCGATGAAAGACGATTCTCCATTGATAAAAAAGAACCGAATAACAAGACGCGTTCAATGTGACCTTGTCCGTGAATTGCACTTTGGTATAGTCGGTCCCGTCGAAGCGTTGATAATGCATGAAAAAAAGCGGTTCCGTATTCTCCCGCACAAAGTTGTTTATAATTTTTTTGGTATTCCTGCCAGTCCATATGTTGCAGACATTCTTCAAACGTAGTTAATCCCATGGGAATCCTCCATCTCAATCAATCGATACTCATATCGTACCACTTTTATATCAAAAATAAAACATCAAACCTAATCTTTTGGCTGAAGAAAAATTTTTAACATTGCTGCAATCATTGATTTTGCAACAAAAATACAAATTGATTATCAGGCATGGATTTCTATATAAAAATGTGATAAAATGATTTAGTTAGCGACAATACAGCGTTCTTGGAACGGAGGTACAATATGGGTGATACTTCAGCTCTGTATATGGAAATTTTTACACGACTCCCGATGGCAGGTTTACTTGTGAATGTTTCCGGCCGACCGAATTTTGTTGCCAATCATAAGTTTCTTTCCATGATCGGATATTCGGAAGAAGAATTCTATTCCGTGATGGGGTCGAATTATATACGTATATTTGACGAAAGGGATATTCTTTCTCTGCGTGAGAGTCTGCGTGAAGCAAGAGTGACGCATTCCACGGTTTCGCAGGAATTGTTACTGATCAATCGACAGGGGAATAAGATTTATACCATTATAGAGGCTGAAGCTACAGAGCGAAATGACGGAGATTATTATCTATGCAGTTTGCTGGATGTCAGCCAATTGAAACAAGTACAGTTGGAACTTCAAAACGAACAACGTCGCTTAAATACCATCATTGAATGCACCAATGACATTATCTACGAATACGAGTTAAAGACCGATACCATGCGTTTCTACGATTCACAGAGTTTTCGTAACATTGGGCAGAGTCAATGTCTGACTTTGGAACACTATTCTACTGCAATCAGAGAAGAGAAGTTGGTTCATCCGGAAGATGCCGGAAAATTGATTCCGCTTTGTATGGGCAAAGAGTACGGGCACATCGAAATTCGTGTCAGAAGACCGAATAGCAAGGATACACATTACTATTGGTATGAAATGCTCGGAACCTTGCTTTACGATGATGAGAATCATCCATATATGTCGGTCGGTGTATTAAGAGATATCGATGAGAGTAAGCAAAAAACCCTCGGCTTTAAGCAAATGGCGGAACGTGATTCTCTGACACAATTGTTCAATCACAATTCTGTCAAAGCCCAAGTGGAAGCTTACTTTGATGAAGGCGGAAAAGACAAAATCAACGCTTTGATATTGATAGATTTGGATGATTTTAAGTCGGTGAATGATACCTTTGGTCATCGGTTCGGAGATGAGGTGCTGCAGAAGACGGCGGAGATGTTGCTTGAGACTTTTGGTGCCAACGATATTGTCGGAAGAATCGGCGGTGATGAATATTTGGTTTTCTGCAAGGATATGCTGGAAATGACGGCAATTCAAGAGAAATTGGAACGCCTCTATGCGGTGTTTGCGGCAACCGAGATCGGAAATAAGGAGAAATACCACGTACGAGCGAGCGTAGGAGTGGCGGTATCAGCCAATGGCGCTGACTCTTACAAACGTCTTTTTGACATGGCTGACAGAAGCATGTATAAGGTGAAGCGCTCCGGAAAGAATACATACGCGTTTCGCGGATGAGCAATTTACAAGAATAAGAGAAAGCGGTGAATGATGATGCTGGAACTCAAAGGAGTTTCTTATATGGTCACAGACGAGGACTGTGACAAAGAAATACTAAAAAATGTCAATCTTCAAATCAACGAGAGATTTGTGGCAATTACCGGACCGAACGGCGGCGGTAAATCAACGCTTGCGAAGATGATTGCCGGAATTATCCGCCCATCGGAAGGAAAGATACTGTTGGACGGGGAAGACATCACGCAACTTGGAATCACGGAACGTGCCAAATTGGGAATCAGTTATGCATTCCAACAACCGGTCAGATTCAAGGGAATTACCGTGAAAGACTTAATTACGCTTGCGGCGGGCAAGCAGCTGAGCACTGCGGAAGCATGTGAGTATCTATCGCAGGTAGGGTTGTGTGCAAGAGAGTATATCGGTCGTGAAGTCAATGCAAGCCTTTCCGGCGGCGAACTAAAAAGAATCGAGATCGCAATGATTATTGCAAGAGGCACCAAACTATCGGTCTTTGATGAGCCGGAGGCCGGAATTGATTTGTGGAGTTTTAACAATTTGATTCAGGTATTTGAGAATATGCATCAAAAAGCAGGCGGTTCCATTCTGATTATTTCCCATCAGGAGCGAATTTTGGATATTGCAGACAAGATTGTAGTAATATCCGGTGGTGAGGTTGTTTCCTACGGAAAAAAAGAAGATATTCTTCCGGAACTTTTAAACAACTCCTCCAACTGCAAGACATTAATGGATAAATTAAAATAAGGCGGATAAAGAAATGGACGCAATACAGAAACAATTACTTGAGCAAGTGGCGGATTTGCATGAAATACCCGCCGGAGCATACAATATTCGGTCCAATGGTGCGACCGAGAGCCGTAATACAACTGCCAATATTGATATTGTTACCAAGACAGACAAGCCCGGAATTGATATCATCATTCGACCGGAGACGAAGAAGGAAAGTGTACACATTCCGGTTCTCTTAAGTCAAACGGGACTGAAGGAACTGGTTTACAATGATTTTTATGTGGGTGAGAATTGTGATGTAACAATCATTGCCGGATGCGGAATTCACAACGGTGGTGACAAAGATTCGGAACACAGCGGAATTCATTCGTTTCATGTCGGGAAGAATTCCAAGGTAAAATATGTAGAGAAACATTACGGTACCGGTGAGGGAACCGGAGAACGTGTCATGAATCCGACAACAGTAGTAGAACTTGATGAGAATGCATATATGGAGATGGAAACGGCGCAAATCAAAGGCATCGATTCCACCAAACGCATCACAAAGGCTGTGGTCGGTGACGGAGCGACACTTGTCATCAAAGAAAAAATCATGACACATGGCAAACAATTTGCAGAGACGGATTTTACGGTCGATTTGCAAGGCGTGGATTCCGGTGCCAATGTAATTTCGCGCTCGGTTGCCAAGGATGAATCAAGACAGTTGTTTCTTTCGAAGATTAACGGGAACAATAAGTGCAACGGGCATACGGAATGTGACGCCATTATTATGGATCATGCAAGCGTCAGCGCGATTCCGGAGATTACCGCCAACCACATCGATGCTGCGTTGATTCATGAAGCGGCAATCGGTAAGATTGCGGGAGAACAGTTAATTAAATTGATGACGCTGGGATTGACGGAAGCAGAAGCCGAAGAAGAAATCGTAAACGGATTCTTAAAATAAAACATGGAACAGCTGCGGAGACCGTGGCTGTTTTGATGATAGAAACGCCGCATAAGGGCGAGAAACGGAGACAGCATGACGAAGATTGACATCATTTCGGGCTTTTTGGGAGCCGGAAAAACAACATTGATTCAAAAATTACTGAAAGAAGCGCTGAAGGGGGAGCAAGTCGTTCTGATCGAAAACGAATTCGGTGAAATCGGCATTGACGGTGGATTTCTGAAAGAAGCGGGAATCGAAATCCGAGAGATGAATTCCGGCTGTATCTGTTGTTCGTTGGTCGGTGATTTCGGAACTTCTCTCAAAGAAGTGATTGAGAAATATGCACCGGAGCGTATTTTGATTGAGCCATCCGGTGTCGGGAAGTTATCGGATGTGATTAAGGCTGTCGCAGATTTGGAACTAAATGAAGCAGAAGTCGGCAAAGTTGCCAATCTCAATACGGCGGTTGCAGTGGTTGATGTGAATAAGTGTAAAATGTATATCAAGAATTTCGGTGAGTTTTTTATCAATCAGATAGAGAATGCCGGAACCATTATTTTGAGTCGTACAGGAACCGCTTCAGAGGCAAAAGTAATCGAAGCGACGGAACTTTTGCGCAAACACAATGCGAAAGCGACCATTATCACGACGGCATGGGAGGAAATAGACGGCAAACAAATTCTGAACGCAATGGAAGCGGGAGATACGTTGGAGCAGGAATTGTTGGAGGCAGTGCGCAGGGAACATGAGGAACATGAACATTGCCATCATGACCACGAACACGAGGAGCATGAGCATTGCCATCATGATCACGAACATGAAGAGCATGAGCATTGCCATCATGACCACGAACACGAGGAGCATGAACATCACGATCATGACCACGGCCCGGACTGCACTTGCGGCTGCCACGATCACGATCATCACCATGCAGACGAAGTCTTCACCAGCTGGGGCATGGAAACACCGATTGCATATTCCAAAGACGCGTTGGAGGTGATTCTCGGTGAATTGGAGAAAGAGACTTTTTATGGGCAGATTTTACGTGCCAAGGGAATGGTTGCTGCCAAAGAAGGCGGTTTTTGGTACTTTGACTATGTGCCGGGCGAGAGCGATGTGAGAGCGGGTGAACCCTGTGTAACCGGAAAACTTTGTGTTATCGGTGCAGAGTTGAAAGAAGAAAGAATCAAAGAACTCTTTGGAGTATAGGAAGCGGAGGCAGTCATGAAATCGGTTTTTATTGTGAATGGTTTTTTGGAAAGCGGAAAGACGGAGTTCATCATTTTTACCATGCAACAAGAGTATTTCCAAACCAAGGGAAAAACGCTGTTATTGTTGTGTGAGGAGGGAGAGACTTCTTACGATGAACAATTACTCCAAAGAACCAATACCGCTCTGGAAGTTGTAGAGAGCAAAGAACAATTACAAGCACCATACTTTTTGGAGATGGAAAAGAAATATAAGCCGGAAAGAATTCTGATAGAGTATAACGGAATGTGGTCACCGCAGGATTTGAAGTTGCCGTGGCATTGGAAAATTGATCAGCAGGTAACGGTAATAGATGCGACGACATTCTCCTCTTATTTTACGAATATGCGATCGATGTTTGCACAAATGGTGCGATTCTCGGAGCTGATTATTTTTAACAGATGTGACGGAATCGCCGAACTTGCCACATATAAGAAGAATATGATGGCAATGAATCGTGAGGCAGAGATTGTGTTCGAGGATTCCAACGGTGAAGTCAATGTGACGTTGGAAGAAGAATTGCCGTATGATGTGAACAAAGATATCATAGAATTAAACGATCGTTCTTACGGAGTCTGGTTCTTTGATGTGATGGACTCGCCGGAACGATATCAGGGAAAGAAAATTCGATTTTTAGCAACGGTATTGCGTCCGGCAGACTTTCCGAAGGGGCATTTTGTTCCGGGCAGAACCGCAATGAATTGTTGCGCGCAGGATATGTTTTTTATGGGATTTGTATGTAAGTACGATCGCGCGGAAGAATTGCAGGAAAAGGATTGGATTACTGTGACAGCCGAAGTCAGACAGGAGTTCTGGAAGGATTACAAGGGAGTCGGTCCTGTGCTGTACGCGCTTGATATTCAACCGGCCAAAAAGCCGAAAGAGGAGATACTCAATTTGACACAATAACGGGGGATTGATATGGCACAGGAAAAGAAATTGGAAGAAATGATTGCATATTGCGATGACATATGCAAGGAATTGGTTGAGGCAAGAGTCATCAGTATTGATACACCGTATGGGAGATTACGTCCGGAGTCGTTGCGCGAAAGTTTTCGCTATGAATTGTTGAAGACCGCAATTTATCTTGCCGGTTCCGACGGTGAGATATCGACCGAAGAACAGGCGATTATGGAAAAATATCTCGGCGTGTTTTCTTCGAAGAAGGACATGGAGATTTTGAAGCGGCGCGAACGATTGGAGGAAACGTTTTTGGAATCCGTTCCGAATATCATCCAATATGCCGCCATTGCCGATGCGCAACATGCAATTATTCCGGATCCGTATGAGAATCAGAAAGCACAGATTCTGGTAGATACGTTCCTAATGTTCGGGAAGACCATGCTTTCTACATATCAGAATACAGGATACGAGGCAACGATGGCCTTTACGGAATACGAGGGACATTTAGAGCAGTATTTGGTGAAAAATCGCGTGTTTATTATGCCGGAGCGCAGACTCTATACTCCTCTTGTTGAGAATCGAATGAAAGAAGACCCGGAAAAATTACAACAATTGTTGGAAGAATTCGATGCAATGGTGGGACTCGCCAATGTAAAAAAAGAAATTCATGGTCTGATTAATTTGGTTCGCGTACAGAAGATGCGAAAAGAACGCGGTATGCAAGGAATTGACGTATCGATGCATATGGTTTTTACGGGAAATCCCGGAACCGGTAAGACAACAGTCGCAAGAATCCTGGCAGAAATCTATCGCTGTATGGGGGTGCTGAGCCAAGGACAATTGGTCGAAGTAGACCGTTCCGGTCTGGTCAAGGGGTATGTCGGACAGACTGCAGTCAGTGTTATGGAAGTGGTATCCAGAGCCAAGGGCGGAGTATTGTTTATTGATGAAGCGTATACACTTGTCGTTAATAAAAGTGAGGGTGATTTCGGGCAGGAAGCGGTAGATACACTCTTAAAGGCAATGGAAGACCAACGTGATGATTTGGTGGTTATTGTAGCAGGATATCCCGATTTGATGAAGCAGTTTTTGAACTCCAATCCGGGACTCAAATCCAGATTCAACAAATTCATTGCTTTTGAGGATTATTCACCGGCGGAACAGATACGAATTTTGCACAGTATGTGTGAGGGAAAAGACTATCGCCTATCGTCGGATGCAGAGGAGGAAGCACTTCGGTTCTTTAGCGAACGTGCCGAGAACTGTGACGGAAAGCAAGCCAATGCGCGTGACGTGCGAAATTATTTTGAACATGCGATATCGAATCATGCGGCACGTATTGTTCAGTTGACGAATGTGACAGAGGAGGATTTGGTGACGCTTCGTAAAGAAGATTTGGTTGATATTGTGATTAATTAAAAATAGTGCCGGCCACATTTCGTGGTCGGCACTGTTATCTTGGATGATTAAAACATATTCTCTGTGCATTTTTCTTCGCAGTATTTACATCGATAAACTTCCTTGTCCTCATCCGCAAGCACGAAGATGTGTGGCAGTTCCTGCTCAATCGAGGTAATGCAACGAGGATTTTTACATTTGAAGATATTCTTGATTTCTTTCGGCAGAACCAATTCTTTCTTGGATACGATGGCACCGTCCTTGATGACATTGACGGTAATGTTATGGTCGATGACCGCCAAAACATCCAAATCCATTTCTTCAATGTCACATTCCACTTTTAAAATGTCTTTTTTACCCATTTTATTACTCTTGGCATTCTTGATAATAGCAACGGTACAGTCTTGTTTGTCCAGTTGTAGGTGATGATATATAGAGAGACTTTTGCCGGCTTTGATATGATCAAGCACAAAACCCTCCTCAATTTTTCCAACGTTAAGCATAAGCGGCTCCTTTCTGAATGTTAATCAACCGTGAGTTCCAAAAGCGTCAGTATCAGTGCCATACGGACATAGACACCGTACTGTACCTGCTTAAAGTAAACGGCACGCGCATCTTCATCGACTTCCACTGAGATTTCATTGACGCGCGGTAACGGGTGGAGTACCAACATATCGTCATTTGCAAGTTCCATTTTTGCCTTATCCAGCACATAAAAATCCTTCAAACGAACGTAATCTTCTTCATTAAAGAAACGTTCTCTCTGAACACGTGTCATATATAACAAGTCCAAGTCGGGAAGAACTTCTTCCAAACGGATAACTTCGCGATAGGATATGTTGTTCTCTTTGAGGGTTTCAATGATATAATCCGGAATTCGAAGTTCTTCCGGTGAGATAAAGACGAAGGAAATATCTTCGTAGCGCATCAGCGCGTGAATCAATGAGTGAACGGTACGACCGAATTTCAAGTCGCCGCAAAGACCAATGGTAAAATGAGATAAACGCCCCTTCAGGGAACGAATGGTCAATAAATCCGTTAAAGTCTGGGTTGGATGTTGATGTCCGCCATCGCCGGCATTTACAACCGGAATGCGGGATTTGGAAGCGGCAACCATGGGGGCACCTTCTTTGGGATGACGCATTGCACAGATATCTGCATAGCAGGAAATCATTCGAATGGTATCGGAAACGCTCTCGCCTTTGGAGGCGGAGGAGCAGGATGCATCGGAAAAGCCGATGACATGGCCGCCCAGATTAATCATTGCAGCTTCAAAACTAAGTCTTGTTCTCGTGCTTGGCTCGTAGAAACAGGTGGCTAACTTCTTACCTTCGCAGGCATGTGCATATTTCTGCGGATGTTGTTCGATATCGGTTGCCAAATCAAACAGTCGATCAAGTTCATCTGTCGTAAAATCAAGAGGACTCATCAAATGTCGCATAAATAATTCCTTTCTTCCATAAAATACATAATCTTGTTCGTATCTAATACATGATAGCATAGTGAAAATTAGCGTACAAGCGCAAAAACACAAAAACAGACAAAATATTTTTTTTGACTGATAGCACTTCCTTTTTTATACAAAAAGACGTAAAATAGAAGTAGTTTTTTTCTTCGAGGAAGTGCGTCAGAGAACGGAGGATGTTATGAGAGGAAAAGAAAAGTGTCGTGCATTGAAGGAAATCAGAAGGAAAATCGCTGAACAGAATGATATCGCGTTTGCGGTTTCGGAATGTACACACCAAGGGGACTGCAGAGGAACCTGTCCGAAGTGTGAATCGGAGCTTC
>CAYMCV010000009.1:0-13415 GCA_964389005.1 uncultured Lachnospiraceae bacterium | reverse complement strand
GAGAGAGAGTTAAAAGCAAAACAGAATATGGGCAAAGCGGTTGCAATTATGGGGATATCCATGGGAGCGACGTTGACGATGAGCGGATGTGCTGTAACCGAAGCGATTGGTGAAGGAATAGAATCCATTTGGAATTCCGCCAATCCGGAGCCGAGTATTGCCGGCGATGTTCCGGTTAACATGGATGTTGACGGAGTGGTACCGACCTCAATCGAAGAACTGGCGGGTGATATGCCTGCACCTGAGTCACAGGAATGCTCTGAATCAGAGGAACCATCGGAAGAACTTGGCGGAAAAATGTCCGAGGAGCCAACAGAGGAAGCGACTGATGAAGAGTACATTTTACCCACAGACGACATGAATAATGATGATCTTATGGGTGGTATTATATTGGAAGGTGAGAACTTCGACGACGACGAACTTCTGAGCGGTGATGTTGAACTCAATGAGGAAATCGATGAGTAAGCATACCTTGCCCTATGCTTCAGCGACACGACTGCGTATGCGGGTTGACGGAATCGGTGTGACGACGTTAGTCGGAGCTTACGGTTGTCCGCTTGACTGTAAAATGTGCCTCAATTCACATATGCGCATTTGTCCCGATCATTGCAAGAGAATCACCTGTGAGGAACTCTATGAAATTGTTAAGGTTGATGATTTGTACTTTTTGGCAACCGGAGGCGGACTGACATTTGGCGGAGGAGATTCACTTTTACATATTGAGTTTATCAAAGAATTTGCAGAAATGTATCCCAACGGATGGAAGATTACGGTCGAGACCGCACTCAACGTTCCTTGGTCGCAAATTGAGAAGGGGTTGTCGGCGGTTGACTACTACATCATTGATATTAAGAGTTTGAATCCGCAGATTTACAAAGCATATACCGGTGCTGATAATATACAGGTCATACAGAATTTAACCAAACTGCTCCAAACGATTGGTAATGAACGAATACACATTCGTGTTCCCGTAATCCCGGGATATGTTACGAAGGAAGAACAGGAGCAGGAGGTTATACAACTTACAGAGATGGGATTTACGGATATGGAACGTTTTACATATATTGATCCGGTCGCATATCGCAACAGAAGCAAACAATAGGAGGGCATGGGAATGGAAGATCAGAGCATTATCAAGATGGAGCGAAAAAGATGGGTTTTTTTTGGTTTACCTTTTACATTTACGAAGTATAAGGTGAAACAAGATGTATTATCGATAGAATCCGGCTTTTTTACCAAAGTGGAGAACGACTGCTACTTGTACAAAATTCAAGACGTGGAACTGTTCCGCGGATTCTTCGAGAGATGGTTTGGGCTGGGAACTGTCGTTTGTTATACGGGAGATACGACGCATCCGAAGTTGGAATTGAAACATATCAAACACTCTGCGGATATTAAGAATTACCTGTTAAAAACATCGGAAGAAGCCAGAATTCGCAGAAGAACCGTGAGCATGTTGGATATCGGAACGGGTGTAATGGAAGATATTACAGATGTAGATATATAATAAGGATATCGATATAATTGGGGCAGGGGTTGCATCCTGCCCTATTTGTGCGAATTATAACAGTTTTGATGGAGGATTTTTAGGTGAAATATGAAGCGGCATTGGAACAATTGAATCTCTTATCATGTAGAGGAAGCGTTCCGGGCTTGGAAGCTATGGAAGACCTGCTGCAGGTGATGGGACATCCGGAGCGGCAACTGCAATTTGTTCATATTACGGGTACGAACGGAAAAGGTTCGGTTGCCGCCTTTGTGTCGGAAGCCTTATGCACACAAGGTTACAAGGTTGGGCGATATACGTCGCCCGCAGTATGTGATTATCGTGAACGCATCACATACTGTCGAAAACCGATTCCGAAGACGGCGGTTGCAGAGGGACTGTCTCTGATTTTTCAACTTTGTGATGCAAAAGGTGCAGATTTTCGTCGCTTGCCGACCGTATTTGAGATGGAGACGGCATTGGCATTTTGGTATTTTGCACGCAAAAAATGTGATATTGTGGTATTGGAAGTCGGCATGGGCGGAAGATTGGATGCGACCAACTGTATTCCGACACCCAAGGTGGCAATCTTAACATCTGTCAGTATGGACCATATGTCGTATTTGGGTGATGACTTAACTGCAATTGCTTCTGAAAAAGCAGGCATCTTGAAGAAGGGTTGTATTGCAGTCAGCGCCGTACAGGAGGATGAAGTTACAAATGTGATACGAGATAAATGCGATGAACTTCACATTCCGCTGCGTATCGCGGATGTTTCCTATATACGAGGGTTAAAGGAACAAAAAGACAAGCAAGTATTAACGTATCAAAATCACAAGAATATTGCATTTCATTTATTGGGTACCTATCAGCAACAAAACGCCATACTTGCACTGGAGGCTTTGGATGCGCTTTCGGAATGCGGATTCGGTGTAAAAGAAGACAAATTAAAAGAGGCTTTCTCGCATACGGAGTGGTTTGGCCGCTTTAGTATTGTATCCAGGAAGCCGCTCGTGATTGTCGATGGCGCACATAATGAAGCTGCCGCCAAAAAACTTGCGGAAACGATACGGTTTTATTTTACAAACCGTAAGATAGTCTTTATAATGGGAGTGTTGAAAGATAAGGAGTACGACAGAATCATTCGACAAGTGTCAACAATTCCGAATGCAGTAATTACCATTACACCGCCGATTCGTGCGCGTGCATTATCGGCATTGGAACTGGCGAATGAGTGGTGTCATTATCATTCTTCTGTTACTGCGGCAGACAGCGTCTCGGAAGCCTTGGAATTGGCGGAGTTGTTGGTGCAGGATGATGGAGTCATCATTTGTTTCGGTTCCTTGTCTTATCTTTCAGAAGTCAAACAAAAATACGAACAGCACCACGAGAGACACAAGTAGTTACAAACGCGGCGCATGGTTCTTTGATCAGGAGTCAATCATGGTAGATAAAAAAATAATCGAAGAAGCAGTCAAAATGTTGCTTTTGGGAATCGGAGAAGATGTTAACAGAGAGGGGCTTCAGGATACACCGGAACGTATTGCGAAAATGTATGAAGAAATTTTTGCCGGAATGGACGAGACGGCGGAACACCATTTATCGAAGACCTTTCATGTGGCTGATAATGAGATGGTACTTGAAAAGGATATTCCTTTTTACTCTGTTTGTGAGCACCATCTGATGCCGTTCTTCGGGAAAGCGCATGTTGCATACATACCGAATGGAGAAGTTGTCGGATTGAGTAAGTTGGCAAGAACAGTGGAAGTGTATGCGAAGCGCCCGCAATTACAAGAGCAGATGACGGCACAGATTGCAGATGCAATGATGGAATACTTACAACCGCAGGGGGTAATGGTGGTTGTGGAAGCGGAACATCTCTGCATGACGATGCGTGGGGTCAAGAAGCCCGGCAGCAAAACGGTTACCATGGTATCACGCGGCGCTTTTACGGAGAATACCGCACTGCAGAATCTGTTTTTTGATATGTTGAGAAGATAGGCGCGAAGCGCGCTTTTATAACGGAATGGAGAAGAAACCATGGAGCAGCCTGTTTCTGACAGAATCAATCAATTGCTGACATCGAAATCATACCGGTGCGCGTATCACAAGACCAAACAACTTGAGGAAACGCGCATTTTTTGTAAACATGATTTATCACACTTTTTGGATGTGGCGCGACTGGCACTCATTCTTAATCTCAAAATGAATCTGGGTGTATCCGAGGAGTTGATATATGCGGCTGCACTTTTACATGACATCGGCAGATTTAAGCAGTATGAGAACAAGATACCGCATGAGCAAGCTTCGGTACCGATAGCCGATGAAATTTTATCTGATTGCGGTTTTGGCATGGAAGAAAAAGAAGATATCTTACGGGCAATTTTATTGCACCGCGATGAGGCACAGGCGATGCAATATCCGTTGGCACGCTTGATTTATGAGGCAGATAAAATGAGCCGTGCATGTTACTTTTGCGAGAGTAGAGATGCATGTCATAAGACGGACGAACAAAGAAATCTGTACCTGAAGGGATGAATACATGAGGATCGGGAATCGTGAATTTGATATAGGGACACACACTTATGTGATGGGAATATTGAATGTGACGCCGGATTCCTTTTCTGACGGCGGTAACTATACACAAACAGACTGTGCCATGCGCAGGGTTGAAGAAATGATTGGCGAGGGCGTGGATATCATTGATATCGGAGGCGAGTCCACACGACCGGGTTTTGTTCCGATTTCACCGGAGGAGGAAATGAAACGCGTTCTTCCGATACTGTGTCAAATCAAACACAATTTTGACATTCCGGTTTCCGTGGACACATACAAGGCAGAGGTTGCGCGTGCATGTGTGGAAAACGGTGTCGATATGATCAATGACATTTGGGGCTTACGAGATACGGCAGACGTATTGGCCAAGAGCGACATTCCCTGTGTGCTGATGCATAACAGAGCACATCCTGTGTACCAGGACTTGATTCGGGATATTATGAGCGATTGGGAACAATGCATTCGCAAGGCAGAAGAGGCAGGCGTTTCTCGAGAACGAATGATTTTGGATCCTGGGATCGGATTTGGAAAGACCTATGAACAGAATTTAGAAGTTCTTTCGCACCTTTCGGAATTACACCGAGCGAAATTGCCGATACTGCTGGGTGCTTCGCGCAAATCGGTCATCGGCAAAACACTTTCCTTAGCACCGACGGAATGCCTGGAAGGAACACTTGCGACGACGGTTCTGGCGGTATGGCAAGGTTGTGCGTTTGTACGTGTACATGATATAAAAGAGAATGTCCGCGTAATTCAAATGACTGAGGCATGTAAACGTAACAATACAATTGATGAGTGAGATATTAAACAACGAAAAAGAGGCTTTTTATGGACGAAATCAGAATCAGAGGTTTACAGGTATATGCATACCACGGAGTGTATGAAGAAGAACAGCGACTGGGGCAGAATTTCTATGTCAACGCAACATTGGCGTTGTCGTTAAAGGAGGCAGGTGTCAACGATGACCTCGATTTAACGATTGATTACGGTGCGGTGTGCGCGCAGATACACAGCCTCATGATTTCACGTAAATTTCGATTGCTGGAGAGTGTAGCAGAGTATGTTGCAAAAGAGCTGCTGATTTCCCATTCGCAATTGCGATGTGTAACAATCGAAATCGAGAAGCCGGAGGCACCGATTGTACAACGTTTTCAATCCGTATCGGTATGCATAACAAGAAAGTGGCACGAAATCGTGATTGCGTTTGGTGCCAACCTTGGCGATAAACAAAAACAGCTGGATGAGGCGCTTTTACGATTGAAGGAAGATACACAGATTAGAATAACACGTATTTCGGACATCATTGCAAGCAAACCTTACGGCGGTGTAAAACAGCCCGATTTTATGAATGGTGCGTTCTTGGGAGAGACATTGTATACACCGGAGGAACTATTGAGTCGCCTCAAGCAGGAAGAAGAAGTTGCAGGGAGAACGAGCGGTGTTCATTGGGGACCGCGCCCGTTGGATTTGGATATTATTTATTATGATGATTTTATAGTGGATGATGCACATTTGACCATACCGCATAAAGATATGCAGAATCGGGATTTTGTGTTGATACCGCTTGCTCAGATTTGCCCATATAAAAAGCATCCCGTCAGCGGAAAGACAGCCTCTAAGATGCTTTCGAGTCTCAAAGAAACCTATGTTGCATCAGTCCTCTAGGAGCGGTATGGCGGCATCAAATATGGATACTGCAATGGCACCGTTTACCGGCGTATGATAGGTGATACATTCGCCACCGAACTCTGTAAAGTAGGCATATCTTGATGTAATACCAATGGAAGAATATATGCCCTCGGCGACGATTTCTTCCGAAGAACCGTCCAAAGTAACACGTTTGAGTGCGGGGGCATCGGAGGAACTCTTTTGGTAGTACACATATTCGTCTGAGAGATTAAACATATCAAGTCTGTCTTCGGAGAGAACTTCCAGTGTTTCGTCGGTAAGATGGTAGCGGCAAAGTCGGTAGTTGTTGTGCATATCCATAAAATAGATATAATCATCCTTTCGAATGGGATTCCACATATCGTATTTCACGAAGACGGATTCGCTGTCGGAGGTTGTATCCATTCGATGCAGGAATCTCGTATCGGCGGTATCGGTATAATAGAGATAGCCGTCTGTGCAGGAACTGGGATTGATGGGATTCTTGGATACGACGGAGGAAGTCTTGCCGTCTGTACTGAATTTCCAAAGCGTTGTGTTGGTTTCCGTGTCGTAATGTTGCAAATAAATCGTATCGCCCACAAGCGTAAGTGCACTTGCAGGGTCGCGGCACAATGTGGTTGTGTCTTTGCCCTTTTTGGTGCAACGATAGAGACCGACAACTCTGCGGACAAAACCGAGTCCCGTTTCGGAAGAAGAATTATGAACATAGAAGTATAGGTGGTCGGCGCCGGCATTGATATGTGATACACCGGAGGCAAAGATACGTTCGACGTCTGTTTCATCGGCATTCATACGATACAGGGTATATTCGTCAAAAGGATTGGCAAAAAAAACGACACCGTCGCTGTCTTCGCAGAACATACCGCCGTTATAGAGATTTCCGGGTGTGTTCCCGACAGTCTCCGGCGGATTGGGTGGGATACGGTCAGTAATTTTATCTACGATGAAAACCGTAGTAATTATCAATGCAAGTATCAGTATTACAATCAAAACCTTCCCCTGTGTCTTCATGTTGATGCCTCCTGCTTGGATTCGGATATCCTAAGTATAGCAAATGCAACATTTTTTTTCAATCGGAACGACATGACAGAATTCAGAAAAAGAAGTTGAGAAAAATCATCGTCTACAGTACAATATAGGTGTCAAAGCACAATCAGAAAGGGGATATGACATGGCAGTGAAAATATTTGCGGCAATAGATGTTGGTTCCTATGAACTCTCCATGAAAATATTTGAGATTTCAGGAGGGAAGGGAATCAGAGCACTTGATTATATCCGCCATAGAATCGATCTCGGGACAGAATCCTATAACACCGGTAAATTATCCTATGAACGTGTCGCGGAATTGAAACGCGTTCTTCTCGATTACAAAGAACTCATGAAGAGTTACGGTGTACAGGAATATCGCGCATATGCAACAAGTGCACTGCGAGAGACTTATAACCGATATATTGTTTTGAATCAGATTGAGAATATGACAGGGCTTCACATTGATATATTGAGTAATTCCGAGCAACGCTTTTTAGATTATAAATCCATTGCGACCAAAGGAAGCGAGTTTAATGAAATCATCGAAAAAGGAACTGCGATTGTAGACATCGGCGGCGGTAGTATACAAATTTCACTTTTTGATAAGGACACGCTGGTAACGACACAGAATATGCGTCTTGGTGTATTACGCATCTATGACAGAATTCGCAATATTTCGACCAAACCGGGGCATATGGAGAAGTTGATGGAGGAGATGGTCAGCAATCAACTCGCAATGTTCAAGAAACTCTATCTCAAAGACCGCGAAATCAAGAATTTGATTATTGTGGATGATTATGTGTCCATGCTGTTTCAAGATAAAAATTGCAGTTCGCATAAGGCGGGATTCATTTCCGCGCCGGAGTATATGGAACTGATGGAATCGATTAAAAACAGTAATTACCATGAGATTGCGGCTCAATATGGAATTCCGCAGGAAAATATCCCATTGCTGTTATTGTCCGGATTATTGGTTCAGAATGCTGTCGGTATGTTCAAAGCGGAGTTGATATGGGCACCGGGAGTTACGTTGTGTGATGGTATGGCTTATGAGTATGCGGAGAAGAACAAATTGATTTCCGTTGCGCATAATTTCGAGCAGGATATCATAGCGTGTGCTATGAGTACAAGTAAACGTTATCTTGGCAGCAGGAAGAGAAATGAGAGTATTGAAGAAATTGCATTGATGATATTTGACTGCATGAAGAAGGTTCACGGCCTTGGTAAGAGAGAACGACTATACCTTCAGATTGCGTCTATTCTTCATGATTGCGGGAAATTCATCAGTCTCTCGGGCGTCGGCGAATCCTCATACCACATTGTCATGGCAACCGAAATCATCGGATTATCACATGCGGAACGTGAGATGATAGCCAATATTGTGAAGTATAATCACTTGGAGTTTGCATATTTTGATGAAATCGGAAATGAGACTCAATTGGAGCGGAATGAATATCTGACCATTGCCAAATTAACGGCAATACTCAGAGTTGCAAATGGGATTGCGCGGAGTTATCAGCAGAAATTCACGGATTTTAAGGCTGTCTTGAAAGAATCCGAAATATTGATTACGGTTGAGACAACGGAGAGTATGGAGTTAGAACAGGGATTGTTTGATAAAAAAGCACATTTCTTTGAGGAAGTATTTCATATTCGTCCGGTATTGAGAGTGAAAGGAAGGTAGCAGTCACATGCAGGTCAAGACAGATTTTACCAAGACGGAGTATTATACCAATCGCGAGTTGAGTTGGATTCAGTTTAACGAGCGTATCTTGAGTGAAGCAAGAGACAAGAGTATTCCGCTGTTTGAACGATTAAAATTCCTAAGTATAACCGCATCGAATCTGGATGAGTTTTTTATGGTTCGCGTGGCTTCACTCGAGGATATGTTGGAAGCCGGTTATGAGAAACCCGATATTGCGGGTATGACACCGAAGGAACAGTTGATTGCGGTCAATAAAAAGACACACGACCTCGTGTCACTGCAGTATTCAACATACAATCGATCATTGTTGCCGCAGTTGTTGCAGAACGGTCTTCGCATTATTGAACATCACGAGGATTTGTCGGAGGCGGAAGGACGTTTTGTCGACCGGTACTTTGAAGACAGCGTCTATCCGGTACTAACGCCAATGGCGGTGGATTCGTCCAGACCGTTTCCGTTAATACGAAACAAATCGTTGAATATCGGAGCATTGCTTCGCAAAGCAAAAGAAGACCATGATGTGGAATTCGCAACGGTTCAGGTTCCAAGTGTTCTGAAGCGTGTAGTTGTAATTCCGACATCCGATAAAGCAGAAAAAGAAGTAAAAATTATTCTTCTGGAAGAGATTATTGAGCGCAACATCAGGAAGTTGTTCTTGAATTATGATGTCATCTGTGCCCATCCGTTTCGAATCATGAGAAATGCAGATTTAGATATCGAAGAAGATGAAGCGGAAGATTTGCTGAAAGAAATCGAGAAGCAATTAAAGAAGCGGCAATGGGGCAAGGCCATTCGTTTGGAAGTGGAAGAAGGAATGCACAAGAAACTGCTTTCCATTCTTCAAAAAGAATTGATGATCGAAAAGGAAGACATCTATTCAATCCATGGACCGCTTGACTTAACCGTTTTTATGAAGATTTATGGCCTCAAGGGATTTGAACAACTGAAAGTTCCGACTTATCAACCGGCAACGGTTTCGGAGTTTTCGAAGGATGAGGATGTTTTTACACCGATTAGACGCGGTGATATATTGCTGCATCATCCGTATCAGAGTTTTGAACCTGTTGTGGAGTTTATTCGTCAGGCAGCCAATGACCCGGCGGTTTTGGCGATTAAACAGACGCTTTATCGTGTCAGCGGTAATTCTCCGATTATTGCGGCTCTGGCACAGGCGGCCGAAAACGGCAAGCAGGTTTCGGTGCTTGTGGAGTTAAAAGCACGTTTTGATGAAGAAAACAATATTGTTTGGGCGCGAAAACTTGAAAAAGCAGGTTGCCATGTCATCTATGGATTGGTCGGCCTCAAAACACATAGTAAGATTACGCTCGTAGTAAGAAACGAGCCTGACGGCATTCGCAGATACGTACATTTGGGAACCGGTAATTATAACGATGCGACAGCCAAACTCTATACGGATATGGGACTTTTTACCTGTGACGAGGCGATTGGCGAGGATGCGACGGCAGTATTCAACATGCTTTCCGGGTATTCGGAACCGTTGAACTGGAATGCACTTTCACTGGCACCGTTGTGGATGAAGGAGCGATTTATTCAATTAATTCGTCGAGAGCGTGCAAATGCGGAGAACGGGCGCAAGGCACAAATTATTGCCAAGATGAATTCGTTATGCGACAGAGATATCATTGAAGAATTGTATCGTGCTTCCGCAGCCGGAGTTTCAATAGATTTGATTGTCAGAGGCATCTGCTGTCTGAAAGTCGGGATACCGAAGATTAGCGAGAACATTACGGTTCGTTCCATTGTTGGTAATTTTTTGGAACACAGTCGTGTATATTGCTTTGAAAATGACGGGAATCCGGAATACTATTTAAGCAGCGCCGATTGGATGCCGCGTAATCTTGAGCGAAGAGTGGAAATACTCTTTCCGATCTTGCGTCCGGAACTCAAAAAACGTGTGCGAGACATCTTGGAATGCCAATTACGTGACAATCTGAAAGCACATGTGATGAATGCCGACGGAAGTTACGAAAAGATTGATAAACGCGGGAAGGTACTGTTCGGTTCACAGTCATACTTTTGCGAGCAGGAGAGCGAAAAGAAACGGGCGGAACAAGAGAAGGAGAATGCAAGAGTGTTCATACCGGAGACCGGAAATAATTTAACACGGAGTACATTATGAGAATAGTTTTGGCATCGGCATCGCCGAGAAGAAAGGATTTACTTAAGGGAATCGGTTTCGATTTTGAAATCATTGCGGCACAGGGTGAAGAACATCCGCGATCAATATTACCAAAAGATATCGTATGTGAACTGTCACGTGATAAAACGGAAGAAGTTTTTGGGCGAATTTCGAAAGAGGGTGATTGTATCATTATCGGTGCGGATACGACAGTCGCAGTAGACAATGAAATCCTTGGAAAACCAAAGGATGAAGCAGATGCGATTCGTATGCTTCAATTGTTACAGGGAAGAACGCATGAGGTCTATACAGGTGTCACATTGGGAATATACATGAATGGAGAAATCCGCTATCATACCTTTGTTGAGGTAACGAAGGTAACGTTTTATCCATTGGATTTGAGACAAATCAAGTCTTATATTAAGACGGGAGAATCGATGGACAAAGCAGGTGCTTACGGGATACAGGGCAGATTTATGATAAATGTCAAAGGAATTGAGGGCGAATACGCAAATGTAGTTGGACTTCCTGTGGCGAGAATGTGCAGGGAACTGGCGAAGGAAGGGTTTGCTTTTGACGAATTATGTTTTAATTAATTAGACTTTCCGTAGGAATCGGAAGGAAGGAGAAAATATGGAATATGATGACGCGGTGATACAGTGTTTTTTAGCGAAACAATTACAATTATTTCCGGAGACAGTGGCCGAAACGGAAGCCGAGGCTGAGGCTTTTTTGGAGGATTGCATGGCCTATGTTGCCAATAGTAAAGAGGAGGTGTGGGATTATTTTGACGAGTCCGGCATCGATATGGAACACATGAATCAAGAGGAGATACTGAGTGCCTCCGAAGTTTTTGAAATCGGAGACGGAAGGTATCTGATTGTTGAGGGCTAATGCGATTCTGTAAGTTCACGAAAGAAGGGTACCAAACCATCATGATTATTGTCGGCTGCCGTAATGATATCGGCGGCCGATTGTACGTTTGTGGGCGCATTCTTCATGGCAATGCCGTGACCGGCGGTTTGTAACATGGAAATATCGTTTTCTGCGTCACCAAATGCATAGGTCTTGGAACGAGGAACGGAAAGATAGGAGGACAAGAAAGAGAGTGCCTCGCCTTTTCCGGAATCTTTGGGCAAAACCTCAAGAAAAACAGCATCCGAAAATACACATTGTAAACTGTCGCCGCAAGAAAGTTCAATTTTTTGCCGCAGTTGCTCTAGCTTCTCATGGTCGTTTAGGTCGATTGTCAATACTTTGAACAGGCTTGGAAGCAAAGGAGCGGTCAAGTCCGGTACAACATGAAACGGCAGTTTTACATAAGAGCAATAATAGTGCATTTCTTCGGTTTCACGCTCGGATACGATTTCATCGAGCGTATATGCGTGGAAATGCAGATGCGCTTCTTGGGCGAGTTCACGTATAATATGAACCGCATCTTTGGCGATACTTTTTTGTAGAAGGACGGTTTTGGTATCATAATCACAAATGAATCCTCCGTTAAAAGCGGAGAGAATCAATCCCGGATAGGAAAGATTATTTTGTTCCACCAATTGCAGGAGACTTTTGAAGGGGCGTCCTGTGGAAATTACAAGACGGTGGCCCGCATTGATGCAATCATTCAATGCACAAAACGTTTCTTCTGATACATTCTTTTCATCGGTGAGTAACGTCCCGTCCATATCGACAGAGAGAAGACAGTGCGACATGGTTTCATGAACTTCTTTGATTTTGTGAAGGATTTCTTCCGGAACAAAGAGTTTTCCATAGCCGTCGGCAAGATCTAGTCCGGGCTTGTTGGCGCCGTGAAAATCGCTTCCGCCGGTTATCAGCAGATTGTATTTGGCGGCAAGACGCTTGATTGTGCGCTCTTCGGAGGGCGCATATGCGCTATACACCCCTTCGATTCCCATCAGACCACAGTCTTTTAGGGAAGATACAAGTGCATCCAGTTGCGTTGGCGGCAAATGATACAGAATGGGGTGAGCCAAAACGGGAATACCGTCCGCAGATAAAATCAGTTGAACAGCTTCCTCCGGGGTGACTTTTTCTCTGTGAACATAAGAAGGGCAGTCATCACCGACATATTTATCAAAGGCTTCTGCCATGTTTTTGACATAGTTGTGATTGATTAAGAAACGTGCAAAATGCGCGCGCGTAATGACGGCGTCGGGAGATGCTTCCTGTAATTGCTCCAAGGAAATGTCGATGCCAAGTGTGCGTAAATTATGACACATTTTACGATTACGTTCGTCTCTTGAATTGCGAAATGAAGTCAGATGATTGCGAAAAGCAGGACGGAGCGGATCGATGTATAGGCCCAGAATGTGAATGTCGTTTCCGTGATAATCGGTGGAAAGTTCAATTCCGGGAATCACTTCGATATCCTTTGTGCGAGCATATAAAATGGCTTCCGCAATTCCTTCGATGGTGTCGTGATCCGTCAATGCAAATGCAAGAAGTCCCTTTGCGATTGCATAATCTACCAGTTCTTTGGGCGTATAAGTTCCGTCGGAACAGTTAGAATGTACATGTAAATCAATTCGTCGCATGGGGACCTCCGTTAATATCAGTGCCTTCGCTATCAATGAGCAACGGTACTAATTTTCTGTATAGTCTTCAACATCGTCTTCACGATTGGCTGTGTAGACGGTTCTCTTTCTGGCAAATTCATCATTGTCGAGATATTCGTCATATGTGGTAATCTTATCAATCATCGTACCGTCAGGCAAGAATTCCATGATGCGGTTTGCCGTGGTTTGAACAAACTGATGGTCATGGCAGGCAAAAAGTTCCACACCGGAAAATTTGATAAGACCGTTATTCAA
>CAYMCV010000008.1:31519-37695 GCA_964389005.1 uncultured Lachnospiraceae bacterium | reverse complement strand
ATTTTTTAAGATCTTCAATGACTTCCGCCATATTCTGATATCTGCGGTCCGGACTTTTTTGTGTGCATTTCATGACAATCTGTTCCAAACTGATTGGAATCTCAGGTACGTAATTTCTCGGTGAAGGCATTTCTTCTTGTATATGTTTGAGCGCTATTGTTACCGTGGTCTCACCGTTAAAAGGAACACGCCCCGTTAACATTTCAAAAATGGTGATTCCCAGCGAATAAATATCGCTCTTTTCATCACTGAAACCGCCTCTTGCCTGTTCGGGTGATGTATAATGTACGCTCCCCATGACATTGGATGTAATTGTATTGCTTGTCGCCGCCTTGGCAATTCCGAAGTCGGTAACTTTTACCTTTCCTTCTTTGCTGATAATGATGTTCTGCGGTTTGATATCACGATGAATAATATGATTGTTATGTGCCGCCTCAATTCCCATGGAAATCTGAATGGCAATACTGATGGTTTCTTTGACCGAAAGGCGTGCCTTTTTCTCGATATAACGCTTCAGCGTGATTCCTTCGACCAATTCCATCACAATATAATAAATACCGTTTTCTTCACCGACATCGTACACGTTTACAATATTGGGGTGCATCAGTCCGGCAGCAGCCTGTGCCTCTACGCGGAATTTTGATACAAATTCCGTATTTCCGCTAAACTCCTGTTTGAGTACCTTCATTGCCACAAATCGATTCAATTTGTGACATTTTGCGCGATACACATCGGACATTCCACCGGTTCCGATTAATTCAAGAACCTCATATCGCTCACCAATCATCATACCTATCTTAATCATATTTTTCCTCACTTACCATTCTGTTCAAAGGGGTCTATCAAAACCACCGCTATGTTGTCTTTTCCGCCGTTTTCGTTGGCAATTCGAATCAGTTCTTCCGCTTTATGCGCCAAACCGGTTCGCTCACAGATAATCCTGCGAATATCCTCGTCTTCAAGCATATTGGTCAATCCGTCCGAACACATTAATACAATGTCGCCTTCATGCAATGCTTCCTCAAAAAAGTCTATTTTGAGATACTTCATAGCCCCAACGGCTCTGGTAATGATGTTCTTATCCGGATGTGTTCTGGCCGTCTCTCGGTCAATTCCCCCCATCCGAATCATCTCCTCAACCAGCGAATGATCTCGCGTAACCTGACGGATATCTTCATTCACAATATAGAGTCTGCTGTCACCCACATTGGCTACGGTCAATATGCCATCCGCGTAAGTTGCGGCTACGACTGTTGTTCCCATCCCGGTCATACTGTAATCGGAACTTGCCAATTGTCGTATTCTTTCATTGGCACGATTGATTGCAACACTTAAAACCTCTGCCGGTTCCGTCTCTTGATCCTGCATTCGACTGATTTCTTCGACAATCGTCTCGACTGTATCCTTCGAAGCAACATCACCCGCGTTATGTCCGCCCATACCGTCTGCCACAAGAAATAAGTTCGGCAACACACCCAGCGGAAGTATTGAGGTAAACACATAATCTTGATTTAATTGTCTCTTTTTTCCGATATCAGTTATCGAAAATGCTTTTACCACGTTGTAACCTCCCGGGAAGCGGATTGCATCTTTCGCCGTCGAAGTTGGCCGCACGCTCCGTCAATGTCCTGCCCCATTTCCCTTCTTATAGTAACATTTATTTTGTTTTTTTCAAGTTTATTTTTAAATGCCTGTATGCTGTTGTGTGCGGAAGGCGCATAAGTACGCTCTTTGATGGGATTCACCGGGATTAAGTTAACATGACAATTCCTGCCGGAAAGAAGTGAAATCAGCTCTCTCGCTTCCTCCTCTGTGTCATTTTGTCCTGCTACGAGTGCATACTCAAAACTAATTCTGCGCCCCGTCCTTTCAAAGTACGTATCGCAAGCTGCCATCAGTTCGCTGATGGCATATTTCTTTGCAATCGGCATCAGTTTCTGCCTTTTTACATCTGTCGGCGCATGTAAAGAAACAGCCAGCGTTATTTGCAATTGTTTCTCGGAGAGTTCCAATATCTTGGGGACAATTCCGCAAGTTGAAACCGTAATGTTGCGTTGACTGATATTCAGACCGTTTTCATCCGTCAATAATTCTATAAAGCAAAGCAGATTCTCAAAATTATCCAACGGTTCACCGGTTCCCATAACAACCACATTCGAGACTCTCTCTCCGGTAATACGTGTGATGGCATAAATCTGATCCAGCATTTCCGAAGGCGTCAGATTCCGTTCCCACCCATCCAATGTGGATGCACAAAACCGGCAACCCATTTTACACCCAACCTGTGAAGAAATGCAAACGGAATTACCATGGTGGTACCTCATAAAAACACTTTCCACCAAATTGCCGTCCGGCAGCGAAAACAAGAACTTCTTCGTGTCACCGTCTGCGGAATTTTGTACTTGTATTTCACGTAACGCAATGAATTCAAACCGCTCGGCGCATTTTTGACGAAATGCATTGGACAAATTACTCATTTCATCAAAGGAACGAGCCTGCTTTTGATGAAGCCACTCATACATTTGTTTTGCGCGAAACGATTTTTCTCCCATTTCAATTACAATCTTAGTGACTTCTTCCAAATTGCATGATTTAATATCTTCCATCTCAATCCTCGATATCTGCTGATTTTCTCTTGAATTTCGCGATAAAAAAGCCGTCACATTCCATAACACCGGGGATAAGCTGTATGCTTTCATCCGCTCCCACGTACCCACGCAGCAATTCCGGAAGTAATGCTTTGATATCAAGTCGTTCAAACGGAAAATGCTCTGTAAACCATGCGGCATTTTCTTCATTCTCTTCTTTGTTTACAGTACAGGTACTGTAAATGAGAGTTCCTCCGGGCTTCACATAGAGCTGTATTGTCTCTAGGATGGAACGTTGTAATGCAACAAGTTCTCGGAGTCTTTCCGGCGATGTACGATACTTGATATCGCTCTTCTTACCGATGACACCGAGTCCGGAGCAAGGAACATCTGCAAGTACAACATCCCACTGTTGTATTTGCTCTTCCTCAATCATCGTAGCGTCCCAAATCTTGTAAGTGATATTACAATAATCGCTTTTTCGAACATTTTCCTCAATCATTGCAACTTTATTCGCTGATAAGTCTCTGGCTTCCACACGTCCCGTATGGTTTAATTTGTCCGCAATATGCAGCGTTTTACCCCCGGGAGCCGCACACACATCCAATACGGTTTCACCGCCTTTGAGATCGGCCACCTGCGCAACCAACATGGAACTGACATCCTGTACATAGTACTGCCCTTCGCCAAATCCGGGCAATTCCCGGACATTGTCTGTACCTTTTAGCATATATGCATATGGTAAATACGGATGCAAAATGGGAACTGTTCCCGTTCTGTCGGCAATTTCTTTCAGCAAATCCTGCTTTTTACAATCATCCATATGCTCTAAAATGCGTATGGTCACTGCCCGCTCTTTAAGTTGGGATACCAACATCTGCTTCGTCGTATCAAGACCATATTGATGCTCCCACATTTCTATCAGCCATATCGGCATGGAGTAAGTAACGGATAAAAATAGAATCGGTTCTTTTTGTTCATCTGGATAAGTAATTCGTTCTTTTTCTCTTGACACGGTTCGAAGGACACCGTTCACATAACCTTTCAGTCCCTGAAAACCCTTCTTTTGCGTCAGTTTGACAGCCTCATTGCACGCTTTGGTATCATAAACGCCGTCCATATAAAGCATCTGATAAACAGCCATCCGTAATATATTGCGAATGACAGGTTTCATTGCTTGCGTTTTCGTCTTCGAATAGAGATTCAATATGTAGTCCAACTCCGTCATACGTTCCAACGTGCCTTCGGAAAGCCGTTTGATAAAGGATTTCTCAGCGGTTTCCAGATAATTATACTTATTTAATGTATTTCTGATGACAATATGACCAAATTCTTTCTTTTCCGTAACCTGCAGCAGTATTTCCAATACGATTTGACGCAAGTTGACTGTTTCTTTATTCTCACTCACATGAAGCTCCTTTAAAAACCGTGTCTGTTGAGATTCGATATCCCTTAATGAATTCCGATACCGGCATCTTCTTCTTTCCTTCCGGTTGAACGGTCAGAATTGCCAATTGTTCGCATCCGGTATTGACAATGATACTGTCCTTGTTTATTTGTGATATGCTTCCGGGAACATTGTCTGCCTGTGTGTGAACAACGCTTCCTTCCCATATTTTTAACTGCTTATCATTGAACATTGTATAAGTGCCGGGACGTGAATTCATCCCGCGAATCAAGCATTCCAACTTCGTTGCATCCAATGACCAGTCAATGAAGCCCATTTTCTTTAAAAGACGGGGCGCATAGCAACTTTCTGCATCATCCTGCGGTGTCTTCTGAATTTCGCCAAGAGACAACTGATGAAGCACACGGCAAATCAAATCGGCACCGATATGACTCAATCTCTCCTGCAATATGTCTCCCGTATCCGTTTGCAGAATATCGGTTTGTTCCGATAAAATCATATCACCCGTATCCAACCCTGCATCCATCTGCATAATCGTAACACCGGTCTGCGCTTCATGATTGATAATCGACCACTGAATCGGTGCAGCGCCACGATAACGCGGCAATAACGACGCATGGATATTAATACAGCCGAATTTCGGTATATCCAGTATCTCCTGCGACAGTAATTGACCGAATGCGGCAACCACATAAACATCCGCCGGATAGTTCTTTAAATAAGAAACCGATTCCTCGGTTTTGATTTTTACCGGTTGAAACACGGGAATTGAAAGATTTGTTGCACAGATTTTGACCGGAGACATTTGTATCTCTTTTCCTCGTCCCTTCGGTTTGTCCGGTTGCGTCACAACCAACACGACCTCATGCCCCGCAGCAACGATAGCCTCCAGCGCTTTGGTTGAAAACTCGGGTGTTCCCATAAAAATTACTCTCACAGATATCCTCCTATCAAACTTACGGTTCTTCTTCCACGGAAATCAAGTCGCCTTCGACCATATCCATGTATAGTTTCCCATCCAAATGATCCAACTCATGACAAATGGCACGCGCCAACAGTCCCGTTCCTTCCACCTCAAAGGACTCCATCTTCTCATTCAAAGCCACTGCCTTGACATAATCGGGTCTTGTGACCGTTCCGCACTTTCCCGGAAGACTTAGGCAACCTTCATTGCCGGTTTGTTCGCCGGATGCCTCCGTGATTCTCGGGTTAATCAGTACCATCGGGTCTTCACCCGTTACATCAATCACGACAATACGCTTCAAAACTCCCACCTGCGGAGCCGCAAGTCCGACGCCCTCCGATTCGTAAAGGGTATCAAACATATCTTCTATCAAATTCTTTGTTCTCGGTGTCATCTCCGTTACTTCTTTGCAATGTTGCCGCAGACAATCGTCACCCACCACTCTGATTTTCCTCAACGCCACGTTTTTATCCTCCTTCTGTCTCTAAAATGAACCCATCGGATCCAAATCAAATTGTAAGTTTTCTTTTTTGTATGAACCGTTCTCCATATATTGCTCAATACAGTCCTTCATTTCTGTAATGACCTGCAGTTCTTTTTCTTTTAGATAAAAAACATATCGATACATATCGTTAATCTTGCCGATTCCGGCCGGCGCAGGTCCGACAATGACAGGTTTCTTCCCATGAATTGTCTCGGGAATCTGCTCTCGTAAATCAAACGCCATTTCTCTGGCCTCACGCTCTGACTTAGACTGAATCAACACTGCCATGATATGTGCAATCGGCGGATAAGAAAGCATTTGACGATACATGATTTCTTCCCGATAAAAACTCTCATAGTCCTGGTTCGCGGCATGTACCACCGCATAATGCTCCGGCTGATAAGTCTGAATCACAACCTCGCCGGCCAATGTACCTCTGCCAGCGCGACCGGCTGCCTGTGTCAACAATTGAAAGGTCCTCTCCCCCGCCCTGTAATCATTTGCGCCCAATGACAGGTCTGCCGCAAGAATACCGACCAGTGTAACCGCTGGGAAATCGTGCCCTTTCACAATCATCTGTGTTCCAAGCAATATGTCCGCTTCTCGATTGGAAAATGCGGAAAGAATCCGCTCGTAACTGTCTTTTGTCTTGGTGGTGTCCGCGTCCATACGCAAAACCGTCGCCATCGGAAATTGTTTGTGAATCATTTCTTCAACTTGCTGTGTACCTGC
>CAYMCV010000008.1:21457-31509 GCA_964389005.1 uncultured Lachnospiraceae bacterium | reverse complement strand
CCCACATACGGTGAACCGCAAGACGGACATTTATGAACCGAGGCAGTTTCATAGCCACAATAATGGCATACCATTTTGTGATTTTTATGCTCTGAAAGAGAAACGTCGCAATGAGGACATTTTATAACCTTTCCGCAGGTTCTGCAAGACACAAATCCCGCATACCCCCGTCGATTCAAGAAAAGTATCGTCTGTTCTCCGCGTTCTATACGATTTTCTATCATTTCGGATAGTTTATTGCTAAAAATACTGCGGTTGTTGTTTTTGAGTTCTTCACGCATATCAACCGTATACACCTGCGGCAATGTGCCACCCGTCAGACGTTTGGTCATGCGAAACAACTTATACTCTCCGGTCATTGCTTTGTTGTAGGACTCGACAGAAGGTGTCGCCGAACCCAATACCACACCGGCGTTGTGCATTTTCGCCAATTGAATCGCACATTCCCTCGCATGATATTTCGGCACCGACTCACTCTTGTATGTGCTCTCGTGCTCCTCATCAATGATAATCAAGCCCAAATTCGGAAATGGCGTAAAAAGTGCCGAGCGAGGACCGATGATAACATCAACTTCACCCAAACGTGCCCGTTGCATCTGGCTGTATTTCTCTCCTGCAGACAATTTTGAATGCATCACCGTAACACGATTCTGAAATCTTCTGTAAAAACGCAAAACCGTCTGATAGGTTAACGCAATTTCGGGAATCAGCATAATTGCCTGTTTCCCTCGGCTTATCATGGACGCAATCAGTTCCATATAAACTTCTGTTTTTCCGCTTCCGGTAATGCCATGCAATAAATATACACCGGGACAGTCTCTCTCATAATCCGAAAGCACACTCAAAATCGTCTGTTCCTGTTCTTCGCTTAGTACCGGTGGAGTGTCTTTTCCTTCACGGAACACAATCGGGTTGTGAAAACTGCTTTCGGTCTTTTTCCCGATGACGCCCTGTCGAACCAACGATGTGACCGTTTGTGTCGAAACATGCAATTTCTCTGTAACCAAGGCAAGCGGCAGTTCCGGATTGTCAGCCAGTGCCCGCAAAAGCTTCTCCTGTGCATGATAATGCTTCCTTTGGCATTCATTCGCTTTGATTAAAAGTTCCTCGGTAGACAATGACGTGACGATGGATTTCTGTTCGATTCCTTTCATTACCTGTTTGACGGGCATCACGGTTTTCAATGCTGCAATCATCGTGGAACCATAGGTTTCACGCATCCATGCCGCCAGCATAATCATATTGTTGTCCGCCGTTACACGCTTAGGAAGAATGGCGGCAACTTCTTTTATTTTATCTGTTTCCCATTGTGCCTTCGCTGTCAAATCCATAACATATCCGGAAATCAAATGGTTCGATTTACCAAACGGTACCTGAACTTCCATCCCACACCGTATCATGCTCTCCATTGATTGCGGAACACGATACTGGAATACGCGATCGACTTTTTCATGGGAAATGTCAACAATGATATCCGCAAACATTTTTATCTTCCTTCCAATACTTCCCGAATCAGGACTCTTTCATCCATCGGGTACTGTACCCCTTTGATTTCCTGGTAATCCTCATGTCCTTTTCCCGCCAAAACAATAATATCTCCGGGCATTGCATGATGAATTACGTAGTAAATTGCCTCTTTACGATCGGCAATCTCTACAAAATTGCCTCCGGTTCTTTCCATACCTTCACGAATATCCGCAATGATTGCCTCCGGTTCTTCAAAACGCGGATTATCTGATGTGATAACACTCAAATCCGCAAGTTCTCCGCTGACCTCACCCATTTCATAACGTCGTAATTTGGAACGATTCCCACCGCAACCAAAGAGACAAACCAAACGTTTGGGTTGGTACTCCCGAAGTGTTGTCAACAGACTTTTCAGCGCCATCGCATTATGTGCGTAGTCAATCAAAAGCGAGTAATCCTTCGAAATGGAAACCATTTCAATTCTTCCTTTGACATGTGATTCCTTCAATGCCAACAGTATCTTTTCTTTGGGAACTTCAAAATGCGCACATACCGCAATTGCAGTCAGTGCATTATACACACTGAAAGCGCCGGGCGCATGCAGCACAACATGCATATGCAAATCGCCTCTGAGATCAAACTCTGTACATAAATCGCCTGCTTCGCGATATAAATGCATGCCGAATGCCGAATAATTCGCATTATCATTGAACCCAAAAGTTTGTAATCGACAGGTATGATTCTCCAAAACTGTTTTCCAATGTTGATCGTCCGTATTGACGATTCCCAAGTCACACTGTCGAAACAACAAACTTTTACATGCCGCATATTCCTCAAAACTTGCATGTTCATTCGGTCCGATGTGATCCGGTTCCAAATTGGTAAAAATGCCAACCTCAAACGTAAATCCTTGCGTTCTGTGCATCATGAGTCCTTGCGAAGACACTTCCATAACGACTACCGAACAACCTGCTTCAACCATCTCTGCAAAGTACGATTGCAATACAAACGACTCCGGCGTCGTATTGTGTGACGGAATACTGCGTTTGCCCGTCAATGTCTCAATTGTACCAACCAGCCCTACTCGATACCCCGCCTTTTCCAAGATATTCTTGATTAGATATGTGGTGGTTGTTTTGCCTTTGGTTCCCGTTATCCCGATAATTCGGAGTTTTCTTGCCGGATGATTGAAATATGCGGCGGCAATAAAAGCCATTGCATAGCGTGTATTCTTCACGCGTATCAAAGTCACCCGATTGTCGGGCGGAAGTATGACATCTTTTGATATGACAAGCGCAGTGGCACCTTTTTGTACTGCATCTGCCGCTGCATCATGACCGTCAAATCGACTCCCTTCAATACAAATAAACAATGCATTCGGTACAACCTTCCTTGAATCATAAACAACCGTCTCAATTTCCTGATCCGTGCTTCCCTTAATCTCGTACCAATCGATTCCTTCCAATAATTCTTCTATTTTCAAATCCGCACCTCCGTGCTCTTCATCAAACTTAAAAAAATCACTTTGTTTATGATACCACATTTCAAGGATGAATGCCACAAATTCTGTACCGCTCCCCACCCCAAAAACAGAAAAGCCACCATTTTCATGGTGGCTTTCCTGTTTTCTTATGAGGGGGGAGATAGTGAGTGTTTCAACTATCTGTGACCACTATACTTGTTAATTGTGTTCTTTTTGTGTTCATTCTATGACCAAATTATTAATCTTTCAAAGAATCAATCGCAAATTTCGCGTACCTTTACCTTATCATATATTTTTTCTGCAAATTCCATGGGAATATCCCCATTTTCGATTGTTGTAACATTGGCGGCAGAAATTGCAGTTGCCATACGGATACATTCATAACGATTCATCCGATGCATACCTGCGGCATAAACCGCCACGATACTGTCACCGCTGCCCACGGTATTTACCACATCGACAATCGGTGGAATCGCATGTAATACGCCAGTTTTATCTGCGGCAATCATTCCTTCACGCCCCATGGAAACCACCACGCGATGTATGCCGGATGCACAAAGTTCTCTGGCTGCATCGGCAACCTGTTCAACCGATCGGAGGCTGACTCCGAGTAAAAGTTCCAACTCTTTTCTGTTGGGTTTAATCATATAAGGTCTTTGTTTGATACCCTCTCTCAAATATGCTCCGGATGTATCAAGTATGACCGGGATTTTGTACCCCTGTGCAATATCAATCAAAACACCGTAGATATCTTCGGGAACACCGGTCATAACCGAACCCGACAGCACGACTGTGTTGCTTTTTTGCACTAAGACATCATATTTCAACAAAAAGCTGTCAAGGTCGCTTTGCATAATCGGCGGTCCCGGCTCCAAAAGTTCCGTAACATATCCGTCGTCACCCAATACATTGATGCTGCTTCTTGTTTCACCTTCAACCTTCACAAAATCGCATCCGATTTGTTTCTGCAGCAAAGCATTTTCAATGTAATTGCCTGCATAACCGCCAAGAAAACCGATTGCCATGACGTCTTCTCCCATACGATGAAGAATCTTGGATACATTGATTCCTTTTCCTCCCGGGAAATTTTCAACCGTACGTATCCTATTGACTTGACCGGTCATCAACTGCTCAATGCGATAAGTTTTATCAATTGCCGGATTCAATGTTACCGTTAAAATCATAATTCTCTCTCCCTACACATTCGGTCCACAATACGAAGTATTATGTGTAATCCTGCATTATCAGTTGAATCTCATTTTTGCCTCGATAGGAATTGATTTCCGGATAATAGATAACCGATAATACCGTGCTTTGTCCCTGATACAGAGCCTGTGCCGTACCGGATTCATACTTCGTATCCAGATAAGTATGAAACTGTTCCAAATCTCCGAAAAACTTCAATTCCGACACTGTATGAAATCGATCCTCCACACGATATGCCGCACAGTTTCGATTTTTTCCAAAGATTCTTCCTCCCAAAAATCGAACCGATTGCTGCGCAAATACCGGACGTGGATTACCATTTCCATACGGTTCCAATTGTTCCATTTGATGTATAAAATCCTCTGTTATATAGGAAAAAGGTAAATCCACATCAATTTTTACAGTCGCTGTCAAATCCTCTTTGCACAACGCACAGTGCTCATTCAATTTCTGCTCCAAAAGCGATAAATTCTCACGTTTGAGAGAAAATCCTGCCGCCATCGGATGCCCTCCGTATTTTGTAAAAAGCCCCTTGCATTCGGACAGACGTTCAAACATGGAATAACCTTCTATAGAGCGGCCGGAACCCTTTAATCCGTCTTGTGCATCCGTTATGACCAATGTCGGACGATAGTACAATTCCTTTACTCTTCCCGCAATAATACCGGCAATGCTCTCATGACAATTCGGTAAATACAGAACCAATACTTTGTTCCCGCGTGCAATCTGCTCCGCTGCTGCTTGAAACGCCTCCTCGGCATTGCGCTTCGTCATTTCTTTTCTTTCTTCATTCAGAAGTTTCAGTTCGTCTGCAATCACCAGTGCTTCGCTGTATGCATCAGTCAGCAATAACTGCAACGCACGTTCCGCTGTATCCAATCTGCCGGTTGCGTTAATACACGGTCCGTATACAAATCCAATCTGATATGCCGTCATGTTCCGTTCCGGTTTTCCCGCTGTAGCAATCAATGCACGAAACCCAAGATTCTCTGCATTTTGTAAAGATTTTAATCCGAACTTAACCAATGCTCGATTATCCCCTGTCAAACTCATGACATCACCGATGGTCGCAAAGGCTGCCATTTCCAAATATGCACGCACATTCCATTTTTGACTGAATAAGTCAACATTCCTGTCGTGAAAATATTCCATTAGCAGATATGCAACAAAAGCACCGCAAATGTCTTTTTCCATCTGAACAAATCCCTGCATCTTGGGATCGATGATAACATCTGCCGGCGGTAAATCCTCATTCCCATTGACATCCAGCGGAACCTCATGATGGTCGGTAACTATAACACGCATTCCGTTTTCCTTGGCAAAAGCAATGGCTTCCTTGGCAGATATTCCGTTATCGCAGGTAATCAGTAAATGAATTCCTGCATCCAATGCCTCTTGAATCAGAGAAATATTTAAGCCGTACCCATCCTTGATGCGATGCGGAATGGCATAATCCGTGTGCAATCCGGCACACCGCAATCCTTTTACCAAGATTGCTGTGGCACATATTCCGTCAATATCATAATCGCCGATTACACGAACGTTTTGTCTTTTATCATGTGCTTCCAACAGCAACTTGACCGCTTCCTCGGCCCCGGTAAACGCACATATTGAACGTTCTTCCTTCCATTCTTCATATAAAAATGAATACATCTCATCGAACGTACGCAGCCCACGATTACACATGATTCTGACAATCATCGGATCAATATGCAATTGTTCTCCCAGCTTCTCATAATCCGCACCGACGCGAAGCAGTTTCCATTGTTTCATCTTCTTTATTTATCTCCATATAAAGATACAGTAAGGGCAATGCTTAGGCATTGCCCCATATACATGGTAATCATTGATGTAACTTATCACACATAAAAATTCTCACAGTTATCCCATTCATGCATAAAACCGCCGGATTAATCATCCTCTTCCTCTTTGGGCGGGAATAACTTCTGTAAGGAATACCACAGGCAACCCGCAAGGCATACGGAAGAATATGTTCCGCATAAGATACCCACAATCAGCGGTAGGGCAAATTCCTTTACGGAAGTAACACCCAAAATATACAAAACCGCTACCATAAAAAATGTCGTCAAAGAAGTAAATAAACTTCTCGATATTGTCTGTGATATACTTTTATTCACAATCTCCTTAACGTCCATCGTAATCGTTGCGGAGCCTTTTTTACGTTTCTTTGATCCATATTCCGCAATCTCCTGCTTTTTCAGACGCAAGTTTTCACGCACACGGTCGAATATGACGATTGTAGCATTGATGGAGTACCCCACCACCGTCAGAATACAAGCAATGAACGTACTTCCGACACTGACTCTCACAACCGCATAAAATGCGAGAACCACCAAAACATCATGTAATAAGGCAACAACGGAACTTACACCAAACCTATAATCGCTGAATCGAATCCAGATATAAATCAACATACAAACTACCGCAACCGAAACAGCCAGAATTGAAGATTTTTTCATTTCGGATGAAATAGTCGCACTGATGGTTTCCGTTGTGATTTTACCTTTTTCCACACCGAACTGCTCCACCAAAGTTTTCTCCATCTCATCACGCTCGTTTGCTTCCAACGTTCTTGTTTTGATTACCACTTCATTAGAGCCTTCCACCTTCTGTGTCTGTACATTACCGTCACCCGTAATCTCCTCAATATAAGGAATGATTTGGGAGTCAATCTCCGCTATGGAGTAATCCTTGTCGAAAACAACGCTTGTTGCGGTACCACCCTTAAATTCCAAACTATAATTAAAAATACCGCCGAGACTGCCTTTGTTAATTCCCATAAAGACAAATCCAATGACAATCACCAATATGGATATAGCCGCAAAGTATTTACCCTTCGAAACAAAGTCAAATGTTTTTCTTTCTTTGGCCACACCAAACAATTTCTGTGACGATAGTCCCATGGCCAGCAATCCATTGATAATGATTCTGGTGACAAACAATGCGGTAAACATCGAAAGAATGATACCAAGCATCAATGTCTGCGCAAATCCCTTCACGCTTCCGCTTCCCATCAGTATCAAGATCAAGGCAGCAATCAAAGTAGTGATATTGCCGTCCAAAATTGCCGAGAGTGCCTTTTTAAAACCGATATCCACAGCACTTTGTATCGTCTTTCCGGTCGCAATCTCCTCACGGATTCTTGCAAAAATGATAACATTCGCATCCACCGCCATACCAATGGAAAGAATAATACCTGCGATTCCCGGTAACGTTAGTGTCATGTTAAAGACTGCGATTCCCAGAATATCCAATGCAACATACATGCAAAGCGCAATTGCACTTGCAGCGCCCGGTAAAAAGTAAACAATAATCATAAATACCACAACAATGCCAAAACCAATGGCGCCGGCTTCCAAACTCGTCTTAATTGCCTCTTCACCCAACTGTGCTCCGACAATCTGTGAACGAAGTTCCTCCAATTCCAATTTCAGACCACCGATACGAATCTGAGATGCCAGCCTGTCCGCACTCTCAAAATCACGCTGTCCCGTAATATATGCCTGTCCGCCGGTAATAACCGTATCAACCGATGGAACGCAGATAAAATTGTCATCATAATAAATTGCTATGGTTTCCTGATTGTTATATGCTTTTCTCGTTGCTTCCTCGAAAATTTTTGCGCCTTCTGACGAGAAATTTAGTTCAACAACGTATTTCTTTACTCCTGTATTATCTTGATTTTGTCCTGCTTTTGCCGATACAACATCCATACCGGATAAAATAACGGATCCGTCTGCAATCAAGTCTTCCATCGGCCGTAACAATTGATACGCCCAACGAGGCGACGAACCGTCAGGTGCCTGATATGTGATTGCCATGCCATCTGCATCCAGCATCACGTCATTGGTACTTTCATCAAACAGAACCGCAATTTCTTCGGAAACATGAACAAATTTCACACCGTTTTCATCCATATAAACAAGAGAACCATCATTGGAATACAGTGGGGTGTAGTTCAAATCTCCATTGGCGCTTGTTTGCGAGATAAAATACAAACTTCCCGGTTTACCCAATTCTTCCAGAATCATTCCGGCATCCGACACTCCGGGAATCTCAATGTTGATTCTGTCTTCGCCTTCCTGGTATACCTGTGCCTCTGTGCTGTAAGTATCCACACGTTGCTTCAACTTAAAAATGGTATCCGCCATATCCTCCGGTGACGGCGACTCCTCACCGACCACCTGATAAGTAATACTGACACCTCCGGCAAGATCCAGGCCTCTCTTAATCGTTGCTGCAGAACCTGTGTGATCCGCCCCGACACCGAAATATGCAAGATACCCAAAACCTACGGTCGCTAAAATCACTACAATAAAAAGAATGATTGATTTCGACTTTTTCATCTTTCTTCTCCTTTGAAACTCTGTTCGTTATCGTTTTGCAACTGTGCTTCAGCCGCTTTTATCATAATTGCGCACTCAATTCTCTTGCGCTGCAATTCACAACCAAGTTCATAATTACCGTTGATATCGCCGCTAAAGTGATATGCATTTGCGGCGCATCCGCCGCTGCAATAGAATTTTGCGAAGCAATTCTTGCATTTCTCTTTGGCATATACATTGCAATCCGAAAACTGCGCGCGAATATCCGGCCGAACGATTCCTTCATCTACATTTCCCATCAGGAACTCTTCCTGTCCGACAAACTGATGACACGGATAAAAATCACCCCATGGGGTAACCGCCAGGTACTCACAACCGGAACCGCATCCCGATAAACGTTTGGCAACGCAGGGACCTCCCGATAAATCTATCATAAAATGAAAGAAATTAAAATCATTTCCTTCGGCTTTTCTTCGAATCATTTCCTGTGCCAAACGATCATATTCGGCAAACAGTGTCGGCAAATCCTCATATGTCAGCGCATATGCTTCTTTTTCATCCGCCACCACAGGTTCCACCGATATCTGTTTGAAGCCCAAATTTGCCAGATGCAACACATCCTTAGAAAAATCGGTATTGTAATGTGTATAGGTACCTCTGACATAATAATTGCTCTGATTTCTGCTCTCCGCCGCATGTTGAAACTTCGGAACAATTTGGTCGTAAGACCCCTGTCCTCCGCGATGCGGACGCATATAATCGTGGACTTCTTTTCTTCCGTCGATACTCAATACGAGATTTCCCATCTCGCGATTGCAGAATGCAAGGACTTCCTCATTTAAAAGAACACCGTTTGTTGTCAATGTAAAACGGAATTTCTTATGATATTCTTCCTCGATACTGCGTCCGTAAGCCACCAAACGCTTCACGACATCCCAATTCATCAGCGGTTCGCCGCCAAAAAAGTCGACCTCCAAATTGGTTCTGCTCCCCGAAGCCTTCACCAAAAAATCCAGTGCGGATTTACCGACTTCATAGCTCATAAGCGCACGTCTTCCGTGATATTCTCCTTCTTCGGCAAAGCAGTATTTGCATGCGAGATTACAGTCATGTGCAATGTGCAGACACAGTGCCTTCACCACAGGTTCACGTTGCTTAAAACTGTCAATATAGGATTCATAAATATCTTCCGTAAATAGTTGTTCTGCTTGAATTAATTCAAATATTTCATCGATTCCTTCGTTGATTTCCGTTTCATCGATTCCTTGCGGAAACAATTCTTTCCAAAACGCCTGCCGCTCTTTTGACATCGCTTCTTCATACAACGCTTCTCTCGTTCTCATCTCGGCTTTGATACCGTCAGCCATTGCAATCAACTCATAAACCATTCGGTCAACCACATGAACACTGCCGCTGTTGACATCAAGTACAATGCAATAACCGTTATTAATGTATTGGTGTATCACTTCTATACCTCTCCTGCTTACATTCATTGAAAGAGCAGCGAGTTCTTCGCTGCTCTCATTTTGTTCATCTTATTTGGTCTGCTC
>CAYMCV010000008.1:20574-21447 GCA_964389005.1 uncultured Lachnospiraceae bacterium | reverse complement strand
ACAGGATGTCTTGCATGCTGACTGGCAGGATGTCTGGCACTCGCCGCAGCCGCCTTTTTTTATACTTTTCTTATAGTCTCTGGTATTCAATGTCTTAATATGCTTCATATCCAATATCCTCCTTACAAGTATTCATTCCCGCTCAGTATAGCACACTATTTCGTCAAGGAAAAGCATTTTTTTCATTTTTACGAAAATCACGTTTTACCCGAGCATACCGCCCAACATCCCTCCTCCCATACATAGCGTCAGAACCGTAAAAAAATTACCTGAAAAATCTTTTAGTGAATGATTTACGAGAAGCGAAACCAGCACCAATACGACAAAGTATGCCAATCCCATCAAGAATCCCCAAAGGAATCTGTGCGTTTTCATCTTTTTACCCGCCGCATATCCTCCAACAAATGTCGATAACGAATAAATTGCTATAATCACAATATTCACAACGCTCTCTCCAAGATGAAAGCGAAATACCGTAAATGCCAGAATCAATAGCAGTATTCCGGTTACCATATATGATATAAGCAGATACAGTAACAATAGAAGCGGTGCCTTTTCTTTCAACAAAGTCTTTTCCACTGATATATCCTCCCAAGGATTGTTTCATATTAAAACCTATGCTTATCCCGACGTTATTATTCATTTATACGCGCCAAAAATCTTGACATTCCTTCTATTATCAAGTATAGTCTAGTCAAATATGAACTACTATAAAAATAAATTAAAGGAGAATTGTTTTGGACCCATCCAGTGTCATACAAATCATTGTTTTATTCTTTTTAGTCTTTTTATCTGCATTCTTTTCTTCTGCAGAAACTGCTTTCTCAACCGCGAATCAAATACGCATCAAGACTTTGGTTGCCGAGGGTAATA
>CAYMCV010000008.1:15432-20564 GCA_964389005.1 uncultured Lachnospiraceae bacterium | reverse complement strand
AAACAATTTCTGCTCAAGATGATAAAAACATAGTTGTTCAGTCTATTTTGGATCGTTATCCCAAGATGCTCAGTACCATATTAATCGGTAATAACATCGTTAATATTTCCGCATCTGCACTTGCAACCATTTTGGCCGCTTCTACGGGACTGAACTGGGCTGTCAGCGTTGCGACAGGATTGTTGACGGTTGTTGTTTTGATTTTTGGAGAAATTCTCCCGAAGACATGGGCAATACTGAACTCGGATAAAATTTCCATGGCATATGCGCCCATTATTCGCTTTTTAATGATAATATTGACACCCCTGATTTTCCTCGTTGATAAAGTTTCATTTGTCATTCTTCGTTTGCTCCGTATCGATCCGAACAAAAAGAATGCGCTTATGACAGAGAATGAATTAAGGACTTATCTTGATGCCGGCCATGAAGACGGTGTTTTGGAAGAAGAAGAAAAAGAAATGATATATAACGTGTTTGATTTCGGCGATGCTCTCGCCAAAGACATCATGATACCGCGTATTGATATGGCAACGGTTGAAGTAACGGCAAACTACGACGAAGTTATGGATGTCTTCCGCGAGAATATGTATACACGTATCCCCGTATTTGAAAATCGTTCCGACAATATTGTCGGCATTATCAATATGAAGGATATCCTATTGATTGACCATACGAAGCCTTTTGATATTCACGATATCATGCGTGAACCTTATTATACATATGAGTACAAGAAGACCTCCGACCTCATGTTGGAAATGCGAAAAAGCACCACCAACATTGCACTTGTTTTGAACGAGTACGGTGCAACGGAAGGTATGATTACCATGGAGGATTTATTAGAAGAAATCGTCGGCGAAATACGTGACGAATATGATCAGGATGAGGAAGAATTGATTCAACAGATTGATGAATACTCCTATCTCGTACCCGGAGGTATGAAACTTGATGATATCAACAATTCCATTGATACCTCATTTTGCAGCAAAGATTACGATTCCATCGGCGGATTGATTATTGAACATTTGGATAAATTACCGGAACAGGGTGAGTCCGTCACCTTAGAAGACGGTATTACGCTTACCGTAGATGCCGTTCAGCAGAATCGAATTGAAAAAGTATTAATGACTCTTCCGTCAAAAGATGATACAGAAGAACCTTCGGAAGAATAAGTTGCCAAAAATAACCGGATGATAACAAGTATGTCTTGTCTACCATCCGGTTTATTATTATCATATTCTCTATATCTGCTTCGCAACAGAAGATAAAATCTCACTGATATTCCCATACATGACATAATCGGCATATTTATCCATGTGGTGTTCCTCATGAGAAATCAATATCATCTTATCTCCGTTATAATGTCCCGTGCAGTATCTGACATCGGGTTCATTTAAGTTCGTTCCCAATACCAGAAGCACATCGGCCGCATGACAGGCATTGCATGCTTCTGTCATCAAATCGTTTCTGACGCGTTCCCCCGATAAACGAATTCCGGGGCGAAGCGCGGATTTGCAATCCGGACACAATGGCATGCCATGTGCATTCTCCACATAATCCATGGTAAAACTCTTTTTACAGGTCGGACATTCATTTGCATACATACTGCCGTTTAACTCAAGTACATTTCTGAGGCCGCTTCTAAATTCAAGTCCCGAGATGTTTACCGTAACCACTGTTTTAAGTTTGCCGAGGCGCTGCAATTGTTTCAGTGTCGAATATGCAGGTGCGGGTGTCAATTTGGGTGCCAGAATTTCCTTCTGATAAAAATCAAAAAATTTCGCCTTTTTGGCATTGTAAACGCCGGCTGACAACATCTCGTCCGGACTCTTTCCATACTCTCTCTCGATACGATAGAATTCTTCATTTTCCAACAAATCAATACCGCCGCTCTCCACAAACACATCAATCCCGTTGATGCATGTAAGCGCGTCTGATTCTCGCAATAATTGTGCTATTTTCTCTTCTGTCGTCCTGTTATGCTCTCTCATCCGAATCCCTCTTTTTACATGCGCACATATATTTTACACTTTTAGTGCTAAATTGTCAACAATTTCAGACATTTTCGTCCTTTTTCGTAAATTATTTTGCAACTTGATACAATTCAATCTATCTTTTATTTTCCTCATTTTCATTTGCCGTTGATTCAAGACCATAGATTTGACATTTTAGTCACTTTTGTATTATTTTGTGGTTTTCATTTGAACGACTCTGATATAGAATAAAGACAATACAGAGTTTTGGGGTTATCGTTATTCCCATCCATTTGACAGGAGGTTGTTACCATGCATAACAAAAAACTATTATCGCTTGCGCTTGCCGGTATTTTGATTTTCTCACTTACCGCATGTACGCCTGCAGAAGTACCGCCCGTGGAATCTTCGTCTTCCGAAGTTATCGAGGTCTCCGAGTCCGAAGAAGTATCCGAACCGGAATCTGAGGCAGTCGAAGAAGGTGCTACGGACGCCGGTCTCGTTGACGGCACCAATATCATTGACGACGTTTTTAATGAGGGTGAAGAATCCCCATGGCTTGCTTATCAGAACGGCGGTGTATTCGAACTTGTACCCGAAAACGGAGAACTCGTTGTCAAAATCACCGAGTCCGGAAGCGTGAATCACGCTGTCCAGGCGTATCGCGACGGTTTTGCTTTGAATCAGGGTTGCGTCTATGATGTATCCTTTGATATTCGCTCTGATGTTGAGCGCGATTATGAATGGAGAATTCAGATGAACGGCGGCAGTTACAGTCCTTACTATGTTGAGGACCCCGCACATCTTACAACAGAAACACAGCATGTTTCCGCAACATTTACAATGAACGCGGCAAGCGATCCTTCTCCTCGTTTTGCTTTCAATCTCGGCGCACAAGGCGATTTTGATTCCAAGACCGTACATAACGTATACATTGACAATATCAAACTAACCATTGCAGACGCTTCCAATGCGCTCGCAATTGTTCCTCTTCCGGAACCAAACAAAGTGAACTTGAATCAAATCGGATACAAACCGGACAGCGTCAAAACTTTTGTATCCGTATACAAGCAAGAAACTTCTTTCAGTATCGTTGATTTCAACACCAACGAAACCGTATATACAGGAACCTTACCGGATGACTATATGTCTTCACGCGGTGCCGGCTGTTCCGTATATCACGGAGACTTCAGCGATTTCACCACTCCCGGAACTTACTACGTTCATCTGGATGTTGCCGGTGATTCCTATCCGTTCACCATTGCGGAAGATGTTTATGACGATGTTTACGCATCCACGCTCAAAATGCTCTATCTGCAGCGATGCGGTTGTGAGTTGGATGCGAAATACGCAGAAGCCTTTGCGCATCCCGCGTGTCATACTGCTGAAGCGACGATATTCGGCACTTCGGAAACCATTGATGTTTCCGGCGGTTGGCATGATGCAGGCGATTACGGTCGCTACATTGTTGCAGGTGCCAAAACGGTACAAGATTTGTTATTGGCTTATGAAGGTGCCTCCGTCGACTCCGATGATATCGGCATTCCCGAGAGCGGAAACGGCATTCCGGATGTATTGGATGAAGCCAGATATGAACTTGATTGGATGTTAAAAATGCAAGCACAAAACGGCGGTGTTTACCATAAAGTTACCTGTGCCGTATTCCCGGAGACCGTAATGCCGCAAGATGAAACGGCTGAATTGATTGTTTGCCCGATATCCACAACGGCAACCGGAGATTTTGCAGCAGTCATGGCAAAGGCAAGTGTAGTCTATCGTGATATCGATGCTTCGTTTGCAGATACCTGTCTTGCAGCCGCAAAGAACGCATATGATTACTTAAAGAAAAACGCTGCCGGCGATCAAACCGGATTTTTGAATCCTTCAGAAATTACCACCGGTGAGTATCCCGATGCAAACAACACTGATGAATTCTTCTGGGCAAGCATCGAATTATATAATGCAACCGGCGAAGACGCGTACTTGAAACAAGCCAAAAAACTCTACACAGCAGATTTACCTTTGGCGCTCGGTTGGGCTGACGTCGCAGGCTATGGTGTCTTTGCTTATTTAAACTCCGACAGTTCTCTGCAGACAGATTCCGATTTCTCGAAGTTACTGAAAGAATCGCTTCTGACACAGGCTGATGCCAATATTGAGTTGGCAAACAAAGATGGTTATTTTTCCTCTTTGGAAAGAACTTATCCTTGGGGCAGCAATATGACCATTGCCAATAACGGAATGATTTATGATATGGCTTATCGCGTATCCGGCGATGAAAAATATCTTCAAATGGAGAATTACCAATCTGATTATCTCTTGGGAATGAACTCTCTCGGATACTGTTTCGTTACCGGTTTCGGTACGCTCTATCCGACCGCACCGCATCACAGACCTTCAGAATCCGTTGGTTCTGCGGTTCCGGGTATGTTGGTCGGCGGTGCCGACAATGCTTTGGAAGATCCCTATGCATTGGCTGTTTTATCGGATGCAGCTCCTGCGAAATGTTATGTTGACAACGCAAGCAGCTTCTCTACAAATGAAATCACCATTTATTGGAATTCTCCACTCATATATTTATTATCTGTTCGTAAATAAGTCGACGTACGAAAAAGAGTTCTGTTCGCAGAACTCTTTTTTTGTTACACATTCCTCTTTCGCAATTCATAATCTATATAAAGAGAGAATCAGAGGCAAAAACATGGCATATACTGTTGTTTTGGATGCCGGTCATGGTGGTGCCAATCCCGGTGCCGTATATGGCGGAAGGCAGGAAAAAGACGATGCGTTAAAACTTACATTGGCAATCGGAGATATTTTGAGCAGATCAGGTGTAGATGTCTTCTATACAAGAACGGATGATATATATGAATCCCCCTATGAAAAAGCACAGGAGGCAAACATTTCCGGTGGCGATTATTTTGTGTCAATCCATCGCAATTCCAGCGTTTATCCGAATCAATATTCCGGTGTGGAAACCTTGGTCTATAACGCAAATTCCAAAGCTGCCGTCTTGGCGGCACAAATAAATGAGGAACTTGAAAAAATAGGCTTCAGAAACCTTGGTGTAAACGAAAGGCCCAATCTTGTTGTTCTAAATCGGACGCAAATGCCTGCTGTGTTGGTTGAAATGGGCTATTTGACAAATTCTAATGATGCAAT
>CAYMCV010000008.1:2242-15422 GCA_964389005.1 uncultured Lachnospiraceae bacterium | reverse complement strand
CATTAATACAGACCAAGATAATTATCTGTTTGATGCAAGATTTGACGAAATTGCGCAGGCAATCGCAGACGGAATACTGGAAACACTGTATCCGTCATGGGTTGACTAAAAAATCAGGCGTAAAAAGATATACTTTTTACGCCTTTTTGAAAGGAGACTAATTCATCTGTAATTTTTACGATAAGTATTTCGCTTCAAATGTCTGTATCGGTATCGGCTTGTCATATAAAAATCCCTGCATGGAATCGCAACCGAACTCAAAAACAATCTTTTCTTCTTCCGGTGTCTCGATTCCTTCACATACGATATCCATATCAATTTCATTCAATATCTGAATCAAGCCCTTAATGATATCTTTGCCTTTCTTATTGTTTAAGCCGTTCTTAATAAATCCTTTATCCAATTTGATGGTATCAACGGGCAGAATGCCGATTAAGTTCAGCGAGGAATAACCGGCTCCAAAGTCATCAACACTTACTTTAAAACCATGTTCTCTTAACTTCCCAATCTTACTGATAATCAACTCCGCTTCCTCAAAAAATACGGACTCCGTTATTTCAAACTCCACATACTTCGCAGGTATGGAATACAAATCAAATTCTTTAATGATATCATTAACCAAATTATCGTAATAAAAATGAATCTTACTCAAGTTGATGGAAATAGGATTCGGCGTCTTGCCTTCGCTTAGCCACCTTTGGATACACCCAAAGACGTATGACATCACATACCAATCCAAATCCAATACTTTACCGCTGTTTTCCAAGATAGGAATAAACACATCCGGACTGATGATTTTGCCGTCATCATCGACAAGACGTGTCAGTGCCTCCGCTCCGACAATACGCTTACCGCTCACGCTGACCTTGGGCTGTAAATAAACCAATATCTTCTTCTCTTCCAATGCTTTCTCAAAAATCGGAATAATCTTGGCGTCTTCTTCTTTTTTCTCCTGCATTTCCTTCGTGTAAACGGCACAGGATACACAATAATTGCCTTTTACGCTTCGTCTTGCAATATTGGACTTGTCAATCGCAGATGTAATCGGTTCTCTGTGATCGCCAAATACATACACGCCGACATTCAAATGCAGTGAAGCCCTCGGAACATCTTTCTTGTATAATTTCACAAATTGTTCCTGAACTTTTCGCAATCTTGTTCTGGCTTCTTCCCATTCAAAACAAACTTCAAAAATACCGAGTATATGGTCAGAATAAGGTCTGCATGCACAAATACAATTCTCTTGTTCATGAACCATGCATTTCGCCAAACCGGCAATCAGTTTATCACCGGCTTCATATCCATACATACGATTGATGTATTTAAAATTACTGATGTCGCACGAAATGACAACCAACATATTCTCTTGGGGCGTCTGTTCAATACACCGTGTTGCCTCTATAATAAAATCATCAAAAAGCAATAGTCCAGTTAGTTTATCCTTATTCATTCAGCCCTCCCAAGATTAGTCATACAGTAATCCTCCGCCTGCGTTCCCTTCCTGAAATCGACTGAAATCGCAATGCTTCAAAACACTCTACCATGTACTACTTATGAAAATTTGAAAGAACCCCCCGCTCTATTTCATTATATCTTTTATGTCCAAAAAAATCCATTGGAAATATCGTCAACATTTTCTCATGATTTTGGTTATATTGTATAATTTTAACTTTCATTTTTACTGTTTATAGGTAAATATGTATTATATTATCAATTTTGATGCCATGGCGGTCACAAATACAGATTGCATAATCTACCAAAAAATTCAAAACTTCAATGTATGCCAACCTCTCGCCCGTCAACGAACAGATTGTATTACAATCCATTTGGTAACAAACGGTTCGTAAGCCTTTCATTCCTTCGCCGGTCATTTTGACATAGCTCTCATGCGCAGACCAGATTTCGAAAAATGTCCGTTGCTTCTCTGCCGCAGATGGTATACGCTCGTAAATCTCCTTCTCATCCGCACAGAGAACCCTATCAATCACAGATACGGAGATTTCTTTGTATTCCTGTATGTCCGCACCGATTGGCATATCTGATACAGCACATATAACGTACTTTCCGGAGTGAGATATGCTGTAATGAAATCCCGGATATGCAACCAAATACGGTCTGTTTGTCTCTTGATTTGTTGTTTCCTCGCATAATTTCGCCCAATTTGTTTCCGACGAAAAAGCGGGGGTATCCTTTAAATACTCCCGCAGTGCTTCTCGCAACAAAACTCCGGCGCCCAAGCATCTTGCGCGGTCTGCCATCGTTTGATATTGATTTATTTTTGCTGTTCTGTACGCCGACAACATATATTGTGACAATTTTACTTCAAAGACATCAGGCGTACACTCCATGAGTTCTGTCGTATCACACCAATACAGTCGTTTCATTCTTCATTTCCTTTTTGGGGTTCCACAATTGCAATACATAAGTCATCAATCTGTTGTTGATCAACGACATTAGGAGCTTCGGACATCAAACAGGATGCATCTTTTACCTTCGGGAATGCAATGACGTCTCTGATGGACTCTGCATTAACCATAAGCATAATCATACGGTCAAGTCCGTAGGCCAAACCTGCATGAGGCGGTACGCCGTACTTAAACGCATTCAATAGGAAACCGAAGCGCTCATAAGCCTGTTCCTGTGTAAAACCTAAAATGGAAAACATCTTCTCTTGAATATCATTCTGGTGAATTCTGACACTTCCGCCGCCAAGTTCCGTACCGTTCAAAACAATATCATATGCCTTCGCACGTACACGTCCGGGATCGCTTTCCAAGTATTGCAAATCCTCATCCATAGGCATGGTAAACGGGTGATGTACCGCAACAAAACGCTTCTCATCCTCGTTCCACTCCAATAGCGGGAACTCCGTAACCCAAAGGAAGTTAAATTGATTCTGATCGATTAAGTTGAAGTTCTTGGCAAGATCGATTCGCAAATTACCCAACACATCATATACAACCACATCGCGATCTGCCGCAAACAGTAACAAATCTCCCGGTTTTCCGCCCATGGCATTGACTAGGTCGGTCACTTCCTGTTCGGATAAAAATTTGGTAAAAGAAGACTTATAAGTTCCGTCAGGCATACAAGCAATATAAGCAAGTCCTTTGGCACCGAATCCCTTTGCAAATTCAACAAGTGCGTCAATTTTCTTCCGCGGCATTTCTGCCTGTCCTTCAACATTTAATCCGCGAACAGAACCACCTGCGGCAATTGCCTGCGTAAATACGGAAAAACCGCAATTTGAAACGACATCCGTTACATTGATTAACTCCATACCGAAACGTGTATCCGGTTTATCGGAACCGAATCTATCCATTGCCTCTTTCCATGTCATACGCGGTATGGGAAGCTGAATATCGACTCCTATGGTATCCGCAAATACTTTTTTTAACAGGCGTTCATTCACTTCAAGAACATCGTCTACCTCAACGAAGGACAATTCCATATCCACCTGTGTGAATTCCGGTTGACGGTCAGCGCGCAAATCCTCGTCACGGAAACATTTTGCAATCTGGAAATATCGGTCATAACCGGAGCACATCAAAAGTTGCTTAAACAACTGCGGCGATTGCGGAAGCGCATAAAAAGTACCCGGATGTACACGACTCGGTACCAAATAGTCTCTGGCACCTTCCGGTGTCGATTTCATCAATATCGGTGTCTCAATCTCTAAGAATCCTTCTTCCGCCAAGAACGCACGAATTCGTGTTGCAACCTGGCTTCGCATGATAATGTTGGACTGTAAATCCGGACGACGTAAATCCAGATAACGATACTTTAATCGCAGTTCCTCTTTGGTTTTGGAATCCGCTTCAATCGGAAACGGTGGTGTCTGCGCTTCGGACAGAATGCGAATCTGCGTCGCGCGAACTTCGATTTCACCGGTTTTTAAGTTCTCGTTGACAGCACCTTCACGGCTGACCACACGTCCCGTAACCGCAATTACAAACTCACTGCGCAGGCGCTCTGCCTTTGCAAATCCATCCTCATCGATACAGTCTGCATTGTTGTTACCCGCCATCTCAAAGATAATCTGTAACAAACCGCTCCTGTCACGTAAATCGGTAAAAATGATACCGCCTTTATTTCTGCTTTTTTGAACCCATCCCATTACGGTAACCGTCTCGCCCAAATTCTTCGCAGACAGTTCCGTACAACGATGTGTTCTTTTTAATCCGTTCATTGACTCAGCCATAATTCCTCTCATTCCGCCGCCGCAGCAGCCTATCATTTGCTTCATTATTTTAATGGTTCTCTGTAGAACTCACGGAAAACCTCATATCCATCTTTCACCAATTGTTCCTTTTGGAATTTCTTGTTCTTGTTCATACGTGCAACCAGAACCGTCTTCCCTTCGGCGCGTTCCTTTTGTGCTTCTTTGATGATATCCGCCATCGCTGTCGCGGATATGCCTTTTTCGAAGAGAAACGCTTGTTTTGCACCACTTTCCGGAACTTGAAATCCATTTTCAAGAAGAATGGTTATGATACGCTCGAAACCAATGGAGAATCCACAGGCCGGTGTATCCGTACCGGTAAACTTTCCTATCATTTTGTCATATCTTCCGCCACCGCCTACGCTACTGTTAAACTCAACCATCTCAATCTCAAAAATGGTACCCGTATAATAACTCATTCCCCGAACCAAGGTCGGGTCAAAAATCAACGCACAACCATCCGGCATTGCGCCTTGGGCCGTTTCCATGATTTCTTTTAAGTTCTCTGCCGTTCCTTGCTCCAAGTGCTCCTGTAACTGTTCCTTCAGATATCCGATGGGATCCGATTGTTGTTCAAGCAATGCAAACATATTGACATAAGTTTCGATTGCTTCTTCGGGATATCCGTTTTTTATGAGTTCCGCTTTGACACCGTCCGGCCCGATTTTATCCATTTTATCTAAAATAATGAAAACGGTGTCGCAATCCTCTTCGCAAAATCCGCTTCCGATTGCCATTGCTTTCAAAATCCGACGATCGTTGATGCGAATCTTAAATCCCGAAAAGCCCAGTTTGGACAACAAGGTGGATGTTGCAAGAATCAGTTCTATTTCCGCAAGATTCGTCGGCTCACCGAGAATATCGATATCGCACTGCATAAACTGACGGAATCTGCCGCGTTGCGGCTTGTCCGCACGCCATACGTTGCCAATCTGTACCGCTTTGAAAGGCTGCGGAAGCACTGCGCTCTGATTGGAATAGAAACGTGCAAGCGGAACCGTTAAATCATAACGTAAACCGCCGTCAACCAAATCCGCTTCTGTTGATGCTTCTTCCAGGTTCAGTTTCTCCCCGCGTTTCAAAATCTTGAATATCAGTTTCTCATTTTCTCCGCCTTGTTTGTTGGTCAAATTCTCGATATGCTCCACACAGGGTGTCTCCATCGGCGAAAAGCCAAACGAACGATAGGTCCTTTTAATCTCCGCTATGACATAATCGCGAATCTGCATTTCTTCCGGGAGAATATCTTTCATACCGGTCACAGGTTTTTTGGAAAGTCCCATTTTTCACTCCGTTCCACACACGGTTGTTTCATAGAATTTCGGCAAATAGCGCCGATAAAAACAACAGGTGCCTTTTATTCTTCAAATATCGATTTTACACGTTAATATCCAAATTGACAACTGATTTTTACGTTTCCGCTTCCTTTTTTGTCATGGAAAGAATTCTCCGCTTTCTTTCAATCATTTCATCTGTTTGTGCAATATATAAACCGACGTCTTTGACGTTGTCGCTTCGTTCCATTCGACCGTTCTCAAAAACCACCTTGGTTATACTTCCGGCGCCGATTGCAACAATGGTCTGGCGTTCTTCCATGATTAAGATATTATAGATTCCGTATTTTCCTTCTCTCGCATAACCGACATTTTCAAAATTTCCCGCCATATTCTTCTGTCGATAAAGATAGTATGGAACCATTGATAAATCTTCGGCGGCTTGTGCAGCAATTTTCATCGTTCGATCCGTATTACACAGACGAATCATTCCTTGCTCCGTAATCATTCGATTCAAAGCGGATGCACGTTTGATTGCAAGCGAATGTATGGTAATGCTGTCTGGCGACAATCCCTTGATTGCTTCAGTGGTAGCAACCACTTCCGCCTCTTCCTCTCCCGGTAATCCCAGAATCAAATCCATGTTGATATTGTCAAAACCGGCGTCTCTTGCTTCTTGATATGCCCGGTACACATCCGAAACCGTATGTTTTCGTCCGATCAGTTGCAATGTCTTCTCATTCATCGTCTGTGGATTCACAGAGATTCTCGTCACGCCCGATTCATACAAAACCCTTAATTTTTCCGGTGTGATACTGTCTGCACGTCCCGCTTCTACTGTAAATTCCAGTACATTGTCAAAGTTAAATTTGGATTTAATTTTATCTATCAGCCATTGCAGCTGTTGCGCCGACAATGTTGTCGGAGTACCGCCTCCGATATAAACTGTACTGAGAATACGATTCCGATACTGTTCGGCCCAAAAATCCATTTCCTTTTCCATGGCATACAGATAGTCCCAAACTTGGCTCTCCCATTTGTGAATCGGATACGATGTAAACGAACAATACAAACAGGTCGTCGGGCAAAAAGGAATTCCGATATACAGACTGTAACCTTCCTGTATATTCGGAAGTGTCAGAATGGTATGTTCTCTTTTGGCGATGGCAATGCTCAGTTCTGCTTTCTCACGGCTGACACGATGAGACTCCCAAAGTTTGGCACAAATCTCCGAATCGTCTTCCCCTTCTTCGAACAGACTCATTGCAAGTTTCGTGGGGCGAATGCCTGTGAGGTTCCCCCACGGAAGAGAGGACTTCGTATATTCACATAAAACATCATAAAAATGAAGCTTGCACTTACTTTTTGAATTATCTTCGGAAAACTCCACACTGCGTTCAAGACACGACACGCCTGCCTGTTCGATGCGAATGACAGCCGATGTTTCATTAACCTGCAATTCCACCGTTAAGTCACATGCTTCGTCCATAATCTCCGGTCGCTTCGTAAAAAACTGCACTTCTTGTTGCGGAAAAAATGACTTTAACAGTGCATTGATATCATATTCATAATCGGAACGGTTACATACCGCAATCATCACATCCGTCCTCCATCACCCGTCTTATGCAAACGGATTGTACTCTTTTTCATGTCCTATGGTTGTAAATTCTCCATGGCCGGGGTATACTTTGACTTCTTCCGGTAACGCAAGCAGTCTTCGGAGCGATTGCTTCAACATGGCAGTATTTCCCGTCTCTAAATCCGTTCTTCCGACCGATTCAAAAAACAGCGTATCCCCGCTGATTAAGACACCATCCTCTTCGAAATAGTAGCAACAACTTCCTTCGGAATGTCCGGGTGTCTCAAGCATCCGAAAATGCATGCTTCCGACTTCTATCTCATCTTCATCCTTCAGCCACTCATCTACCGATACCACATATGGATGATTAATTTTGTCGGAATGATTCAAGGAAGGATTCGTAAGGATTTCCTTCTCTTTTGCACACGCATACACCTTTGCCTCTGATAAATTACGTATTTCATTGCTTCCCATGATATGGTCAAAGTGACCATGTGTAATCAGAATTGCCGTAACCTTGAGGCCTTTTTCGCGTAAACGCGCAAATATCTGTTCTCCTTGCAACGATGGGTCTACCACAATTGTCTCATATTCCCCTTCTCTGTGTAAAAAAAAGCAGTTATTCTCCAATCTTCCCAATACGATACAACCAATTTTTAGTGCTTCCATTAACCTGATGTCCTTCCTATATCGACAACGCTCTCAATTGTCATGATTTTATCAATAATTCTGTTCAGTTCCGTCTTCCCGCTGATTTCAAAAGAAGTCTGCAACGTTGTAATTCCCTTTTTGCTGGTCTTGGTATGCAGGCTCACGATTTCGATATCTTTCTCCGTCAAAGCCTTTGCAATGTCTGCAAGCAAACCATTCCGGTTATATGCATAAATCACGATTTCCGCAAGATACTTACCGGTATCGGCATCAGAGGCTGTTTTCTGCCAATGTGCCTCAATCAACCGATGTCGCTCTTCCTCCGCCAAATTGATGACATTCACACAATCTACACGATGAATGGATACGCCCCTTCCTCTGGTCACGTAACCTATGATGTCATCTCCGGGAATCGGACTGCAACACTTTCCGAATCTGACCGCTACATCATGAATTCCTTCGACAATGATTCCGCCTTTGTTCTTGCGCTCTAAACGGCGTTCCTGTGCGTTGCTGTTCTCCGCAACCGCGTCGAGAACTTCTTCATTGGTTAATACCCGTTTGTGCTCATGCTCATAGAGTTCGAGCATTTTGTTGATGATTTGACCTTCTTTCAAACCACCGTGTCCGATGGCTGCCAAAACGGACTCCCAGTCATGGAAACCGTATTTGCTCATCACATAATCCATATACTGCGGTTTTAGAAGTTCGGAAATATTCAATGCCTTGGACTTGCAGTAAGCAAGCAGCATTTCCTTTCCTTTGATAATGTTCTCGTCTTTTAGCTCATTCTTAAACCACTGTTGGATCTTGTTTCGTGCCTGCGTACTTTTGACGACATTCAACCAATCACGACTCGGTCCGTTGGAACTGTTGGACGTAATGACCTGAATGACATCTCCGTTGTTAATCTGATATTCTATGGATACAAGCTTGCCGTTGACTTTGGCACCTACCATTTTGTTTCCGACTGCGCTGTGGATACTGTATGCAAAATCAATTGGCGTAGAACCCGCCGGTAAACTCTTGACCTGTCAGAAAATAGATCAAAGTCGTCTTTTAGCAAATCCATGAACTCATGGTTATCCGCCATTTCCTTCTGCCATTCCAAGATACGACGTAACCACGTGAGTTTCTCTTCCTCTTGGTTGGCACTCTTTTTGCCATCCGACATTTCTTTGTATTTCCAGTGTGCGGCAATACCGTATTCTGCGGTTCTGTGCATTTCATATGTACGAATCTGAATCTCAAACGGCTGTCCCGTAGCCCCAATCAGTGTCGTATGCAGTGACTGGTACATATTGTCCTTCGGCATCGCAATGTAATCTTTGAAGCGACCCGGAATGGGCGTATACATCTCATGAATCACGCCCAATGCAGCATAGCAATCCTTGACCGTATCAACGATGATTCTGACTGCAAACAAATCGTAAATCTGATCCAACGACTTATTCTGATTCTTCATCTTCTTATATATACTAAAAAAGTGCTTCACACGTCCGTCAATTTCTGCCGGAATTCCAGCATTAAAGATATGTGTCCGAACTTCTTCCACAATGCTCTGAACATAGCGTTCGCGCTCCGCTTTGCGGATGGCAATTTTATCTACCAAATCATAATACACATCCGGCTCTAAATACTTCAGAGACAAATCGTCCAACTCGACTTTAATTTTGGAAATACCGAGTCGCTGTGCAATCGGAGCATAAATGTCCAACGTCTCACGCGCCTTCTCCTGTTGCTTCTCAGGTGGCATGTGCTTCAACGTACGCATATTGTGCAATCGGTCTGCCAATTTAATCATAATAACGCGGATATCTTTGGCCATAGCCAAAAACATCTTGCGTAGGTTTTCTGCCTGCTCTTCTACCTTGTCGCCGCCGGCATATTCCAAGCGACCGAGTTTTGTAACACCGTCCACCAAATTGGCAACATCCGTTCCGAACTGATCGGCAATTTCATCATATGTCATGATGGTATCTTCTACAACGTCGTGCAGAATGCCTGCAGCAATTGTTTCCTTATCCATCTCCAAATCAGCTAAAATAATCGCGACATACAGCGGATGAATAATGTATGGTTCACCTGATTTTCTAACCTGATTCTCATGCGCCTTCGCGGCAACATGATATGCCTTCTCAATCAGACTGATATCTCCCGACGGATGATATTTGCGCACACGAAGAACCAGATCGTTGTAAAGTTCCTCAGGACTTAAGAATTCCTGAAGTGCCTCAATACGACCGTCATCAATCACAAATTCATGTTTTACGATTGATTCTTCTCTTTCTTCGTCTATCATATGCTTCTCCACATCATGTAATGATTACTTTCCTTCATATGTAAGTGCCGCTTCCAAGCGATATCCTTCAATTTGATCTCTCCCGTGCAAGCCCGCCAATTCAATCAGAACAACAATGCCTGTCACGATGCCTCCCAATGATTCAATCAGTTCAATCATGGCTTTGGTCGTTCCGCCCGTCGCAATCAAATCATCCACAATCAGTACCTTCTGTCCCGGCTTTATCGAATCACGATGCATTTCAATGGTTGCCGTTCCGTACTCCAGCGCATATTCCTTTTCTACGGTTTCGCAAGGAAGTTTGCCTTTTTTGCGAATCAAAACAAACGGTTTGTGTTTATTATATGCAATCGGCATGCCAAAGATAAATCCTCTTGACTCCGGTCCCGCCACGACATCAAAATCAATATCCGAAACCTTATCCTGCATGGTATCGATTGCAAGCTGTAACCCGTCTGCATCCTGCAATACGCTCGTTACATCCCGAAAAATAATACCGGGTTCCGGAAAATCGGGGATACTGCGTATGTATTCATCCAAATTCTTCATTGGCTTCTCACTCCTTCAACAATCAGTTAAAAATCACTCACTCATTATAGTCTCTGATATTTCCCTCATCAATCCTTCGACGCAAGGAAAACGATGAATCAAATCTTACCAGTCTTCAAGCTTCACAATCGGTTTGAAGCCCTGTGTCTTCATGAACTTCATGTTGTGTTCAAAATTCTCAAGTGCATCGGACGGGTCAATGGCATCCAAATTCAAACGCATAAATGCATCACGTGTAAAAATAACAGAAAGCAGTGCAACCTCTTCAGAATGACCGGTTGCCGTATTCAAACGATGATCGATTGCGTGTACAATGACTTTTTGCACCGGTAACAATGCAAACAAATCTCTCGCCAAACGTATCGTAACGCTACAAACATAGTCCTGCATTAATTCATAATATGCAGTCTTTGACAATTCCTTTTCCGTCACTTTTCCGGAAGCTGAAACCGTGACTTCGGTGGTCGGTATCACCTCTTCTTCTTTGATGTTGAATTCGGAAACAATCACATCTGATTTATCGGTTCCGATTTCGAACTCACTCCCGTATAAAACCAAATCTTCAAAGGGCTCCGTTTGTTCGATTACTTCATAATACGCATCCGTCGAACCCTGCAAAACGGCTTCTGCCAAATCACGTAGTTTTCTCGGAACAGTCTCCTGGCGATTCCAGTCAATGGGATCCACGCCGACCTGATGTATGCTTTTTACCTCTTCCACCTGTTCCTCATAGGCGCGTAATGCTTCCTCCGCCTCTTTGGAACTCTTTTCTCTCTCCTTATCCTTTTCACCTTTCTTGCTTCCAAAAGTTTTCGTATAAGAGAGACCCGTTCCCGGAAGTCCTACAGTTGCACGTCTTTTACCCGTTGTGCTGACCGAGTATCTGGCACCTCTTTTACCGAAACTGATACTGGCACTTTTTCCGCCCAAATTCAATCGAAGTCCTTTTCCCAAAGATATGCTCTTTCTGAAATTCAATCCCATATGTACCTTCCTCCTATATTCATCACATGATTGCAAACTTTCGAACATTATAGCACAAAATCCGCGGAAAAAGAATGGTCTTTTTTCCGCGGACTCATATTTATGCTAAAAATTACTTATCTTAAATCTACACGACGAACCTTGCCACTGATGGTTTTGGGCAATTCATCCAAGAATTCCACGATTCTCGGGTACTTGTACGGTGCCGTATGTGTCTTTACATAACTCTGAATTTCTTTTTTCAGTTCATCCGTTCCGACGGTACCTTTTGTCAATACGATATTGGCTTTGACCACTTGACCGCGAATTTCATCCGGTGCCGCTACAACCGCGCATTCCAGTACATAAGGCAATTCCATAATGACGCTCTCGATTTCAAAGGGTCCGATACGGTATCCGGAAGACTTGATTAAGTCGTCAACACGACCGACATACCAATAATATCCGTCCTCATCGCGCCATGCGGTATCTCCGGTATGATAAACATTGTCATGCCATGCTTCTTTTGTTTTTGCATCATCCAGATAATATCCTTTGAACAAACCATTCGGTACAAAACGATCCGTCCGAATCACAATTTCGCCGACTTCGCCGACACCCGCGGGCTTATCGTCCGGCAACAGAATATCTACATCATACATGGGACTCGGTTTGCCCATCGAACCGACTTTGTTGCTCGCACCGACATAGTTTGCAATTGCCAACGTTGTCTCTGTCTGACCGAACCCTTCCATAATGCGAACGCCTGTGGCTTTTAAGAACTGGTGAAATACTTCCGGATTCATTGCTTCGCCTGCAACCGTTGCATACTTAATCGAACTCAAATCATACTTGGCAAGATTCTCCTTGATAAAAAATCGATACATGGTGGTCGGTGCACAAAAAGTGGTAATTCCGTACTTTTTAAACATCGGCAGAATATCCTGTGCCTCGAATTTGTCAAAATCATAGACAAACGTAGCTGCTTCGCATAACCACTGTCCGTAGAGTTTCCCCCACAGTGCCTTGCCCCAGCCGGTATCTGCAATCGTAAAGTGCAAACCGTTCGGGTCGACATTATGCCAATACTTGGCGGTTAAAAAGTGTCCCAGCGGATACTTGTGATTGTGTGCCGCAATTTTCGGATAGCCCGTGGTGCCGGATGTAAAAAACATCAACATAGTGTCGTTTCCACCCATAAAATCATCCGGTTTTTCAAACGTCTGCGGAAAGTTCTGATACTCTACATCAAAATCATGCCACCCCTCTCTTGCACCGCCGACGATCACTTTTGTCTTTAATTCGGGACATGCCTTTGCTGCAATATCAACTTCGTCTGCCACGGTACCGTCTCCGGTACAAACAATGGCACTGACGCCTGCCGCCTGGAAACGATATTCAAAATCATGGTCTTTCAATAAATGAGTCGCGGGGATTGCAACCGCACCCAACTTGTGTAACGCCAGAATCGAGAACCAGAACTGATAATGCCGCTTCAATACCAGCATCACGCGATCGCCTTTTTTGATGCCAAGCGATGCAAAATAATTCGCTGTCTGCGAAGAGTACAGACTCATATCGTTAAATGTGAAACGACGTGCCTGCTTCTCCCTCGATACATAAATCATCGCCGTTTTGCT
>CAYMCV010000008.1:0-2232 GCA_964389005.1 uncultured Lachnospiraceae bacterium | reverse complement strand
TAACATCCAGAACATCATATGCAAAGTTAAAATGTTCATCATTTTTAAATGTAATACCGTTCACAACACCATTTTCGTCCAGCGTCGTCTCTGCAAAGTTCTCATATACGGGATTCTTCAGTTTCGCCAAATCCGTATTGGTAGTTGAAAAAGAATTCACTTTTTCTTTGTATTCCAATAAACCGTTGCTGTCCGGGTTCAAAACAATTGCATAAATTTCGCAATCTTCTCCGCCCAATGCAATTTCATCATGCGGTGTGGAACTATTGTAGTAGATACAATCTCCCTCGTGCAGGATTTCGCTGCGGTCTCCAATCATCATTTTTAAATTACCTTTGATGACAATGTCCATCTCCTGCCCCGCATGGGACGCAAAGTGATAAGGCGGATTCAATGCCTCCTCGGAATACGGAACTTTTACATAAAAAGGCTCCGCCAGCTTATTTTTGAACTTCGCCGCCAAGCGATTGTATACGAAGCCTTCTCTGCGGACAATCGGAACCCCTTCACCTTTTCTGGTGACGGTATACTCCGTCAGGCTCGGGCTTTCGCCCTCCATAATATCCGTGATTTCCACGCCGCACACCTGTGCAATCTTATAGATAAACGTAAAACTGAAATCTTCCTCTCCGGATTCCAAGCGCATATACTCTTCTTCCGACAGTCCGATTTTTTCAGCCAATTGTGCAGGCGATAAATCCATATCTTCTCGCAAACTCTTGATACGTCGTGCTACTTCTTTGATTTTTAGTTCCAAATTGTTCTGTGCCATTTTGCCTCCATTTCTGTCTGCATATGAAGTGTGGTATTTAAAAACATTAAAAAACCCGCCTCAAATTTCTTTGAGACGGGTTATATTTCCCGCGGTACCACTCAAATTGCATCCGAAAATGCCACCTCGCAGACTCCAACAAGTCTTTTGTCTTAACGCGACAACCACGTAAACCATTACTAACCTCGCGGCATTCATGATTCCGGCTCGGAAGGGATAGCCTGCAAAATCGGAATTACCGTCTCACACCAACCGACGGCTCTCTGCGAATCCACACATCTGCGCTTTCTTCGTCACTGCTTTTACTTCCTAAAAGTAACACTATCATTTCGGTTTGTCAAGCAAAATACCGTAAAGTTTTTACATCATTCCCATTCCGCCGCCTGCGGGCATCTGCGGTGTATCCTCTTTGATGTTTGCAACAACGGATTCTGTGGTCAATAAGGTTGATGCAACACTGGTTGCATTCTGCAGTGCGCTTCTTGTTACTTTGGCAGGGTCAAGAATTCCGGCTTCCACCATATCTACATATTCTTCTTTCAATGCATCGAAGCCGACACCAACTTTGGACTCATAAACCTTGTTGATGATGACACTTCCTTCCAGTCCTGCATTCGCAGCAATGTGGAACAACGGTGCTTCCAATGCTTTCAATACAATCTGTGCACCTGTCTTCTCATCGCCTTCCAATGATTCTGCTAGTTCGGCAACCTTCTTGGATGCATGAATATATGCCGAACCACCGCCTGCAATGATACCTTCTTCCACTGCAGCACGAGTCGCAGCCAACGCATCTTCCATACGGAGTTTTGCTTCTTTCATCTCGGTTTCTGTTGCTGCGCCGACGCGAATAACCGCTACGCCGCCTGCCATCTTGGCAAGTCTTTCCTGCAACTTCTCTTTGTCAAATTCGGAAGTGGTATCTTCGATTTGCTTTTTGATCTGACCGATTCTTGCGGCAATGGCATTCTTGTCACCTGCGCCATCCACAATAATGGTATTCTCTTTTTGTACTTTTACGGATTTGGCACGACCCATATTGGCAAGTGTCATGTCTTTCAAATCCAATCCGAGTTCTTCGCTGATGACCTGACCGCCGGTTAAAATTGCGATATCTTCCAGCATTGCTTTTCTTCTGTCACCATATCCCGGTGCTTTTACAGCAACTACATTAAATGTTCCGCGAAGTTTGTTGACAATCAATGTTGTTAATGCTTCACCCTCAATATCCTCAGCGATAATCAACAATTTCGCGCCGGATTGAACAATTTGCTCCAAAATCGGTAAAATGTCCTGAATATTGGTAATCTTTTTATCTGTAATCAAGATGTACGGATTCTCAAGGTTCGCTTCCATTTTATCCATGTCAGTCGCCATATAAGCAGAAAGATAACCGCGGTCAAACTGCATACCTTCCACCAAATCCAACTCTGTTTTCATGGTCTTGCTTTCTTCGATGG